>NZ_JASCAI010000018.1:0-134262 GCF_029967875.1 Acinetobacter sp. V89_4
AGGCACCGGGTTTTGATCTCGGCATCCGTTGGTTCGAATCCAGCCGCCCCTGCCATCTATTTAATTACATACCAACCGCCAAGGGTGCTTCATGCCCAATCTTGTCGTTTTTAGTGGAAATGCTCATCCACAGTTCGCTCAAAAAGTCGTAAGTCACTTACATATCCCTCTAGGTGCTGCATCAGTCGGTCACTTTTCTGATGGAGAAATTTCAGTAGAAATTACTGAAAATGTTCGTGGTAAAGACGTATTTATCGTTCAGCCTACTTGTGCCCCTACCAATGATAACCTTATGGAAATCTTGGTTATGGCAGACGCTTTGCGTCGTGCAAGTGCTGGTCGTATTACCGCTGTTATCCCTTATTTTGGTTATGCTCGCCAAGACCGTCGTCCACGTTCTGCACGTGTACCGATTACAGCTAAAGTTGTTGCAGACATGCTTACCACTGTTGGTATTGATCGTGTCGTAATGATTGACTTACATGCTGACCAAATTCAGGGTTTCTTCGATATTCCAGTCGACAACATCTACGGTACTCCTGCTTTGCTTGCTGACTTACGTCAACAACAGCATGACAACCTTATGGTGGTTTCTCCTGATGTTGGTGGTGTAGTACGTGCTCGTGCCGTTGCCAAACAGATGGGTGACATCGATTTAGCAATTATTGATAAACGTCGTCAAAAAGCCAATGAGTCGCAAGTTATGCACTTAATTGGTGACGTAAAAGATCGTGATTGCGTTATCGTAGATGACATGGTTGATACTGCCGGTACATTGTGCAAAGCAGCTGATGCGCTTAAGCAATTTGGTGCACGCCGTGTAGTTGCATACGCAACTCACCCTGTACTTTCTGGCAAGGCTATTGAAAACTTACGTAATTCAGTTATTGATGAATTGGTTGTCACTGACACCATTCCTCTTTCTGATGAAGCATTAACCTTGGGCAAAATCCGTCAGGTTTCTGTTGCTAGCATGGTTGCCGAAACGATTCGTCGTATTAATAACGAAGAATCTATCAGTGCGATGTTCGATAGTTTATAATACCGCAGCTTTTATGAACCCTGGCTTTGGCTGGGGTTTTCTATCACTAAACTGGTCGCAAGTTTAGTATATTTAAACTTTAATGAGGATTTACTCATGGCAAACTTCGTATTAAACGCTCAAGCGCGTGCTGAAGACAAACAAGGGAAAGGTGCGAGCCGCCGCCTTCGTCACGAAGCATTAATTCCAGCTATCATTTATGGTGGCAATGCTGAGCCTGTAGCTATTACTTTAGAACTTCGTGAGCTTGTAAAAGCTTTAGAAAACAATGCTTTCTTTGAAGAAGTTGTAGAAATCAAAGTGGGCGACAAAGTTGAAAACGTTAAAATCCAAGCGTTACAACGTCACCCATCTAAAAACACTCCTATGCACGCTGACTTCAAACGCGCATAAGTGTTGAAAGGCGTAGATTAGTGTCAAATATTTCGCTAATTGTTGGTTTGGGCAATCCTGGTTCAGAATATGCCCAAACCCGCCATAATGCAGGCTTTTGGTTCATTGAACAGCTTGCTAATAAATATGGCATTACATTAAAAAATGATCCGAAATTTCACGGAATCAGTGGACGTGGTAATATAGAAGGACACGATGTCCGTCTACTTCTACCCACTACATTTATGAACCGTTCTGGACAAAGTGTAGTTCCATTTGCAAAATTTTATCAAATTGCTCCCGAAGCAATTTTGATTGCTCATGATGAACTTGATATGAATCCTGGTGTAATTCGCTTAAAAACAGGCGGAGGACATGGCGGTCATAACGGTTTACGTGACATTGTCCCTCATATTGGTCCAAATTTTCATCGTTTACGTATTGGTATCGGACATCCTGGCTCAAAAGAAAGAGTTTCAGGTCACGTACTTGGAAAAGCACCAAGTAGTGAACAAAGTCTGATGGATGCTGCAATTGATCATGCCCTTTCTAAAGTGAAACTACTTGTTCAAGGACAAGTTCCACAGGCCATGAATCAAATTAATGCATATAAACCCACTTAAATTGTTGAACAATCATGCTTGCTATCTTGCTTTTTTAGGAGCAAAATGCGCATCAGCCACTTTGCCAACCGCAAAAGCTAAAGATTTCACCATAAGATCTACATCTTAGGTCTACTCAGGAGACGCTAGCCATGCTATCTCGTTTATTAAAATGCAAAATTCACCGTGCAGTTGTAACCCATGCTGAACTTCACTATGAAGGTTCTTGTGCAATTGATGGCGTATTGATGGACTTAGCTGGTATTCGTGAATATGAAGAAATTCATGTTTGGAATGTAACCAATGGCAAACGCTTCACGACTTATGCGATTCGTGGTGAAGATAACTCTGGAATTATTTCAGTAAACGGCGGTGCTGCACATCAAGCAGACGTTGGTGATCTAGTCATTATTGCTACATTTGGTGATTTTACTGAAGCTGAAGCAAATATTCATAAACCACGTTTGGTCTATGCAAACCCAAATAATACAGTCAACCACACAGCGAATTGTATCCCTGTTCAAGTTGCCTAATTTCTTCTAAGAATAAAAAAGCCCGCATTGACGGGCTTTTATAATTTTATAAATCCTAAATCGTTCCTTCCCACCAGTTCTTTTGCTGTTTGCAATTTAATGCTTGAAGCCCCTCTCCTCGCAAATCAAACAGAATCGCCTCTCCTTTTGTATTTACCTTAAATTCAGCATACTTTGCTTTCTGATAGCATTCAGCTAGACCTTCGGCAAACAAGAAACTTCGTGAAGCGGGATATAAAGCCTGTAAACGATTTTCAGGATTTTTTAAAATTAAACTTTGCCCAGCAACTGAATTGTTACTATCTAAAATTGTACGAACTACTCGATTTTGTGAATCCAAAATAACTTTTGCTGGAACAGAAGAATGATTAAAAATTACCTGATCTAGAGCCTCACTCTCACTTCCTGCAAGAGCTTTAAGAGATTGTAAATTTAACTCATAAGCCAGTGCCATATAGTCACCTTGTAAAATTGAACGAGGATCAACTGGTCTAAGCTCAATAAAAATACTTTTACTATGATGCAGATGCCATTCGTTTTTCACTACTAATCCTACAAAGATTAATATGGTGGCGAATGCAAGAATAAGAGAAAAATACTTTTTCATTCTTTCCCTCCTTCAACTTCAACAAAATCACCTTTATTTTCACGATGAAGTAACCATGACAGAGCCAAGAGAACAACACCAGAAATAAAAATTGAGGCACTCTTGGCTAGAAAAGTTATTTGTAAGTTGTAGTAGAGCTGCCAGAACACTAAAACTAATACAGCCAAGCTAACTCCATAAACAATATAATCTTTCTTTTTTAATGCCCACGTTAAAATAATGAACAGGATAAAAATTTCAAAATAGCCAAGTGTAATAAGCAATATGCCAAAAATTAAAAAGGCAAAAAAAGTGACTCCATGAAGTTGTCTATATAAATGAAAAATACTAAAACATAGCAACCATATGCTAGGTAGCAAATATAAAACCCATAGCTGCTGACCTATCGAACTCTCTGGAATTAACCCCATAAAAGCATCAAAAAAAGAAGCTACTAGAATTACTACAAGCACACATAAAAAAATACTACGCTCATATAACGCTATTGATTCACTCTTAGGCAACAGCACCAAACTAAAAACCAAGTAACTGAGCAAAGTTAAATTTAAATAGGTCTGATTAGAATGTATTGACCACAATGAATGGTCTAATTGCAGCAAGTAGATAAAAGCGATGCCATATGTAGCAAGCAATTGAATTAAAATGAAGAACCAATGCGGTTTAAGGAAATAACTGATACATAGAATAAAAATCTGCGCAATTAAAACCCATAGAATTTGATCTGTTTCTGAACCAAGATGAAATAAGAAAGCAGTCTGTCCACTGATAAATAAACAATAAGCAAATTGTCGAAAGAAATAGCTTTGTGATTTCTTTAAAAGAATAAAAGCTAGTCCAACAAAAATAATTCCAATAACTAAAGAAATGGCCTCCCAAAACACCAGTGTAAAAGCTGCAAGTGCTAGACCTGCAAGCCAAGCACCAATTGCCAATGGAATGACATAAAAGCGGCTTTGACGAAAAATTTTTATTAAAAGATAACTAATGAGTGCAAACCAAATAAAAATAATGCCCGCAATCAATAAAAAGATGAACTCATTAGAATCTTTAAATAAGTTATTAATCCCATCTACAAGCCATATTGTTGCGGTTACACCGAGAACAGCAGCCATTAAACTGGCACATAATTGGTCGTCTTTTTTGAAGAAATAATAAAAAGCGATGAGTCCTGAAAAGAAAGCCGAGATCAGATAAGGAATATTTTCATTCGATAAATATTGGATCATTCCAATGATTGAAATAACGGCAAACCAAGCGATAAAAACAAATCTTAAAGCACGATACTTCTTTATACACACCCCAAACTCGACCAGGCTTAATAAATTTAGAGCGAATAGATATAAATAAGGAAACTTTACTGACCAAAAAGTCTGTTTAAAAAATAAAAAAAGTGTGAGCTGACTAGTAATACAAATTAAAGCAAAGATTCCAATATTCGGTCGATATAGCCATGGTAGTAAAAGCAATGTCCAAATTAAAAAAAGCAAATAACTGTCTGCACCAGTTTGATAAACCTGTCCGATAACGGCCAAGCTTAAGCCTATCATCAAGCCACAAATACTGTGTAAGGTCTGCCTAACACCTTCAGTTAAGGTATCTTTTACACTGAACCATGCTGTCACAAGTAATATAAGGGGCGGGATAGCGAGTTGAATGCTATCTGGAAGCATCAACCAGTTAGCAGCAATTAAATAAAGAATACTTACCGCCATAAATACATAACTGAAAATATGGAGATGCTGAATAAATGAGCTATTTGTTAGAGGATAATAGTCTCTTATCTGCATGAAACACCTATTTTATTTATAATTTTCTATAAAAAACATAGCATTCCATTTTCATATCAACAAGTAAGCTCTTGTTAAAAAGCCTAATTCTGTTTATGAAAATACTTATTCATAATGAGACTTAGCATTCTACAAAAGCATCTAGCCAATTTTGCCAAGCGCGCTATAATAAAACCCATCGCTTCAGGGCGGGGTGTAATTCCCCACCGGTGGTAAAGTTAATTTTCAATAAATAGATTAACAAGCCCACGAGCTTAAATTTTTTAATTTGAGCAGATTTGGTGAAACTCCAAAGCCGACGGTATAGTCCGGATGAAAGAAGACGACGAACTGGGATAAATCCGTTTTATTTCAGTGCCAGCCTGTTTTTACATCAGTCCTGAAATGTTCAACCGTATTTTTACGAGAGCGTTTCATTATGTCTAGCTTAATTCAACCAGAACTTTTTTTCTCAGCCCTTTCTCCTGCTGAGCAGCGCATTCAACAAGCATTAGAAGATATCCGTCAAGGCAAACCCGTCTTGGTTATGGATGACTTTGACCGTGAAAATGAAGCTGATCTCATTGTTGCAGCCGAAACGTTAACGGTAGAAACAATGGCACGCATGATTCGTGATGGCTCGGGTATCGTATGTTTATGCCTTACAGAAGAGCTAGCAGATCATCTAGAACTACCACCAATGGTTTCTCAAAACTCGAGCCAGTTTCATACCGCTTTCACAGTAACCATTGAAGCTGCTCAAGGTGTTACTACAGGTGTTTCTGCTAAAGACCGTGTTACTACCATTCAAACTGCAATTAAAGATGGTGCTGTACCAAGCGATCTTAATCGTCCAGGTCACGTTTTTCCATTACGTGCACGTAATGGCGGAGTGCTTACTCGACGTGGTCATACTGAAGGAACAATTGATCTCGCACGACTAGCCGGTTTAAAACCTGCTGGTGTGTTATGTGAATTGACTAACCCAGATGGCACTATGGCATCAGGCATTCAAGTTTTGGCTTATGCGCAAACTCATCATTTAACTGTGATTACGATTGAAGAACTTGTTCAATACCGTCAACAACACGGTGTTTAAATAAAAAAAGGTTTGGCTTTATATCAAAGCCAAACCTTTAAATTAAAACTTACTTATATTTAAGAAACTTTCTTTTGTGCTGCCACTTCTTCAACATAGTCCAAGAGTTCAGAGAATTGATTAATCATTGCTTTTGGCTGTGCTTGAGCAAGTTCCTCTGCTGTTCCATAACCATAAGTCACAGCTACCGCCTCAATACCATTATGACGTGCACCTAAAACATCATATTGACGGTCACCTATCATTAAGCATTCTTCTGGGCTTAGTTGCTCATGTTCAAGAATATAATGAATAAGTTCAGCTTTATTGGTACGCTCACCTGTCAATTCACTACCATAAATATGTACAAAATATTGGCTTAACTCAAAATGATCCAAGATACGTTTTGCATAAATCGTTGGTTTAGCAGTGGCAACAAATAAACGATATCCTTCTTTTTTTAAAGCGCTAAGCGTTTTTGCAACAGATGGATATACTTCATTTTCAAATAAACCAATGACCGAGAAACGCTCGCGATAAGCAAGTAGAGCTTGTTCAGCTAACGCATCATCTTGAGTAGCCAACAATTTTGCGAGTGAAGGTTTTAAGGGTGGGCCAATGGTCCAGTCAATATTTAAATCGGCAGCCAATGGATAGCCTAGTTTTTCCATTGCATAGCGAATTGAAGTATGGATACCAACTTTTGGGTCTGTTAGGGTTCCATCTAAATCAATCAAAATATGTTTTATAGCCATTCAATCACTAACCCAGTAAAGTATTTAATTCAATTGGTCGAGAGTTTAATCAAACTCTCTTATACTAACGTAAATTTAAATTGAAAAGGAAATAACCGTGCGTCCAACCGTACTTTGTTTCTCGGGTTTAGACCCTTCAGGTGGTGCAGGTTTACAAGCTGATATTGAAGCGATTGGACAAAGTGGTGCTCATGCAGCAATTGCATGTACAGCGCTTACCATTCAGAACTCACAACAAGTCTTTGGCTTCGAAGCGACCTCAAAAGAACTATTATTAGCTCAAGCCAATGCCGTTGTTGGTGATTTACCAATTAAATGTGTTAAGTCAGGCATGCTTGGCACTACAGATAATATTGCTGCTCTAGCTGAATTTCTTCGTGCACATCCTGACTATCAATATGTACTTGATCCTGTTTTGGTGGCAAACAGTGGTGGCTCTTTAGGTGATCAAGCGACTCTCGTTAAAGCATTTGTTGAGCTTATTCCCCTAGCCACTATTATTACTCCCAACACGGTCGAATTACGTGCATTAACGGGTACTGATGACTTAGACCAAGCAACCAAAAAACTTTTTGAAATGGGCGCTAAAGCTGTATTAGTTAAAGGTGGACACGAAGATACACCAGATCATATTAAAAATAGTTTATATATTAATGGTGAACTTGCAGCGAGTAGTAGTTGCCCCCGTCTTGAAGGCGAATATCATGGATCAGGTTGTTCTTTAGCTAGTTTTATTGCTGGTCGTTTAGCTTTAGGTGATTCTTTAAAAATTGCAGTTCAGCATGCTGAAACATGGTTATTCGGTGTTTTAAAGAATGCTGACACTCCAGTGCCAAATGGGCAAAAAATACCAAAAAGATTTTAAAAAGAAAAAAGGCGCCAAAAGCGCCTTTTTTATTACCCTCAATTATTGAGGAATACGTAAAACCTGTCCAGGGAAGATTTCATCTGGATCTTTTAACATTGGTTTATTTGCTTCAAAGATTTTTGGATACTGATTTGCATCACCGTAAAATTCTTTCGCAATTTTTGAAAGATTGTCACCAGATTTCACTGTATAGAACTTACTTTCTGGTTCAGGAGTTGCAACAGTCATCTGGTCATCTACTTGTGCCACATGATCAATGTTTCCAACAATAAGAATAATTTTCTCTTTATCTGCTTGGCTTTTTACCTGCCCTTTAATAATTGCAGTATCTGTAGCACCATTATAGGTTACAGATAAGCCCTCTACCCCTAAGCCTAAACTTTTAATTAAACCTAATAATTTATTTGCAACTTCTTGTGCAGAAGGTTCTGCTGGTGTTGCCGGAGCTGGTTGTGGTTCTGCAGGAGCGGTATTTTTCTTACCAATACCTTTTACAAAATCAAAAAGGCCCATCTTTTAGTCCTCATATTATTGTTTATAGTAAAGTCATTAAACTGACCTTTATTGTTATACTTCAAAAAAGTTATGCCTCTGCTATCAATTGAGGTTGATCTTGTAAAAATATGTATCTCTTAAATTTTTTCTCCAATAAAAAAAGCCACCTTACGGTGGCCTTCTTTTTATTCAGCAATATGCGAATTAACCAAGTTTTTTAGTTACATAGTCAATTGCAGATTGAACTGTAGTGATTTCGTTAGAATCTTCATCAGGGATAGTGATGTCGAAGTCATTTTCGAAAGACATTACAAGCTCAACTAAATCTAAAGAGTCAGCACCTAAGTCATCCATAAAAGATGCTTCGTTTTTAATCTCTTCAGCTTTAAGACCAAGTTGTTCTGCAACCGCTTGTTTAACGCGTAGTTCGATATCGCTCACAGGAATTCTCCTCATTGCTTGTGGCGTTTGATTTGCCACTAGTTTAATTGAATATAAAAATTTTTAAAAGTTTATACATCAGCCTTAGGCCATGTATAAACCACCATTTACATGTAATACCGTACCGGTAATGTAACCTGCTTTATCACTTGCAAGGAAACTCACCGCATTTGCGATATCTTGTGGCTCACCTAAGCGATTTAAAGCCACTTGATCACTCATTTTTTTGCGAATGTCTTCACTAAGTGCATCTGTCATTTCTGTTGCGATGAAACCTGGTGCCACACTGTTCACAGTGATTTGGCGGCTACCCATCTCTTTTGCAAGACTACGGCTAAATGCTTCAATACCTGCTTTTGCAGCAGAGTAGTTCGCTTGGCCTGGGTTTGCAAAGTGCGCAACAACAGAACTAATATTAATAATGCGGCCAAAGCGCGCTTTTGTCATACCTTTAAGCACACGTTTAGATAAACGATATACAGCTTTAAGGTGAATGTTGAGAATGTCATCCCAATCATCTTCTGACATGCGTAGCAATAGATTGTCTTTCGTGATACCCGCATTATTAACCAAAACAAGCACAGGGCCATAGTTCTGTTCAATATGAGAAACGACTGCTTCAATCTCATCGAGATTACGCACATCGAGAGCTAAACCTGCACCTTGCTCACCAAAGCTTTCACTTAACTTTTGTGCACCAGATTCAGATGTCGCAGTACCTACAACAAAATAACCGTCTTGAATAAGTTGCTGGGCAATTGCAGCGCCAATGCCCCGACTCGCGCCCGTTACTAATGCAACTTTGCGTTCTTGTGTCATGCAATTTTTCCTTCTGCCACTAAAACAGCATTTAGGGCATCTTCCATTTTACTCTTGCTATCAATCGCAAAAGCTTTTTCTATATTTGGTAAACGCTTCGCGAGATTACTCAATACTGTACCAGGGCCACACTCAACAACGTAGTGAATACCTTGGTCTTGTAAGAACTGCATCGTGTCTGTCCATTGTACAGATTGGTACAATTGAGCAGTCAACGCCTGACGCAATTGAGCAACATCGGTAGCTATTCCCGCGTTGACATTTTGTATTACAGGTATGGTAGGCAGCTCAATGGCAGTTTGTTCCAAAGCTTCTGCAAATTTTTCAGCAGCAGGCTTCATCAATGAACAATGCGAAGGAACTGACACAGGTAAAGCAATTGCCTTAGCAGACTGCTCTTTTGCCAAAGCCATTACTTGTTGTACAGATGCTGTACTTCCGGCAATTACGACTTGGCCTTGTGAATTATAGTTTGCAGCTTCTACTGAGCCTTGACCTTCTGCATTCACGATTTGGCAAAGTTCAACCACTTTTTCATCAGCCAAACCAAGGATTGCAGCCATAGCACCTTCCCCTTGAGGAACAGCGCTTTGCATGAGTTTGCCACGCAAATTCACGAGTTTCACTGCATCTGCCAAGCTCATAGATCCTGCAGCAACCAAAGCGCTGTATTCACCTAGAGAATGTCCTGCAAGGTACTTAGGTGCCAGACCACCTAAATCAAGCCATACACGCCATAAAGCGATACTGGCAGTTAATAACACAGGTTGGGTATTTTCTGTTTGGTTGAGACCTTCACCACTTTGCGCAATATGCCACAGATCAAATCCAAGTGCATCTGAAGCTTCCGCAAAGGTTTGCCCAACCCCACTAAACTGTTCTGCTAGTTCAGCAAGCATACCGACTTTTTGTGAACCTTGACCAGGAAACACAAACGCAGTTTTTGTGGCTAAAGCTACTTGTTCAAGACGTTTAGCAGACATAAGAAATCCTTTTTTGGGTTTTCACTCATTTCTGGAGCGGAAATTTAACATGTTATTTATATTTTTATAATTGCGAAAAACAACAAAAAAAGGGAGCTTTCGCTCCCATTTTTTCTATACTTAAGCATCACGCTTAATGCATATCATACAATTATTCAGCATCAGCTGCTTTAGCGAATAATTGACGACCACGGTAGAAACCGTCTTTAGTCACGTGGTGACGACGATGAGTTTCACCAGTTGCTTGGTCTACTGTTAATGCATTCTCGGTTAAAGCGTCATGTGAACGGCGCATGTCACGGCGAGAGCGACTTTTACGGTTTTGCTGAACGGCCATGATGGCTCCTTACAAAGATCGAAAAAATGGATCAGAACAAATTCAGTTGTCTTATCTCACAATTATATCACAAATTATGAGTTAAGTTTACCCTTCAAACCTGCCAAAACATCAAACGGGTTATCCCGTTTTTCTTCAACAACATTTTGAATGGTAGGTTGATGTTTATTTTCACAAGCATCATGCTTGGGAGATAAAGGCATCAACAATAACAGTTCATCTTCTAGTAATGCGAGCAAGTTAATCGAGGCTGGCGTATCATAATCGCCTTTCGTCGAAGACTCACTTTCACCTAAAACGATGAAATCAGCATCCTCATCCAAGCGCTCTATCAGTGACTCATCATCCACTAATGCAATATGAAAGTCTAAGACAAGAGGCATTTCAACAGGTTCCAAACAACGTTGGCACTCCATTGGAACTATCGTGTCCATATGACCATCCATCCACACAATGCGATGATATGCATCCATTGATAGCTTACAGTCTATGTTGATCAATTGGTTATCAATTGATCCAACAGCTTCACGAGCGATACGAGCAAAGCGAGACAAGGGCAGTTGACCTGACCATGTAAAGCCTTGTTCAGCCCATTTAAACGGCTCAATCTGTGCCGGAAAGGTATTTGCTGACATAATTAAGGCGGCAATTCTACAAATTCATCGGTACTCTGTCAAAGATTAAGATACAATTTTGCACTTCTTTAGACAGAACTCGGGGTAAATTAAGCAATGCACCTGTTGCAGCCGCAACCTGAAGTTAACACTTCATTACTCGTTTGCACCCATTCAACTCATCAGAACACTCTTGTACCTGACATAGTGCAACTCTCACCATGGTCAAGCTCAAAATCGGAGTCTGAGCAAGTCGATTGGCTTATTTTACACTTTAATCACTGGTTTTCCCACCATAATGTGACATTAGTTCGTGGAGATTTTGAACCAGAATATCTCCCTGCAACAAATAAAGAACCAGCCAAGATTCAATTTGCCCATGGTTTCTTTAATAGTGCCTTACATGAAATTAGTCATTGGTCTATTGCAGGTGAAAAAAGACGTCTATTACCGGATCTAGGATATTGGTACGCTCCCGATGGACGTACGCAAGAACAGCAAAGTCTATTTGAACAAGTAGAAATTAAGCCTCAGGCAATTGAATGGTTGTTTGCACAGTCTTTTGGTAGAAAGTTTAGAGTCTCGCTTGATAACCTGACAGGTGATGGTGGAGATGGCAAAATATTTAAAGATAATGTCTATGCTCAAGTACAGCGTTACTTTTCAGGTGAAGCCAAGTTGCCACGTGATGCAGCAGCATTTATTGGTTTTATTTGCCAATGTACACGTTCAGGCCTATCATTACAATTAAATGAATTTAAACGTGAACTCCTTGATTAATTGACAAAAAAACCACGTTAATTACTTGCATAGGTTATTTAAAAAGCCTAATAATTATTTTAACACTGGCGTGATGGAGTCTCTAAAATATGATGCATTTACATGTACATCCTGAAAATCCACAGCAACGCCTTATTAGCCAAGCGGTTGAACGCATTCGTGCCGGAGATGTTGTGGTTTATCCTACCGATGCAGCCTACGCAATTGGCTGCCAAATCGGTAATAAAAATGCCATGGAACGTATTGCGCAGATTCGCGGTTTAGGACCTAAACATCAATATGCCATTATGTGCTGTGACTTATCAGATATTGCAACGTATGCAAAAGTTGATAATGCGACATATCGTTTATTGAAAGCGAATACCCCTGCTATAACGACATTCATTTTACCTGCAACAAGTGAAGTTCCTCGTAGGTTAATGCATCCTAAAAAGAAAACGATTGGCTTACGTATTCCAAGTAATCCAATTTGTCAGGCTTTATTACAAGAGCTTGGTGAGCCCCTACTTACGAGTACATTAATTTTACCGGGCCAAGAAGACCCTCTAGATGATCCTTACGATATTGAAAATCAGCTAGATAAACGAATCGATGTATTTATTGATGGTGGTTTCGGTACTTTAACAAGTACAAGTATTGTCGACTTATCGGGTGAACATCCTGAAATTATCCGCCGTGGTATTGGCGATGTAAGTGCTTTTGAGTAAGCACTTACATTTTTTACCAATAGTTTTAAAAAAAGTATTATCACTCAAAAAAATACTCTTTATTTATTTTGGATTTTTTTTACACTTTAGTCGTTAAGTAATTTATTAAAAGGCACAATTCATTTAGAATGATTTTCACTATCTGCTGTTCTTCTGTTTACAGCTCTCTTTGACTTGAATAACAAGTCTCATGCTTTTGAAAATTCGCGTGGCTTATAATCGTAATGAATCAATCACTTCATCAATCCATGGAAGACGCTCCACACATCCGTGTTTTAGATGAGTGGCATGACAAGATTCCTGAAGATCTCTATATCCCTCCTGCTGCATTTGAGATTTTGCTCGAACAGTTTGAAGGTCCCCTAGATTTTTTAATTTATCTGATTCAAAAAAACGGTTTTGATTTAATTCACGTCGATATTGCGCCTATAGCAAGTCAATATTTAACTTATATGGATAGTATGAAATCCTTAAATATTGAGCTAACCGCTGATTATATGGTGATGGCCGCTTTATTGGCAGATTTAAAGTCTCGCCTACTTTTACCAAAGCCAACAATCATCAGTATTGAAAAAGACCCTAAACAAGAACTTATTGACCGACTTGAAACCTATCTACGTATCAAGCAAGCGGCTGAACGTTTGGGTCAAATGCCAATTCTTGAGCGTGATACATTCAGTGCAAATGTGAGCTTAGGTCATATTGCTCCTGTTTATGAAGGCTATGATATTTCAGCATTGCATGACGCATTGTTCTGTGTGTTTAACCGACCAGAACCTATTACGCATGTTGTGGCTCAAGAGCCTGTCTTACTAGAAGAACGCATTGCATATATTGAAGAGAAATTAGAGTCTGGTGACGTGTTAAGTTTTAAAGAATTACTCAATCCTCTGCAAGGTCGCATGGGAATGGTTGTTACATTTATGGCTGTTTTAGAGTTAACCCGACAACAGCGAATTAAAATTATTGCCTCAGGTATTGAAGCTCCGTTAGCAATTCAAGGATCTTCAATATGAGCTTTGAACAAAATAATACGGATTTGTCATTAGCTGACATTCACCACGAAGTCTTATTACAACTTGAAGCTATTATTTTTGCTAGTGAAGCGCCCGTTTCAATTGCCCGTTTAAAAGAAGCATTTAATAATCAATATAATAAACAACAGCTTCGTCAACTTTTACAACAGCTCGCGCTATTACAACATGGCCGATCTATTGAGTTGATTGAAACAGCGCAAGGGTTTCGCTTTCAGGTACGATCTAAATATCGTAGTATTATTGCTCAAATTTGGCCAGAGCGACCAACAAAACTGTCGCCTTCATTACTAGAAACCCTGGCTGTCATTGCTTATCATCAACCGGTTACCCGCGCTGATATTGAACAAATTCGTGGTGTGTCTAATAATAGTCAGATTCTTAGAACACTATTTGACTGGAACTGGATTAAAGAAGCCGGTTTTAGAGATTTACCCGGAAGACCCGCGTTGCTAATTACAACGCCTCAGTTTCTGAATGCTTTTGGTCTAGCATCGCTAGGCCAATTGCCTCCCCTACAGAACGCCAAGGAAGCCTTTATGGCTCTCGATGCAAATGCACCGAAATCATAAAGAGGTGGACTGTTGATCATTATGTCTAAGGTTGTGCTGTCATGAGTGAAAAATTGCAAAAAGTATTAGCGCGAATCGGATTAGGTTCCCGCCGATATATGGAAGAGGTTATTGCCGCAGGACGCGTGAGTGTAAACGGTCGTGTTGCCCAAGTGGGTGAGCGCATTGAACCAGGCGATGAATTACGCATTGATGGCCGTAAAGTTCAGTTTCAAATTGAAGACGAAATTCGTCGCCGTGTATTGATTTACTATAAGCCAGAAGGCGAAATCTGTTCACGTAATGATCCTGAAAAACGCCCGACTGTATTTGATCATTTGCCACAAATTGCGAATGACCGCTGGGTAATGGTAGGTCGTCTAGATATTAACAGTACTGGCTTATTACTATTTACAAATGATGGTGAGCTTGCTAACCGCTTAATGCACCCATCAAATGAAGTTGAACGTGAATATGCAGTTCGAGTTATGGGTGAAGTAACACCTAAAATACGTCAAAACATGGTTAATGGCGTAGAACTTGAAGATGGGCCTGCTAAATTTGAATCTTTCTCAGAAATTGGCGGTGAAGGTATTAACCGTTGGTACCAAGTTGTGGTGAAAGAAGGTCGTAACCGTGAGGTTCGTCGTATTTTTGAATCACAAGAACTTAAAGTAAGCCGCTTATTGCGTACGCGCTACGGTACAGTTATTTTACCACGCGAATTACGTACTGGCCGCTGGATGGAACTCGATAAAACTGACATCGATAATCTAGCAAAATCTGTTGAGTTAAAACCACGCCAAGGTACAGGTTTATTTGGTATGGCAAAACGTCGTACTGACCGTATGACTGAAAAGCCAATGGCTGCTCGTCGTGGCGGTTACTTACGCCAACAACGTCGTGATGAAGAAAAAGAAGCTCCTGCTAACACGGGTAACCAACGTAAATCAACTGGTTTTAACCGTGGTTCTAAGAAGTTCTAAGATTTATTGATATAAAAAAACCGCTCAAATCAGAGCGGTTTTTTTATATCATTTTTTAACTTAATTCATTTTTTCCAGTTCAATCCATTCAGCTTCAGGGAAATGAACTGCTAAATAGTCTTTCAGATAATTTGAAGTATCTTGAGAAATTAATGGATCTTTTGATTCATCTTTTAAGTTATAAACCAAAGCTTTTAATTTAAGTCCACGAGACTTAAGTGCTTCAAGACTAAGTAAAGTATGATTAATACTTCCTAAACGGCCTGATGTTACTAAAATAACTGGAAACTGGTGCTGAGCAACATAATCAATGCTAAGCAGACTGGTAGTTAGTGGCACCATTAAGCCGCCCGCACCTTCTAACAATACAATTTCAAAACGCTCTGCCAATGTTTGCGTCGCATTTTCAATTTTTTGAAAATCAATTTCTCGGTTATCTAGGCGTGTTGCAAGATGAGGCGAAGCAGGATAGCTAAAAATTTCAGGCATGGTTAGCTTGTCATGATCTTCTTGAAACCAGCCCTGCCCCATAATTTCACGATGCTTTTCGATATCTTCAGAAATATCAACATTACCCGTCTGAATGAGTTTTTGGGTAATCACTTTTTTACCCTGCTCAGTCCATAATTTTGCTAAAAAGCCTGTAGCGTAGGTTTTACCAATGTCGGTATCAATCCCACTCACAAAATAGATCTGGCCACTCATTTACTTCACTCTCCGGGCGATACAATAAATCGGATGATATGTGAGGGAATATCCCTCAGCGTACTTAAACCGATCATAATCTTGATAAAACTGTTGTAAAGTTTGCTTTGTCCAACGATGCTGTGCAGTTGCCGTTACACCTGTTGCTTTTAAATGCTGCAACACAGCTTTAGGCGAATCAAAATAGAGTTGAGTTTCTGACTCTGACAAATGCAAAATCTCAAAACCAGCCTGAGTTAAGGCACTATTCCAACTTTCAAATGACCAATAACTTAAGCCTTGGCCTGTCAGCTCTTTAATTTCCATTAAATTCTGAGAGCCGAATGTTGAGAAGCATAACCAGCCTTGATCAACTAAAGCCCCATTACAACGTTCGAGTAAAAGCGGCAAATCCTGCATCCATTGCAAAGCAGAACCTGAAACAATCATATCGAGCTGCTGAGGAAACTCTAACGTTTCAATGTCCCCAATTAACCATTTCAATTTTTCTTGATGATTGAAGTGCTGCTGCACATCAGCATATAGGTCATTTAAAATTAATTCTTCAATCTGAAAAGATGCGGTAATAAGACGAGTTAAATTGCCAGAACCACAACCGATTTCAAAAACACGTGACATCGTACTTGGGCAAAACTGCTTTAGTAAGCCCGCTAAATTTTGGCAAATTTGTTTTTGAACTATTGCATGCTCTGAATAGCTTTGCCCAGCTTTGGCAAAACGCTGGGCAACCAAGTTTTTATTCAAACTCACAGAAAACTCACCAATTCTTCAAGCTCATGTTGCTGCACCATTGACGTTAAAGAAATACGCAAACGTGCACTATTTTTAGGTACTGTTGGTGGGCGTACAGGCATGGCATAAAAGCCGCTTTCTTGAACGTGTTTTGCCTTATCGATCGCAGCCTGACTTTCTCCAACAATAATTGGAACAATATGACTAGTCGACGGGCTTACATAACCCTTTTGTACAACAGCTTGTTGAAGATATTGGCTAATATTTTTTAGGTGTTCACGCTGAGGTTGAGCAACTAATACTTTTTGGAATATAAAGTTTACCCAAGCTACAATAATAGGAGGTTGAGAGGTCGTAAAAATAAGCGGACGCATTTTATTAATAAGATAGTCTTTAATAATTGGATCGCAAATAATGTAACCACCGACTGCTGCTAATGCTTTACCGAAGGTACCAACTAGAAAATCAATTTCCTGAATCACATTATATTGTTCAGCACATCCTAAGCCTTGCTGACCACGAACGCCAATTGAGTGTGCTTCATCGACATATAGCATGGTTTTAGCAAAACGTTTTTTAAGCTGGACTAATGCAGCTAAATCCGTTTCATCACCATCCATACTAAAAATACTTTCTGTGACCACAATGATTCGTTCAATCTTGTCATCATCATGATACTTTTGCAGAAGTTGTTCTAAGTGCTTTAAATCATTATGTCGATAACGCACATACTGCGCACCAGATAAACGTATACCGTCAATCATACTCGCATGGACTAACTTATCTGCCAAAATTAAAGTTTTGCTATCAGCAACAGCTGGCAAAATACCAATATTCATGTGATAGCCACTATTAAATAGCAGAGCCGACCGACCACCAAATGCTTTACTTAGGCTATTTTCCAACTGTTCATATTCATCAAAATTACCCGTCAGTAAACGGGCCGATGAAGAACTAAAATAGCTCCGCTCTAACGGCAAGCTATCTAAAAACTCTTGGCGAAGATTAAGATCGGCCGCCAGTCCCAGATAATCATTTGAAGCTAGGTTGAGCATTGTTTTATTTTGAATTGTAATAAAACGGCCATGCTGCACATTTTGGGTAAATTGTCTGAAATTACCTTGTTGTTTTAACTCATCTAACTCGTTAGCAAAATGATCAAGCAATGACATCTTAATGTGCTCCCTGCAACGTTTTAACAACGTCAACCAATTGTTCAAGCAAATCACTTAGCTCTTGTTGAGTGATGACATACGGTGGCATCACATAAACCAGTTTTCCAAAAGGACGAATCCAGATTCCACGGTCTACAAATTGTTGCTGTAAAGTTTTCATATCGACATTAAAGGTAAGTTCTACGACACCAATTGCACCCAGCACTCGTACATCAGCAACAGAATCAAGCTGACTTAAAGGCGTTAAATATTGGCTAAGCTGTTGCTCAATTCGCTTAATATTGGCTTGCCAATCTTGCTCAATTAACAATTGCGTACTTCTCAAGGCAACAGCGCAAGCAAGCGGATTGGCCATAAAGGTTGGACCGTGCATAAATACCCCAGCCTCGCCGCGACTAATCGTTTCTGCAACATGCTTTGTAGTCAAAGTCGCAGACAAAGTCATATAGCCGCCTGTTAGTCCTTTACCTATGCACATAATGTCGGGCTCAACTTGTGCATGTTCCCACGCAAAGAGCTTACCCGTACGACCAAAACCAGTAGCGATTTCATCAAAAATTAATAACAGATGATATTTCTCACAAAGCGCTTTAGCCTGACGTAAATATTCAGGATGATAAAAACGCATGCCCCCTGCACCTTGAACAATTGGTTCGATAATGAGTGCAGCAAGGTTTTCATGATTTTGCTGAATGGCTTGTTCTAGCTCGGCAATATCTTGAGGATTCCAATCTTCATGAAATTTGGTTTGTGGTGCCGCCACAAAAAGGCGGTTTGGTAAGCTGGTACCAAAAATCTGATGCATACCTGTAACAGGATCACAGACCGACATCGCATTCCATGTATCACCGTGATAACCAGAACGCGTAGTAATAAAATTTGTTTTTTGTGGTTGGCCTTGTGCTGTCCAAAATTGCACAGCCATTTTCAAAGCAACTTCAACGGCAACCGATCCTGAATCTGCATAAAAGATCTTATCGAGACTTGGCGGTGTAATTTTTAAAAGAATTTTCCCAAGCTCAATCGCAGGATCATGAGTTAGCCCACCAAACATGATATGTGACATGTTCTGTAATTGATCTGTCACTGCCTGATTGAGTTCAGGATGGTTATAGCCGTGAATTGCACACCACCAAGACGACATACCATCAATTAAAGTTTTACCATCATTTAGTTCAATCGTTGCCCCATAGGCACGTTTCACTTTAAATGTGGGTAAAGGTTGGGTCATTGAAGTATAAGGATGCCAAATATGTTCTAAATCAAAATTATCGGTCATCCTATTTACCCTTTTACAGCGTTCAAATCTTTCATTAAACACATGTTAAACCTGTTAAGAATGAAAGAAAATTGCGATATCAATCAAAGCTTATTAACTTTGCTGATGAATTGTTAAAAATTGGCAGATTTCTTCTATTGTTCTTTCGACCTGTAGGTAGGGAAAAGCATGTGTAGCATCTTTTAGTAGCTTATAACTCATGTTCTTTGTCGCTATATCTTTAAAATTTTCTATAATTTTGCAAGGAATGACATTATCTTGCTCGGCAAACAGATGAAGCTGTGGTCCCAGATAGTTTTTTACGTTACTTACCAGATTTAATTGTTCAAGCATTTGTAAACCTTCTAATAGAAGTTCATTTGAAGGTGGGCTTACTATATTTTGTATGCTTATCCAATCTTTTTTAGCTTGAGATGAGCCAAATGTAATTAAATAATAAAAGCGCTTTAAAGTAGCTTGCGGGTTCTGTAAAAAAGACGCTTTAAATTGACTAAATACATCAGTAGGCATTGCTGTTTGCCAATTGTCATTAGCAACGAAACAAGGGTTTGAAGCGAGTGTAATTAAAGTTTTAGTTTGCCCTGTTTGCTTGTAAAAAATATCAACCAGTTGAGTCGCTAACTGCCCACCTAAAGACCAACCGATTAACACATCAACTTCAGCCACTAAATCAAGCTGCGCTTGAAAGTTACGATCTAAAACATTAAAAATATTAATAAGTTGAGTATCAAAACCTTTTTTTTCCAAATGTAATTTTAGAGTTTGCAAAGGTTCCACACCTACTCCCCAACCCGTAATTAATAAAATTTTATTTTGTAACTTCATATGCCTGTCCAAAGCCAACTTTATAAGGATTATATAATATTATCGTTTTAAAATATCTTTTAAAATCAACATAAAAATTGAATTTCAAAAAGTAAAATCAATGATTTAGGAGTATTTAATATTCTGAAATATATTGATAAACAAGACCTGCATTATTCATAGTAAATATACAAAACTTTAATTATCTAAACATTGAAGCCACTCAAAAAACAACATAATCCACACTTCGCCTATAAATCCATTATGCAATGTAATTAATGTTAATACTTATGTTTTTTTATTAAAAGAAATGACTCATCAATTCATTTTAATGTTAGAAGATTAATTATTGAACAAAATATATTGGGAAGGCTAATATGAACAGTCAATGTACAATATCTGATGGGAGAGAAAAAAATACATATTTTGTTACACCAGAAGATATTATAAAAAATTTATCTTTAGATAAAAATTACTGCTTATTTTTGGATATTGATGGGACGTTAGCACCCTTCCAAATTAATCCTGAGCAAAGTTTTATTCCAAACACTACATTAGAAACTATAAAAAAAATTATTAAATTAAATATACCTGTTATTGCTGTAACAGGTCGAGATGTAGACACAGCTTGTAATCTACTACAGTCTATTGATATTCCTGTTGCTGGCTTGCATGGTTTAGATATTTATTTTGGCTCAGATCATTATATTCGACCAGATTTAAGTTCGATTAATTTTAAAAAATTAAAACAAGATATTATGAAATCTTGTGAGAAATATCCTGAATTATTAATTGAGGATAAAGGATATTCTATTGCTTTACATTACCGAGAAAATCCCACTCTAGAAAATAATGCTATTAATATTATGCATCAGATTAATCCTTATTATCCGCAATTAAAAATAAATAATGGGAAATTTGTTGTTGAGTTGATACCAAACCAAGCTGATAAAGGTAAAGCAATTCAAACCATATTAAATCATCTTAAATTACCTTCTGTAGTACCGATTTTTATAGGAGATGATTTAACAGATGAATCTGGTTTTATTTTTATTAATCAGCACTCTGGTCTCACGATTAAAGTAGGGTCCGGCGAAACACAAGCCAAATATAGATTAAAAGATATTGATAATGTCGCGAATTTTCTTCTTTTATTTAAAAACAGAATAAAAAGCTTATATGTCAAAAATAGTCAAAATGAGAATGGAGAACAAATATGTCTAAATTAATTGTGTTATCGAACAGAATAAGTATGCCATCAGGCAAAGCTTCAGCAGGTGGCCTTGCCGTGGCTGTGCAAGATGCTTTGAATGATAGTAATGGTATTTGGTTAGGCTGGAATGGTCAGCAAATCACCGATGGCGAAGCACCAGAATTTGAACAGGCCTATTCTGAAGGAATTGATTACATTACCTGTCCTCTTACTCATCAACAATACGCGCAATATTACTGTGGATTTGCAAATAAGGTTCTCTGGCCAGCAATGCATGCTCGAGAAGATCTGATTGAATATAATGCGCAAGAATATAGCACCTATCAAAAGGTCAATCGGTTATTCGCTGAAAAATTAAAACAACTTGCACAGCCTGACGATCTTATTTGGATACATGATTATCACTTTTTTAGTGTGGCGCGTTACTGCCGTGAATTAGGCATGCAAAATAAAATTGGTTTCTTCTTACATATTCCTTTTGCTAGCCTAAATATCTGGCACAAAATTCCAGTAGCTCGAGAATTAATTCAAGACTTGAGTCAATATGATGTTATTGGCTTACAAACTCAGATCGATCAAAATGCATGTATGCAAACTTGTCTAAATTTACTCGAAGCTCAGAAAATTCAAAGCAACAGTATTAGCTATAAAAAACGTCAAATATTAATTAAATCGTACCCAATTGGTGTTCAGCCAGAGATTATACAAAAGCAAGCACAACAAGATTTGGCGACCTCTTCCGTGTTTAATTTTGAAGAAATCCCACGTCAAAAAACGATTATTGGGGTTGATCGTATTGATTACTCAAAAGGTTTACTGGAAAGATTTAATGCATTTGCAACCTTTTTGGAAACCAGCCCCGAATATCATGGTTTAGTTCGACATCTTCAAGTGGCAATACCATCTCGTACCGATATTCCAGCTTATCAACGTTTATACCAACGTTTTAAAACCAAGCTTGAGTTAATTAACGAAGAGTTTGCACATGAAGACTGGAGACCGGTAGATTGCTGCTATGACACGGTTCAACACCATAATCTTATGCACATTTACCGCCATTCAGATATTTGCTGGATCAGTTCCCTACGCGATGGTATGAACCTAGTCGCTAAAGAGTATATTGCAGCCCAAGACCCAGAAAATCCTGGGGTACTCATTTTATCTAAATATGCAGGAGCTGCTGAGCAGATGTCTCAAGCCTTAATTGTTGATCCGCAAGATAGAGCAGCAATGATGGATACTTTGAAAATGGCTTTAGAAATGTCTAAAACTGAGCGTATTAATCGTTATCAGCAATTGATAGAGGGATTAACATCTTCTGATCTTACCAATTGGCGAAATAACTTCTTGGATGATTTAGAAAAGACACCAACTCTACTGATGAAGCCTCAGCGATTATTACAAGATAATTATCAATCTATCTATCAAGTTTTATAAATCTAAAAAAGAACATCGAGAAATTTAATTTCTCGATGTTCGCTAGAGAGTATCTATTATTTATAAATTAATTTGTCTTGATTAATATAAAACGGTTAAGTAAAGCAATAATAAAAAGTAATACAGCTACACCTGTTAAAACTTTACTTAAACCAGTCCATTCACCAATTAAACCGATTAAAGCTGGTCCACTTAATGAGCCTGTATAGGCAATCGTAGATACTAAAGAAAGTGCTGCTGCTTTAGGCATCTTATTTTGTCGACCTACGCGAGAAAACATCACTGGTACAATATTAGAACAACCTAATCCTAATAGTGCATAACCTAATACAACCACTTGCCACACAGGTGCTGTCACAATAACAGCCATACCAATCGCAGCCCCAATTGCACTATAAGTCACAATATTTTTTTCGCCCCATTGCTTAAGCAAGACATGACCTGCAAAACGACCAGTGGTCATGCTAAGAGCAAAGAAAGTATATGCGAGACCAGCAAAAGCTGGATTAAGTTGATATTTACTCGTTAAATAAATACCACCCCAGTCCATTGCTGCACCTTCTGATAAAAAGGCGATAAAACACATCATACCAATAAGCAGAATAATGCCATCGGGACGATAACGTTTTTTCGGTGCTTGAGTTGTATCTTCATGTGGCTTTTCATCCTGTTCAAAAGACGTTAAACAAGAAGGAATAGCAACACCACCAATAACAAGCAAAATCATAACGACTGATAAAGTGCTCATTAAGGGTGAAAGACCTACTGCCAATAGTGCTGTCACAAGCATAGCGCCCGTTAAGCCACCAAGACTACACATTCCATGGAAACTAGACATGAGCGCTCGCAAGCTATGTTTTTCAACAACCACTGCTTGTAAATTAATAGCCACTCCAAGACATCCTGCTGCCGATCCAAAGACAAACAATGCTACAGCCATGGTCACAATGCTGTTCCACATCGTAAGACTAGGCAATAAGACCATTAACAGCATCAATGCTAAAGCAATTAACGGACGACATCCCCAGCGCTTGACTAAAGCACCAGTCGCAGGCATAGCGATCATTGAGCCAATACCCATACAAAGCAAAAGTAAACCAAAATCGGCATGATTTAGGTTTAGGCGCTGCTGTGCAAAAGGAATGAGAGGTGCCCAAGCTGCGGTCGCAAAACCTAAGCTAAAAAAGCTTAGTCGTGTTGCAAGACGCTGTGTGCTTAAGAGAGTAGCTGTGTCTAAAACAGCAGGTTTGGTAAATAACATATTTCGCGAACTCACCATAAAATCATTGGCGATCCATACCAACCGATTTTCCATAGAAAAACCCTTGCCTCATTAAATTTCTAGGCAAGGGTTTTATTGGCGAAATTATATCCAATTTCATAAAAAAAACAGGGGGTGCGATACAATTTTTCTGACTTTTTTGTAACTGCCAAAGCCTTATATAGTAAGGCTTTGAATATGTTCAATTTGACAAAATTAACACCCAAGTTAAGACTTCATTTTATTAAAATGAGCCAATAAAAAAACCCAGCCTTAGCTGGGTCATTTTATTAAATTTGAGATTGAATATAGTTTTGTAAGCCAATTAACTCAATTAAACGTAATTGCTTTTCTAACCAGTATGTATGGTCTTCTTCAGTATCTGATAATTGTTGACGCAACATATCACGGCTAATGTAATCGCCCTTCTCTTCACAGAGTTTGATACCGGTCGCTAACTTTTCGCGAACATGATATTCAAGCGCCAAATCAGCTTTTAAACAAGATACAACGTCTGAACCAACATTGATATCTTCACGATGCATGTTTGGTTTAGCACCTAAGAACAATACACGGCGAATGATCGCATCAGCATGAGAAGCTTCTTCTTGCATCTCATGATCAATACGTTCATAAATTTTATTTAGGCCCCAATCTTCATACATACGAGAATGGATTAGATATTGATCACGGGCAGCCAATTCTCCGCCAATGAGCATATTTAAATAGTCTATGACTTCTGGATTGCCACGCATAATAAATCTCCTATCGTATGAAGACTATTATGGGCAATCTTAAAAATGATTGCAAAATAAAAAATAGTTAAGTTTATGATTTTTATCAAATTAAAATGAGAAACATACGCATTTGCAGTTTAAGTTATTTAAATTTCCTGTGCAAAAAGAAACGCTTGTCTGATTTATAAGCTCAAACAAGCGTTAAAATATAACTTAAACCATCAATTTATAAATTTGTAACTAAAATCAATGGTTCTTATTTCGGTAGACCTATTCGCTTAAAGTCTGCCCGTAGCTCGCCATAAGTGATAAGAAATCAGTCTCATTCATAACAGCAATACCAAGTTTTGCTGCTTTTTCTAATTTCGAACCAGCCTTCTCGCCCGCAACAACGCATTTGGTCTTGCTGGATACGCTGCCACTTACACGCGCACCTAATGCTTGTAGCATTTGAGTCGCTTGATCACGGGTCATTTGCTCTAATGTGCCTGTTAACACCCAGCTTTCACCATTTAACGGCTGACGTGTTGGAGCTGTTGGCGCATCCCAATGAATTCCGGCTGCAATTAAGCGATCAAGCACTTCAATGTTATGTGGTGCCAAGAAAAAGTCAGCAATCCACTCTGCGGTAATATCACCGACATCTGGAGTTTTCTTTAAAGCTTCAACATCAGCAGCTTTAAGCGCTTCTAGAGTTTGGAAAGTATTGGCCAACATTCTAGCCGTTGTTTCACCCACCCCACGAATTCCCAGTGCATAAATAAAACGAGCAAGCGTTGTCTTCTTACTGGCTTCAATGGCATCAATCAGATTTTGTACCGATTTCTCACCCATTTTTTCAATACCGAGCAAAGTTTCTCGGTGCTCATGCAAATGGTAAATGTCGGCAACATCTTTAAGTAAATCGAGGTGTAATAAAGACTCTACCCAGCGGTCTCCTAAACCTTCAATATCCAGAGCTTTACGTGATACAAAGTGACGAATCGCTTCAATTCGCTGAGCAGCACAGTAAAGACCACCAGAACAACGTGCTAAAGCTTCCCCCTCAGGCATTACAACTGGTGAAGCACAAACAGGACAGCTTTCAGGTAAATGTACAATTTCAGCATCAGGTGAACGGAATTCTGGCCAAACTTTTTCTACTTTAGGAATAACATCGCCCGTACGATAAACACTAACCGTATCGCCAACACGTACATCTAGACGATGGATTTCACCAATATTATGTAAAGTTACGTTGGAAACCGTTACTCCCCCTACAAATACAGGGTTTAAACGCGCTACAGGGGTTAAAGTACCAGTACGCCCTACTTGCCAATCAATCTGATCAACTGTAGTTAATGCAGCTTGTGCAGGGAATTTATAGGCCGTTGCCCAACGTGGCTCACGACTTAAGAAACCAAGTTGTTGTTGTTGTTTTAAGTCATCAACCTTTACGACCATTCCATCAATTTCAACTTGTAGATCTGGACGCTCTTGCTGAATTTGCTCATAACGCTGCTGTACTTCTTGAATTGAATTACATAGATATTGACGCTCAGCAATTTCAAATCCAAGTTGTGTGAGCCATTGTAGGCTGTCGTGCATGGTGGTTAAGCTATGATTTGGTTCGCACTGGGCAATACCATACGCATAAAACGCTAAAGGTCTACTAGCAGCAATATTCGGGTCGAGCTGTCTTAAACTACCTGCTGCGGCATTACGTGGGTTGGCAAACGTTTTCTCACCTTTTGCTTCTTGATCAGCATTAAGTTTTTCAAAGCCAGACTTTGGCATGAGCACTTCACCACGGACTTCAAGCAAACGTGGAATTTCAAAGTGATCTGAATGCAACACTTTAGGCAAGTTACGAATCGTTTTGACGTTTTGGGTAATGTCTTCTCCAGTTTCGCCGTCACCACGTGTAACACCACGTATTAACACACCGTTTTCATACCAAAGCGAAATCGCAAGACCATCAAGTTTTAGTTCTACTTCATATTGTACTTTTTGGTTAGGCAAACGCTCTTCAACACGGCGAGCAAATGCAAATAAGTCTTCCTGATTAAAAACATTCCCCAAAGAAAGCATCGGAACGACATGAGTCACACTTTGAAATTTAGAGAGTGCTTGGCCGCCTACCTTTGTCGT
The DNA here is from genome assembly GCF_029967875.1 of Acinetobacter sp. V89_4. NCBI lineage: Bacteria > Pseudomonadati > Pseudomonadota > Gammaproteobacteria > Moraxellales > Moraxellaceae > Acinetobacter > Acinetobacter sp. V89_4. Next base: position 26,844 of record NZ_JASCAI010000018.1, read on the forward strand.
TGGAGAATCTGATTGAACCTGATCAGGATATTGCTCTTCTAAAGCTTTTAACTGGTGAAATAAATGATCATATTCACTGTCCGAGATTGTCGGCTGATCCATCACATAATAGGCGTGGTTATGCTTTGCAATCAGTTGAATAAGCTGACGCATCTGTTCGATCACGGAAGTTGTTGCCATTATGTTATTCACCATAAAAAAGGGTGGAAATTTCTCCACCCTGAGCTGCGACTAGATATGTTGCAATTATCGCAACGAACGTAAAAAAATAAAACTAGGCAGTCGCATGTGCCGGACGATAATCAATCACATGATGACGCCAGTGCTCTTTTAACTGTGGTGTAAATTCAAGATTATTTTCATCATAAACTTTGCCATCAATTTCACGAGCAATTAAACCTGCAATACTCGCCATCATGTCAAAACCAGTCACGGCTTTACTGTTTGGAAGCGCAAGGAAAAATGCCAACCCTTGAACTTGTTCACTAGACAACGTTTCAAGATCAAACCCAGCTGGTCCATTGTCAGTCATACGTAATACTGAAAACATCAGTACGCTCGGCTCATCCGTATTTTCATAGCGATGGAAACACGACATTTCGCCATAACGTAAACCGTATTTTAACAATACTTTAAGTGCTTTATCGCCAGACAACGCGCGACGTGGGTTCGGATAGACATTTAAAGCAATAATCTGTTCAGCCATCGCTAATGCACTTTCATCATCATAGCGTTGCTGTTCATGCAAATGTACATCCAGAATATTACTCTCGCCTTCAAATTCAGCAATTTCGGCAGTTTCAATATTTGGGTTTAAACTCAACTCAGGCTCAGTTTTTTCACTTTCAGATTTCAAGTTTTCTTCTGATAAAGCTTCAATTTCTGATTTAACAGAAACCGTACCAACTAACTCAGCTGAACTGTCTGTGTTAATGGTAGAACTTTTTACAGTTTCTTCAGATTTAATTTGGTCTGAAGAATTTTCAACAGCGGGTTGAGTTGATTCGGTTGAAATTGATTGAGCAGGTTCTACAGCCAAAGTTTCTGTTTGTTTTGTTGTACTAGTTTCTACCGATGCAGATTCATTTAACGTCGGCTCTACTCGCTCTGTACTAGTTGCCGATACACGTTCAGCTTCAGCTTGTTCAAGCTGATCCCGCACATGTCTAGGTATAACTGGTTGATTACTATCAGGATTAATATGCAAATCACTGTCTAATGAGGGTTCGGCATGGTTTGACTTTTTTAAAATCATTTTTAAGCCAATTAGCATAATAATAATGGCGACAACGATGCCAATAATCGTATTGATTTCCATTCTATGACTCCGAAACTAACCCGTATTCTTTTGCCTGTTCTAAATCGACAGTGACTAATTTTGATGTACCCGGTTCAGGCATGGTCACACCCAACAAATCAGTTGCCATGGTCATCGCCAGCTTATTATGTGTAATGTAAATGAATTGTACATGTTCAGAAAGCTCTTTTACCAAATTACAATATCTCTGAACATTCGCATCATCAAGTGGTGCGTCCACTTCATCTAACACACAGAACGGTGCCGGATTTAATCTAAAAATCGCAAATACTAATGCTAACGCTGTTAAAGCCTTTTCTCCACCGGAAAGTAATGCTAGAGAACTATTTTTTTTACCAGGTGGTCTTGCCATCAGTTTAACACCAGATTGCCAGTCATCTTCAAGGCTTAAACTCGCTTCGCCACCATTAAAGACCTTTGGAAACAGATTTTGCAACTCTTGATTAATCTGATCAAACGTTGTCATAAACAACTTACGGGTTTCCTGATCAATGCTTTTCATCGCATCTTTTAGTTGAGTTACCGTATTTTCCAAATCTTGAATCTGGTGACTCAACTCATCAAAACGCTGAGAAACCTCTTCAAATTCTTGTGAAGCTGCAAGGTTTACCGCACCGATTTTTTCAAACTGTTTCTGTACTTTTTCCAGTTTTTGCTGGTGCTCAGTTAAATCGATTTGTAAGCCCTTTTGGATCTCAGCATTTAACTCTTTGAGTTGCTCTTGGTAATGTTCACGATCTGACTTAGCCGCTTGCCATGCCAAACGCTTTTCTTCAAGTTGCTCTCTGAGTTGTTCATCTTTTTGTTGATATTGATGACGCTGATCTGTCAGGGTTTGTTGTTTTTCCTGCACACTATTGAGTTCAAGCTGCCATTCATTCCAGTTCTTTTGCAACTTTTCAGTTTGAGCAAATTGTTGCTGAAATTCTGACTCAAGATTTGGTAACTCTAACTGAATAGGGTCAACAAATTTTTTCGCCTGCTCCATTTGAGCATTAATCTGCTGATATTGACTCTGCAAGAACGAGATATCTTTTTCAAGCAACTCGATTTGTTGAGTGGTTTGCGTACTACTACGACGTAAAATCTCGCGTTCTTGTTGCTGATGTTGTAGAGCTTGTTGCTGTTCCTCTAACTGCTCTGTTAACTCTTCTACCCGAAATTGCATAGTTTTATAATCAGGTAAAATGGTTTCAAGTTTGATTGCTAGAGCATGTAAATCAATTTCCAGATCGTCTTTCTGCATTGCATCTTCTTCAAGCTGCATGTCTAACTGAGCTAACTGATCTTTCAATTGTTGTTTTTGCAGTAAAAATGCTTGTGCTGCGGTTTGCTGTTTAGCAATTTGCACATCAAGCTGTTGTAAGTCTTTTTGTTTTTGTTTAACGACTTGCTGTTTCTGCTGCAAGTCAGACTGCAACTGCACTAGCTCATCTTTTTGCTGAACTAAAATTTGATCTAATGCTTGTAATTCAGGTTGCTGCTTTTCAAGGGCGTGTTCAATTTCATCTAGACGAATGCGATGGCTCAGCATACCTTGTGCACTTTGACTTTCGTCATCATACATAAGGGCAATCACCCAATCCTGCCCGACATGATAGCCATCTAAAGTCAAAATAGACTGACCATGTTGCAGTTGCTTTTGCTCATTTAAAGCAACCGTCAAATCTTGTGCAATTGCTACATTCGAAAAGATTGATAGTTGTGGAGACTCAATCCAGTCATTTAAACAGGCTAAATTACCTTTAAATTGATTTATTTGCTCTGAAGGTTTTAACTGGCGAGCAATTCCTTCCTGAAAGGCTTGTTCAGTTTCAATAATATGAGCTTGCAACCATTTTGCTAAAAACTTTTCAACAATCTGCGCATGTGGCTTACCCTGCTCCGTTAACTCTAGAGCCTGCATTAAACGTAGCGTATCTTGGTTTTGCTTTGGACTTTGTTTAGCAACAAGCTGGCTTAAGTTTTTCTGCTCAGATAATAAAACCTGTATTTCTGTTTTCAGTGTTTGTTGCTGATTTTTAGTTGCCTGATGCGCTTGTTGAGACTGTTCAATCTGTTGCACATACTGCTCAATATCAGCCTCTAACATCGAGATTTCACGACGTAATTGCTGCTGTAGTTGCTCAAACTCGCCCTGCTCATCTTCATGAACATGCGATTGAATCTGACTTGCTTGATGTTGCAACGTTTCTTTTTGCTGTTCAATGCGTTGAACATTTTTGCCTAATTGCTCAATTTGAGCAGACATTTGCATTTTTTGCTGCTGTTGTTTTTCAACCTGAGCTTTTATTTGTTCAAACTGTTGCTGTGCTTGTTTTTGCTGAGATTGTAAATCAACAAAGTTTTGTTCAGCTTCCGTTGCCGTATGCTCAATTCCAGTTAATGATTCAGTTTGTTCATCTAACTGATTATTGAGTGTTTCAAGTTGTAATTCTGAAAGTTGTAAACGTTCTTTAGTTTGGAATTTTTGCTGTTCTAACTGAACGAGAGTCATACTATTTTGCTGGTATAAACTCTGTTTTTGTTCCAGAGTCATTTTCAGTTCAGATAATTTTTTTTCAGCTTGTTGCCACTCTTGTTGTAGTGGTGAAGATTGCTGAATGAGGCGCTGAAATAAAGCACTGGTTGCTTCTAAATCATGTTCAATCGTACTTAACTCTGAGCGAACCAATTTAAAAGTTTCACCCAGTTCATTCATTTGAACTGTATATTCTTCTTGTAAGCGTACGCTTTTATCTGCCTGAAAAGATAGAATTTCAATTTTCAGGGTACGAATCTGGCTTTCTAGAGTTTTATATTGAACCGCTGCTTCTGATTGACGTTTAAGCGTCTTAAGCTGCGATTTTAATTCGAGAGCAATATCTTCTAAACGTGAAAGGTTTTGCTCAGTATGTTCAAGATGTTGCAAAGTCTCCCGTCGACGAGCTTGATAGCGTGAAACACCTGCTGCCTCTTCAATAAAGATACGCATTTCTTCAGGTTTGGCATCAACCAGACGGTTAATCATGCCTTGTTCAATCACTGCATAAGAACGCGGTCCTAACCCTGTTCCTAAGAAAATATCAGTGATATCACGACGGCGACAACGTGTGCCATTTAAGAAATATTCGGACTTACCTTCACGTGTAACCTGACGACGAACGGCGAGCTCATTATAAGCATTATATGACCCGCCCAATTTGCCATAGGTATTATCAAAACGTAGCTCAACACTCGCCACGCCCACTGGCTTACGCTTGGAGGTTCCTGTGAAAATAACATCTTGCATGCTACCACCACGTAGCTGACGAGCATTTGATTCGCCCATCACCCAACGAATGGCATCAATTACATTTGATTTGCCACAACCATTTGGACCAACCACTGCTGTGCGGTTCGCCTTAAAATTTAAAGTTGTACTATCTGCAAAAGATTTAAAGCCTGAAAGTTTTAAACTGCTTAAACGCATAATGCCCTAACTAGCGGCGTGAGCGTCTTGCCCAGGCCAATTCAATCTGTTTCATTCGTGTCAGCGATTCCAACACAAGGTTACGTAAGTGTCGACAAAAATCTTCCATAAATAAAGCGGCTTGTTGTGATTTTCGGATCAAAATTGCATCAGTCACGAGTTTAAATAATGCAAATGCTTCTTGTAGTTCCCGCTTAGAGGTATTTAAGGTCAAAAAATAACTGCGACGTAGTGAAGGTAGTAACTCTTTATAGAACTTCATTAGGTAGGGATTGCCCACCATATCTTGCTGTTCAGCGAGATATTGAAAAACACCATCATAAAATTTTTCGATATCTCCTGCTTTTACATGCTCAAGAAGTTGTTCCAACAATAGCTGTAATTGATCTGCTTCATGTGCGCGCCATGTTTCACTGATGCGTTGAACAATATGCCCCAATAACATCATGTTTGTGTCAAACAGTGCTTTAACCTGCTGCGCAGACATTTCTGAAACAATTGCCCCACGGCGTGGAAATATCTCAATTAAATGAGTACGCTCTAATAATAACAATGCTTCACGAACTGACCCTCGGCTTACATCAAGCTCTTTGGCAATACGTAATTCTTGAATACGCTCGCCTTCAACCAGCTCACCACTAATGATCTGTTCGCTAATATATTTGACAATTTGCTCAGAAAGACTTTCTGTCTCTTCGAGATTCATAAATCACCCGCTACTTTTTATATGCATTAATCCATGCTTTTCTTTCGCATCCTTGTTTTTAACTGATCGTACCGATTAAAAACTATGTCATTGTCTGACAATTTTATTGCATTTTAAGCCAACCCATTTAAAAACAACACCAAAATCGGATGAATAAAAACCCCAAATGTTCTTATTTTATTGAATAAAAAAAGCTCGAATTTCTAAAAACTCAAGCTCATAAATCGTAGTTCTAGCAAGATTAATATTTTATTTTCTAGTGCATAATCCCTTTATAAATAAAATAACTACCCACCACCACTAATAAACAGGCAAAGCATTTTTTCAACATTTGTGGTGACAACGCATGAGCAACTTTTGCGCCAAACTTCGCTGTAACAAAACTCATGACACTAATGCCAATAAACGCATAGATATGCACATAACCAATCGTGTTAGGTACAGAGATGTGTTCTTTGGCACCAAACCACATAAAACCAATTGCACCCGCAATAGCGATTGGCAAACCACAAGCGGCAGAAGTCGCGACTGCTTTTTGCATGACCACGCCATGACGGTTTAAATAAGGAACAGTTAAGCTACCGCCTCCAATACCAAAAATTGCAGAGGCAATACCAATGCCACCACCCGCCATAAATTGCATAGGTGTTGAAGGAAGCTGACGTGTTGGGTCAACAACCACATTTGCCCCTTTAAACATACGATAGGCCATAACAACCGCAAAAACACCAATAAGGAGCTGTAAATGCTGACCAGACATCAAATCGGCAATACCCGCTCCTAAAAATGAACCAATCACCAGTCCAGGTGCTAAATTACGAAAAACAGGCCAAAGAACTGCACCCTTTTTATGATGGGCCGAAACTGAACTAAACGATGTCACAATAATCGTTGCAAGCGATGTTCCGACTGCAATATGCATGATTACCGAAGGGTCATAGTGCAATTGGGTAAAAACGACATAGAGGATTGGTACAATAATTAGTCCACCACCAACTCCAAACAATCCGGCAGTAAAACCAGCAATTGCGCCAATGAGTAAATATATGATTAACTCCATAAATGTTTTACCACTCTGCTCATATTCAACATGGATTTAGAGACTCGCCAACTACAACAACTTTTAAGCGCAAAAAACCAGCTTCCAGAAGTGGTTTTATTAAAAGCAACCACAACTTCGACCAATGATGATATTCGTGAAATTGCCCAAAAAGGCATTACAACGGGCTTGGTTTGCAGTGCTCAACAAACTCAAGGGCGAGGTCAACATCAACGGCAATGGATTTCACCTGAAGGAAACATTTATTTAAGCACATTGGTGCAAACTCGAACACCCTTAGATGGTCGCTTAGCACTTGAAGTTGCTCTAAATATTCTGCAAATTCCGCAGTTGCAAGCGCTGAATTTGCAAGTGAAATGGCCAAATGATTTGTATAGTACGCATGGAAAATGGGGTGGAATTTTGGTCGAACCGCTTTCCCAGCATCAAGCTATTGTGGGCGTAGGTATTAATTTAAAAACACCACCAGTGACTGATAGTGATCAACCGATTACCTCTCTAGAGGATTTAGGCCTAGAACAAATGAGTCGTCTTGAACTCATTTCAGAGCTTTATGTGGCGATTCAAAATGCAGCTCGCTGGTTTGATCATGGTTGCTACAACTTGGCTGGACGTTTTAATCACCACGCTGCATGGCTTAATCAGTTGGTGCAGTTCGAACATAGTCAGGGACTGGTTCATGGTCGTTTTGTTGGAATATCCAATGAAGGTGCAGTAATTCTTGAGACTCCTGAACCTCAGCAGTTTTATCAAGGTCGCTTAAGACCACAAGTGAATCAATAAATAGGTGTTCTTCCATGAAAAGTTTATGGCTTGATATCGGAAACACCCGTTTAAAGTATTGGATTACTAAAAATCAGCAGATTATTGAACATGCAGCTGAGCTACATTTACAGTCACCCGCCGATTTATTATTAGGTTTAATTCAACACTTTAAACATCAAGGTCTGCATCGCATTGGGATTTCTTCAGTACTCGATACCGAAAACAATCAACGTATTCAGCAGATCTTAAAATGGCTTGAAATTCCTGTTGTTTTTGCCAAAGTGCATGCTGAATATGCTGAGTTAAAGTGCGGCTATGAAGTTCCAAGTCAGCTCGGGATTGACCGTTGGCTACAAGTACTCGCTGTAGCTCAAACAGATGAAAACTATTGCATTATTGGATGTGGAACAGCGCTTACGATTGATTTAACGCAAGGCAAACAACATTTAGGTGGTTACATCCTCCCTAATTTATATTTGCAGCGCGATGCACTCATTCAAAATACTAAAGGTATTAAAATTCCAGACTCAGCTTTTGATAATTTAAACCCGGGCAATAACACAGTCGATGCAGTACACCACGGTATTTTGCTAGGTCTCATTAGCACGATTGAAAGCATCATGCAGCAATCTCCTAAAAAATTGCTCCTTACGGGTGGAGATGCACCTCTTTTTGCTAAGTTCTTGAAAAAATATGATCCAGTCGTAGAAACAGATCTTTTGCTCAAAGGACTACAACAATATATTGCTCATTATCCTAAAGACTAAAACACAGAACAAAATAAAAGGCGCTATATGCGCCTTTTATTTTATAAGTTTATTTCTTTTGGTCGTTGTTGCCAAACAGTGGGCCCATTCCGCCACCACCGCCGCCACCAAATTGTTTTTGCATATTGCCTAATGAACGCATCATTTTGCTCATACCAGATGGATTCGCAAATTTTTTCATCATTTTAGCCATTTGAGCTTGTTGCTTAATGAGTTTATTCACTTCAGCAACATCCATACCACAACCCGCGGCAATACGTTTTTTACGACTTGGGTTCATCAAGTCTGGATTACGGCGTTCTTTAACGGTCATTGACTGGATAATAGCTTCCATTTTCTTGACCTGTTTTTCAGGGTTCGCTTGCTCAATCGCCTGCTGAATTCCTGCACCGCTCATGCCAGGCAACTTATCTAAGAAGCCCATCATGCCGCCCATACTTTTCATTTGCTCAAATTGCATCAGCATATCTTCAAAGTTGAAGCTGCCGCCTTTTTGCAATTTTTTAGCCATTTTTTCGGCTTTTTCTTTGTCGATTTTACGTTCAACTTCCTCGACTAAAGACAGTACGTCACCCATGCCTAAAATACGTTGAGCAACACGATCTGGATGGAATGGTTCTAAAGCATCAAGCTTCTCCCCCATACCTAAGAACTTGATTGGCTTACCCGTAATTGCACGTACAGAAAGCGCTGCACCACCACGTGCATCACCATCAGTTTTAGTAAGAATCACACCTGTAAGTGCCAATGCATCATTAAACGCTTTAGCTGTATTTGCAGCATCCTGACCTGTCATGGCATCAACCACGAACAAGGTTTCAGTTGGCTTAACGGCAGCATGTAATTCTTTAATTTCGTCCATCATGTCTTCATCGACATGTAAACGACCTGCGGTATCGACAATTAACACATCAGCAAATTGGATTTTTGCTTGTTCAATTGCACGATTAACGATATCAATTGGCTTTTCAGAAGCATCTGATGCAATAAAACCTGCACCAACTTCTGCTGACACAGTTTCTAACTGCTTAATTGCTGCTGGACGGTAAACGTCGGCAGAAACCGTCATTACTTTTTTCTTTTGACGTTCTTTTAAGAAACGTGCCAACTTAGCGGCAGTTGTCGTTTTACCCGCACCTTGTAAACCAGCAAGTAATACAACAACGGGAGGCTTAGCACTTAAATCAAGTGTTTCATTCGCCTCACCCATCATCTTGGTGAGTTCGTCATAGACGATTTTTACAAATGCCTGGCCTGGTGATAACTGAGTCATCACTTCTTGGCCCAATGCCTCTTCCTTAACTTTCGCGATAAATTCACGAGTTACAGGTAACGCGACATCGGCTTCAAGAAGTGCCATACGTACTTCACGTAAGGTATCTTTAATATTGTCTTCGGTCAGCTGCCCTGAGCCAGTAACATTTCTTAAACTCTGTGTGAGTCGTTCTGTTAAGGTATCAAACATTGCAAAATCCGCTTAAAATGGCTAGTTGCAAAAAAATCTTTCTCGAAATAGAAAATTTATGCATAGAATGCTATAGGATACTTTAGTTCGCAGCGAATTTATATCTTATATAGATGAATTAATCCTGAAAAAGGTTTGACATGATTAGCCTCCCCTTGGTTTACACAATTTTGGCACTCATCGCATATACCACTTCTTTCTGGTATCTGTTTATTCGTTTAATGTCAAAACGTGAACCAAACCCATGGTTATTTGCTTTTGTTGCGACTTTGGCGCTCCTGTTGCACGGTACAGTTTTATGCCATGCTATGCTGACACCAGCTGGAATTAACTACGATGTTTTTAATTTAGTATCGTTTACATCGTGGCTTATGCTGTTGTTAAGTTTAATTTTTAGTATTTTTCGCCCCATTGTACCACTAAATTTATTAGGCATTCCTGTAGCGGCTATTGGTCTAATTTTAGGTTTTGGATTCAGTCGGCCAGATCAATTTATTGAGCAGCATTCGTTAGGCTTAGATACTCATATTATTCTTTCACTTTCTGCCTATGCAGTTTTATTGATGGCAACCATTCACGCTATTTTGCTATGGTTCCAAAATCGTGAACTCAAAAAGAAACAAAAAAAACGCTTTTGGGTCAATTTACTCCCGCCAATTCAGGCGATGGAGTCTTTGTTATTTGATCTGATCATTACTGGCTTTATTTTATTAACAATTGCACTCACTTTTGGTTTCTTGACGATCGATAGCTTCTTTGCACAGCATCTTGCTCATAAAACCGTATTTAGTATTATTTCTTGGTTTATTTATGGCTCACTCTTGATTGGCCATTACAAACTTGGCTGGCGAGGTCAAAAAGCGATTCGTTTTACCTTAATTGGTTTTGTGCTTTTGGCGATTGGTTTTATTGGCAGTAAATTTGTGCTTGAGATGATCTTGGGCCGTTAAGTAAATTAAAATTTCTTCGATACTAGACAGCGTTATACATATCCCGTATAACGCTGTTTTCTTTTTGCTCAGGTGACACAGACTGTGAAACTCATACTCGCTCCAATGGAAGGTTTAACTGACCCGATCATGCGGGATACACTCACATCTGTTGGTCATTTCGACTGGTGTGTGACCGAGTTTATTCGAGTTACAGACAGCATTTTGCCAGACCATATTTACTATAGTTTTTGCCCTGAGTTAAAGAACGACGGTAAAACAGCTGCGGGAACGCCTGTTCATGTCCAGTTCTTAGGTAACAACCCAGATATGCTGGCAGCAAATGCTGCAAAAGTGGTTGAACTAGGTGCTCCTGCAATCGACCTTAATTTTGGTTGTCCTGCAAAAACTGTAAACCGACACAGAGGCGGCTCTGTTCTTCTTGATGAACCTGATGTTGTACATATGCTCATTAAAGCAGTGAGAGATGCAGTACCTGCACACATTCCTGTTTCAGCAAAAATGCGTTTAGGTTATCTCGATGAAAATCACACCATGGAAAATGCCCACGCTGTTGAAGATGCGGGTGCAAGCTGGTTAACGGTTCATGCTCGTACTAAAGCAGATGGCTATACGCCACCAGCTTATTGGGAAAAAATTCTACCGATTAAAGAAGCTTTAAAAATTAATGTCATTGCGAATGGTGAAATCTGGACCAATGCTGATGCTAAAGCTTGCCAGCAACAGTCTGGTTGTGAAGACTTAATGATTGGCCGTGGTGCGGTAACGACTCCAGATTTAACCCAATGTATTCGTGAAAATATGAATGAGGCATTATTCAGTTGGGAACAACTTGTTGATTTACAAATTCGTTTTTTAAATGGTCAGGCAAAGACAGAAATTGGTATGGTGGGTCGTTATAAGCAATGGTTAGGCATGATGACGAAAGCCTATCCACAAGCGAAAGACTTATGGGACCAAGTAAAACGTATTAAAGCTTTGGATGAAATTGTCCAACAGTTAGAACACACCAGATCAGAAAACATTTAACGCAATATAGTCAAAAAAAAAGAGGGCGATTGTTTTTACAACCGCCCTCTTTCGTATTTCAGGTTAAGCTATTATTCTTTTTTAAAAGCCGCTTACTTTCATTTTAAAGTCGGTTACAGAAACGCCAGTGACACCAAAACTCCCCATTGAGCCATTCGGTAAATTATTAAACGTTGTTGTATTTTGAGTACCCATATTTCCTAAAGTGACATTATTAAGTGAAGCATCAAATTTACTTGATACGCCTGTATTTCCAAAAGTTAATCCAGTTGGATCAACACCTGCATAGAAACCATCAAGTACAAAACCTGTTGAGGTATTTGTGCCAGCAAATTTAAACCCGAATGTAGCACCCGTATTATCGGACACTAAAGTAATTGGACAACCCGCAGCAGCAGAACAAATAGATTGAATTGCCCCTCCAAATTTAACCATAACTGATTGAGCAGCATGGCCAAGCTGAATATTTAAACGAGGTTTATTGGTTTGTACAAAGTTAATATCCAGATTACCAGTAGAACGGATCAGTTCTTTTACACCCGTATTCACTGTCGTTCCCGAACTAAAAATTGATTTTGGTGCATAACTTGTTAAAGCATAATCGGATGGACTAGATAAAGATGCGCTTGGAGCTAAATAAATTGAAAAAGGTAAAAGTCGAATACCGTTTACATCACTCCCCATCGATACTGCTAAATTTAAAAAAGGATTTCCACCACCAGCATCAACATCCATTGCAATATTAAAAGAAGGATTACTCGATACAGCAGCTTTAATAAACTCTATGCCAGGAACTGGATTTGTAGAATTTCCTGCAATGACAAAGCCAGCCTTACTGTTATATGAAGTTGAAGCAATACCGTTTGTATCAATCAGAGCGACTTGATTAAATTTAACTTTATCAGCCTGAATACCTAAGGTTAAACCATTTTGGCCCGTTGCTGCCGCAAGACTTTGATCATCTAAAGGCTGCATTGCAAAAACACTTGAACTACTGGCAAGTAGCAACCAGCACCCTATATTTTTATTCTTCATGTCGCTCTAATCCTTAAGAGACAAACGCTTATTATTTGTTCAGACTATCAGAATAATATTCAAGTACAAAGCAATTATCCCTATAACCCGACGAATGCAAATCTAATCACATTAAAATAAAAACCATATAAAAAGTGGCAATGGCTGCCACTTTTCTTGATTAGTTAAAAGCACCATTTCTAGGCACAATACTAAAACTACTATTTAAACGACCGCCAGTAATTGCGAGCTCACCTAAACGTGCACCTGCACCAGTTGATGGAGGATAGAAGTTAATATCTTTAACACGTAATGCGCCGTCAATACTCTTATCAGGATTAAAATAAACCGCCGTATTTACGCCAACTTTACCTAAACCACTTGCACTGTCTTTACCCACAACTAAAGCAGTATTAAACGCAAGCTTTCCAGTAATATTATCAAAGCCAATTGCAGAACCATCGATCGGATCACTAATTTGAACCGTATTTCCAGTTGCTGTGGCAGGCATGGTGAAATCGCCCAGTACAGTTAAAGCACTACCATCTGCAATTGAACTGTTTGGCACGATCGATAAGTTAAGATCTCCGCCTAAACGCAGTTTTAGACCAAATAAGACATCATTATTTCTGGCAAAGTTATCAATTGGTGAGGTACATGAACCGGTAGCTGGACAAGTTTTATATTTTGCTCCAGGTAAATAACCTGCTGCGATCTCGGTTGATAAAGCAAGTAGCATCTCTTTTAAACTAATGTTAAGACTGCCATTTTCTAAACCGATGCTTCCATTGCCTTTAACGAACATATCAATGTTACGTAACCCCATGTAATAATCAGTAGGACTACCGCCATTATTAGCATTTGGAGAACCATCAATTAATAAAATTGAGGTCGTTTTGGTTCCAGTCGCATCACGTCCTGTAGTTCCAGCTGCAATACCAAAACCCAAACGTGAAGTCGTTCCAGATGTCGCAACAACATTCTGAACAGGTTTACCATTGGCATCTTTTGTATAGTAATAAGCGCTATTTGCTGGCGCGTCTAAACCATATACAGCAGCATTAGCATTTAAGTTATAAAAAGGTAGTGCTAAGCCCCATTGGTTGTTTGCACCATTGTCTGCAAACTGATTGGCAGCAGCTACATTCGCACTTGTCGTAAAACGACCACGTCTTGAAAATGCTTGAAACTCTGCTCCACGCATTGCAAGAATTAAACTGAATGGATTAGTGACCGTATCACGGTGAATATTATGCTGATAATCAGCAGCTGTGGTTAAAGTGCCACTACCTAAACGGATTCCGTTTAAGGTTGCATTGTTTGGCATTAATAAGGTTTTTGTATCAGCAAGATTTAGATAAATATTTCCGCTGTCAAAATAACCACGCGTAGCTGAGTTAAGTCCTGTTAAATTACCAAACTCGAAACCATAAGCATTTAGTCCTGCTCCACCAATTTCTAAAGTGGTTGCTTTACCATCTGCGCCTAGCATTGAATCATTATCTTTGGTGAATTCACCTTTCATACGAAAGGCAATGCCAGAATTACCTAAAATACTATTACTTGAACCTGTACCCGCTGCAGTATTTGCGGTGCCTAAAGTAGTGGTATCCGCAGTACCATCTATCCCACGAAGTTGTAGATAACTATTTACCATACGTCCGCTAGCACCTAAACGAATCAAACCTTTCGCATTTTGTGGGCTATTAGTTGCATCTAAAGCATAAGGGTTAGTTTTATCTACATTCGAGCTGAGCATCACTTCAATATTCAGGCCTGAATTGGTTACTTTTCCGTTACTGTCAACATATGTACCCGCGGTTAAACCAGAAGCTGAATCTGCTACACGGTTAAAATCAACATAGCCATAGGTAGTATTCGGAGTTTGCCCTACACCAGCAACATTAGTTCCAGTATTTGTCTGTAAAACTAAGCCACGAGTTGGGTCAATCAACATGGCCCCTTTACCAACAAAATTAAAGTTAAAATTTCTTAAAATTAACTGATTTAGCTGGCTGCGAGCATCCAATTGCCCTAGATAAATATTGGCATTATTAATACCAAGTGTCATGCTTGACTGGCTATTTGCATTAAATAAGCCATCTTGGGTTGTAAGTGCCAAATTTAGAGGAGAAGTTGTTTGAATAGCCAACTGCCCTAAAGTTGGCGAGCATGTAGCAGAGCTATTACAAACTTTAACGCTATTTACGGTAATAAGTGATGGACTACTTTGCATAGAAAAATCGAGTCCAGTTTTACCCGTAGTCGGATTACTTCCTACATCTAAACGATAATTAGTGCTTAAAGTTTGGCTAGATGCATTACTTTTTTGGACTTTTACACCACTTGCTTGAGCCCTTAATACCTGATCAGCACTTGTTGGCGTTCCTGCATGGTCATCCCAGTAAGCATTATCAATATTAATTTCGTTAAACGTAGTTTGAATCGAGATCCCATCTTGTCCATTGACGGCACTCAAATCAGCATCTGTTAAAGCTTCTAAAGCATAAATTTGACCACTCACTAACAACATGCTGGTTGCTAATGTATTTAAAATAAACTTTGAGCTGTGATTTTCTTTATTTTTTTTCATCACTTCAGTTCCTTTGAAATCTACATTAACCCTTAACAACGAGGATGGCTACCATCACAGCTAAACACCATGACTTTTCCTTGGATAGCCAAGTTTCCGTTCATCATTAAACCCATGAAACCAGTTTCACGCCCATAGTCATAGGCCGATGGAGTCGCTGTAGCAACTTGCTGTGCTGCACTATTAGCAGTCGCAGCATATGTCGGTTTTTTGAAATATGCATAATCATACATATTTGCACTCGAGCCTTGCGTTGTTGTTGAGCTGGTAAAGTTATCTTGCTCAATTGATAAAGCATTGAAACCAAAATTACGGAATAAAATCGGTTGAGCTGAGCTAAAACTAAGCTGAATAGCAGGCTTAATAATTTCAGTATTACTTTTATCAAGATACTTTAAATCAACGCCATCCAAGCCCATTTTTTGAATATTTAAGGTTCCTTGTACACCTTTAAACACGAGCCAAAGTTTATTACCACTATCACTATTTTCAGCCCAACCACTTGGCTTAGTTGCATCTGCTTGTACAAAACGTTTGTTAATCGCTAAACCGATATGACAGAATTCAACGTTCTCACAGACACCACCACTACCATTGTCAAAGACACCGTTAGCTGTCTGATTTAAATTAAGCATTAAAGATAAATCAGCACCAGCTTGTCCATTAATCGCCTGCAAAGCGTCATTATCTAAAGTTTGCAGCTCAGCATGTGTAACTGTTGTACAAAGAGCGAGGATCAAAGTACTTATTTTTTTCATATCAATCTCCTCCTCTTATAGACCTTTAGTTGTAAGTTTCAAGTGCTGGATTAAAACACCGTCAATAACACCAGAACCCATGTTATTACTAATCGCTGAACTAATTTGTGCTCCAGATAATTTATAGGTGTTCAAATCTGCATTTGGGGTGGTAGTAGACCAACGTCCATTGTTATAAAGTGCATCCGGTAAAGGTGTACCAGCTGGTACAGTAAACTGAGCACCATTCCCTGCATCAGCTAAGGTATACCCTGTATTATTTACTGTCGGGTTATAATAAGAAGTACTATCAATATTAGCCCAGTTTGCGCCTTGAGAATCAAATTTTAAACCTGAGCCTGCATTACCAGTCCAGCCTGTTGCTGTACGGTACTGCCAGTCGTAACAAGTAAAAATTAAACTACATGTATAACTATTTACGCGGCGTTCCTGATTTTGCAATTGATAGAAGTTTTTAGTCTGCGTTACAGCGGCTACAGTGCCTGTAGGTAATTTACCAAATGAAATACCGACCGCATCTTGCGTATTGTTCCCTTTAAATGCTTCTAGGGTATTATTCGTTGCATTATAAACTGTTGAACCAATTGAAATACTGCTATGTGTTGCACTAGAACCTTGATAAGTTTTACCGCCTAAGGTTACATTGGTCCCACATTGGTAAATATTACAAGTTGAGCCTAAGTAACTCGTATCGGCCCCACTATAGTCTGTATAAATTTTCTTATAAATTTCAGGTTTATTTGGAATACGAGCAAGTTCTAGACTAAAGTTTTTACCATCTGAGCTTAAAACTAAGGGTTGATATAACGAGCCCAAAACAAGGTTAATATTTGGGTTATAAAGGTATAAACCTTCATTTGCATCAAAAGTTGGCGCAAGTCCACCATTAATTGCAGGTGTTACCAAATTACCTTGAGTAGTTCCAGATTCACGCGTGCTTAAACGTAATACGTTATTCATAGCGCTGTCTGTTGGAGCAGTCCATGAACCAGTTGAAGTAACCGTCGTAGTTTGACTACGAATCCGATATAACCAATCCGAGCTAGGTGAACTGTTACTTGGGGCGCCAGTATACTGGGTGCTATAGCGATTTACCCACGGCCCTACCGAAGACGTTGGAGTATTTGCAGTAATTGTTGCTCTTAAATTAGATGCATCACCACTATTTAAACGAATTACACCAGCGAAACCTAAAGTATCATTATAAAAAGGGCTCATTCCACCAGCAGATGTTGCGCCTCCTAATGTTTGGAAAAGCTGTAAACGACTGCCATTTAAGCTAAAGTTATTCCAAACACCCTGTAAACGAAGACGGTTCGCACGGCTTGCATCCGTACTCGTACCAATTAAACCATTTGAGTCGCCATAATTAAATTGGTCTGCTGCACCATTTATTTTATTTGGATTTCGGACAAAAATATCTGACCACAAACCTAATTTCAGCTTGTAAGCATCTATACCTGCGGAATCTTTCGTTCCAACCTCATATAAAGGAGCTTCCAAAGCTAAATAAGTTACTTGGCAAGATGGGTCACTTGCCCCACTACAAGTAGCTGCACTGAAGTTAGGTACTGAATTTGCTGTCGCAACTTTAAAAATCCACGGGTTAACCGCAGTACCCCAACTCGAAATTGTAGCGGCTGTATCAGTAGACGCAATACGAGTATTTGTATCATTATCAGATTTAGAAAGCGCTAAACCATAAAGAAAAATATCTGCTTTACCAACAGCGCGATCACCTGAATCAATCGAGCCATTTTTATTGGTGTCTGCTGCTGTCATACTCAAAGGACCGACAGGTACATAATTGATATAACCAGTATCTTTAGTACGATCAGTTAATATCTGACTTGAGGTTTCATTAGCGCCTGCACCACGAAATACCATATAGGCATTCTGTGGCAAGATAGCAATACCTTCACCTGTAGTTTCACTTAAGCCCGCATCAGAAAGCTCTTCGAGTGCGAAACTAGCTTGGCTTATACAAAGCCCGATTAAACTTGCCAAAACGGTTTTTTGAAACCTTACCGTATAATTAAGTGTAGTCATCTTGACCTTCCTGTTTTATACGATGCCGCGCACCATATTTATTTTTCTTTAACAATCCTTGATGCCAGGTGAATCTATCCTTTTCACCTTAGACAAAGAGGCAAATCTAAAAGATATTGCCAACCTTTCCACATTTCTATTATGCGGAATATTTGCACAAATGCAAAAAAAAGCATGTAAAAAATTACTTTTCCGATGAATGTAAAGCAGCCTAGCCTGCTTTCTCAGAATTTAACAAAAAGTTAAACCTGAACCATGGCAGTTTGGCTTAAAGTTTTGATTCGTTAACTGCAAGTTGCTTAAATTTAATGTGAGCGGACTATTTTTTAAATCAATCGTACCAATATTTACATCTAAGTCAGCCCCTAATAATAATCCATCAAGATCAGAAGTTTGTGCTGGATGAGATTGTAAAAATGCTGAAACTGCTGTTGAAATTTGCGGAAATAGTGGCGAAATATCAATTGCATCTTGTGGAATAATGTTACCGACGTTAACTGGATTTGCAAAAGACATCCACCAGCCTTTTTGAGCCACGTCATCTGCTTTCGCACCTGGCCATTGGAGCATTTGATTTTGCAGAGCTAGATACATTGGTGAGTTAATAGGTAAATTATGAATTAGACCTAATGACTGAGTTAAATTTAAATTCGCAGTAATGTTTGAAATTGTCCCGTTCATATATACATTTGAAAACTTTTTACCTGGACCAGCAATTAAACAAGCAAATAAAGTACAGTCTGTTACAGTAGCTTCAACTTTACCACCTTGAGTATAAATACCAGTTGGTTCAGGATAAGCTGGGTCGTGCGGACCTGCAGCATTGTATTGCACAACACCATCTACTGGGTACGAACTACTATGTCCTACATAAATATTAGGGACTTTGACGGGCGCAGAAAGTACTTTAGAACTGATACGATTACCATTGACCTGAATTGGAGCAATCTCAAAATAATTATTTTGAATGCCAGGGATATTAAATCCCCCATTAGATGTAATAAATTGAACTTCAGCAAGGCTACCCGCACTTAAAGCTTGCAAACGACCTGTAACGGCGTTTGCCCCATATAAGTTATCTCGAGTGGACGAAGTTGTGGCATAACCTTTAATTAAACCACTACTATCCGATTGAACCTGCATATAACCAGAAATCGAGTTAATACCATTTGGCCTAGATGTATTTTCAGTACCTGCTGTAAGCAAGCCAATAAATTTTTCAGCACTTAATCTTAAACCGGCGACTTCACGAGTTGATGCAGAATTAGGGTTTTTAATTGCAAACTCTATGAACGGATTTGTTAAAACAGCAGAAGATGAAGCACGCTCTTCGCTAGTCATGGCCAGAGGATTACCATTTGCATCGAACTTTTGTCCACTTAAGCTCAGATTATCAATATCAATATCACAGCCACCAGCACCATTAACACCGCCACAACCTAACTGTAGTTTACGAATATTGGTGTTAATTTCTAATTCAGCTTCCAAACCTAATTTATAGAAACCAATATTACTACTGTTGTCGCGTAATTTTTCTAAATTTGCAGAGTCCGTAGGCGCAATATAAGACATACTCATTAAAGCTTGGCCACGAGTTGCGGATAGTTCCGAATCTGACATAGGGACTAATGTAGAGGCAGCATACGCTGAAGAAAAGCATAAGCTTCCAAGCGCTATCGCTACATGAAGAGACGTAAACTGTCGCATGACCGACCTCCGTATCCTTGGGGGCATAATCCTGTTTAATTTCTTTTTATTTGGTTTGCCTAAATTTAGTAGATATCCAAACAATTACGACTAAAAAGACAACCGATACATTTGCTTTTAAATTCTGTGATGCAGAACAAAAAAACAAATCAATTATTGATCATATTATATTATTTTTTACAAAAGGAAACTGTCGTTTATCATAATTCCGATAAACGCATCTCTTGTAAATTTTATTTATAAAAATTGGGCCACCTCAGTGACCCATTATTTTAAAACTTTTCTTTATCTAAGAAAAATTATGTTTTAGGAAGTGTAACGCCAGTTTGTCCTTGGTATTTACCACCACGATCTTTATAAGATGTTTCACATACTTCATCACTTTCAAAAAATAGCATTTGTGCTACACCTTCCCCTGCATAAATCCGGGCAGGTAAATTAGTGGTGTTTGAAAATTCTAAAGTTACGTGACCTTCCCATTCAGGCTCTAATGGAGTTACATTCACAATGATACCGCAGCGAGCATAGGTCGATTTACCTAAGCAGACTGTCAACACATTACGAGGAATACGGAAATATTCGATTGTACGCGCTAAAGCAAATGAGTTTGGCGGAATAATACAAACATCAGATTCAATATCGATAAAGCTTTTGTCATCAAAATTCTTTGGATCGACAATTGCAGAATGTACGTTAGTAAAAACCTTAAATTCACGGGCACAGCGTACATCGTAACCATAGCTAGAGACCCCGTAGGAAATCAACTTTTCACCATTTTCATCAAAACGGACTTGATTCTCTGCATAAGGTTCAATCATGCCGTGTTTTTCGCTCATCTCGCGAATCCAACGATCAGACTTAATAGCCATGTATTTTCTATCCAAAAGGTAATTTCATTGATTGCGACGTACTTTAACGTAAAAAAGCAATTATGAAAACAACGCTTGAGCTACTCTTCTCGATAAGAATAGCTCAGCTGTACATTTAAAGGTTCAGTAAAGCAGAATAACTAATTGGAATTGAAAAGCTGACTAAAACAAGTGAAGCCGTTCTTTGTAAATTAGTTTGATTTAACCAACCCACTTTCTTAGATGCTAAAACTGAACCCAAGAAAATCCAGAACAACGCAATTGGTGTAATGAGTGCTAAGTAAGCCATCATATGAACCAAATAAATATGAAAATTACTCCATGCAGCTACCGGAAAAATTGCTGAAGCAAACAGTAAGGCTTTGGGGTTCAATAAAGTTGCACAAAATAATTCACGAGCACGGATTGTAGGCTGATTTAATTCAACTTCTTGATTTGCCGTATGCCATAACTTAATGGCTAAGAAAATAATATAGCAAGCACTCAACAGCTTAAGAATAGGCGGCAGCAATGGCAATGTGTTGGACACTTTCCCAATTAGCATTCCCCATGCAGAAATAGAGATCACGTAACCCAAAACTTCTGCTGGAATAAGTTTTACTGACTTCCGTAGTCCTACTTGCACGCCTGAAGAAGCGAGCAAAGTGTTAGTTGGACCAGGGGTAAGTAAAATTGTGGCTACTAAGCCAATAAAAAGCCATGAAATCATTGAATGACCTCACAATATAGTCATCTCAGATTAATAGATATCCAGTCACATGGCAAAAGCTAATTGTAAGACAAAATTTTTCAAATCATTTTTAATTTAAAACAAAAACATTAAAAACAATTACTTATAGAATTACTAGAGAAAGCAGTAAAGAAAACTTTACGGTCAGTTGTTATGCTTTTCAAATAGTTTCATACTTAAGTAACATAAGTATTTTTATTTTAAGTCTATTTTTCCATCAAAAGCCTTTATAATAAAAAATATATAGCGATGGTAAGTTTAAATTTTAAGCTTTTAATAAGTTTCAATTCATATATTGTTTCTGATTTTTTTATATAGAGCACCGAGCTCTACTACCTTAATGATTATGGCAAAGCACTTTTTTCAATCTTGGCTTCCCTCACCCGAGAAAGTTTCAAATATGAAATTTCTAAGGATTTTTGGTAAAAAGACCTTGAATCCTGTGCTTTGGTATGTCAATCGAAAATCGATTACCCGAGCTGTTTTTGTCGGAACTTTTTTTGGTTTACTCCCTATTCCTTTTCACAGTGTATTTATTGTGATGGCGGTCTTACTATTCGAAGTAAATTTACCAATTAGCTTAATGCTGGCTTGGCTAAGTAACCCGCTTACTTTAGTTCCAATTCTCTATATTGGTTTTTGGTTTGGTGCGCATATTTTTCATGTGCATATGATCAATAAAGAAATGTTACTAGGTGTATTGCACCAAATTTCCCGCTGGATTACTCATTTCGGGCACGGGCATATTGATTTTAGTCTAGCGAAAATTTTGATGACAGGTCTGGTTGTCGAAGCTTTTGTATTTGCTGTCATTTTATATCTATCTACAGAAATTTTTTGGCGTTGGATGGTTATTAAAAACTGGAAAAGTAGACACCGTCATAAAAAGCAAGAAGAAGAAGTTTTATAAATCTCCAAGCTTCTTGCTAAGTCTTAAATTATTATTTTGGTAGTTTTGATTTCATATATTCTTCAGCCACATTGAGTACATACTCTTGGCAAGCCTCTCCTGTACCAGGGTCATAAGCTCCGTTATTCGTAATATTATTAGATAAAATTCGAATGCCTAAAAACGGAACATTCAACTGACTTGCAATTTGTGCAACTGATGCTGCTTCCATTTCCTCAACTGAAGTGCCATAACGCTGATGGAAAAATTGAATACGATCAAGTTCGTTATTCCAAACATCTGCTGAACCAATCGTTCCCTCAACCACCTCACCTTTGTCATAACGGACTTTATGTGCCGCCATTAATAGCTCTTGATCACCTTCAAATTTGCGTATTGCAATCGGTTCCGGATCAGACTCATCTGTTGGCAAAACATCAAACGCCTCAACCCAAGTAAGTGAATTTGACCCAGCACCCAATGGCTGTTTAGGAGTTCTAAATGCACCAATATTGGTCGCATATTTTCCTAAAACAATATCGTAAACGTGTAGATCTGGGTCGTGCCCACCTGCTGTTCCCTGATTAATGATCGCAATCGGTTTATAACGCTCAATAGCTAAAGCAGTTACAGCAGCAGAATTGCTCATCCCCATACGGGTTTTAGAAATAATCATTGGATAACCGTTATAGGTACCCTTCCAGAATTTCCACCCACCAATTTCTTCAACAGTCTTATTCTCTAATTTTGAAGCCATTTTTTCCGATTCTACTGGCAAAGCACCCTGAATAATAATCGGCTGTAATTTCTGTTTTTGTTCCTGAACTGTTGGTGTTTGTGAAACAGAAGAGTCGTCATTATTGCATCCGACTAAAAATAAAGCGCTACATAAACTGATTACGCCAAAAGCACATTTAAATTGCATTTTTTACCCTTTCTTTTTAAAAAGTGTAAAGTAGCAATCTACATGCCAATTTCAAGTTTAGCTTTGTTATTAAAATTCAGTAATTTAATTTTTTATTTTAACCACACAATAAAAAACCCGACTTAAAGTCGGGCTTTAATAAGTTAAAAAATCCGCTTGTCATCACGTGTACGTTGAGGAATTTTTTCAATTTGTTCCCACATAACTTTAGCAATATCAATATAACTATCAGCCGCATCATCCATTGCTACAACACTAGGTTTACCCTGATCAGCATGCTCACGGATCTGAGCATTTAAAGGTAAGCGACCTAACAATGGAATATGGTACTGTTCAGAGAGCTTATCACCTCCACCAATACCAAAAATTTGTTCTTCATGACCACAGTTAGAGCAAATATGCGTCGACATGTTCTCAACGACACCTAATACAGGGATGCCAACTTTATTAAACAACTCAATACCTTTTGTAGCATCTAGTAAGGCAACATTTTGTGGTGTAGTCACAATGATTGAACCAGTCACTGGAATACGCTGTGCAAGCGTGAGTTGAATATCACCAGTACCCGGTGGCATATCAATCATGAGCACATCTAGATCAGGCCAAAGCGTTTGATTAAACAATTGCATTAAAGCACCCGTTGCCTTTGGTCCACGCCACGCGACAGGTGTGTTGTTATCACCAGTTAAATGTCCAATCGATAACACGGCCATCCCATAGGCATCTAAAGGCACGAAATTTTCACTTTCAATAAGAGGTGTTTTGCCTGCATTGCCTAGCATTGTCGGGATACTTGGGCCATAGATATCGGCATCCAAAACCCCAACCTTAAGTCCCATTTTTTGCAAGGCAAGTGCTAAATTGACCGTAGTTGTCGATTTACCAACACCACCCTTACCAGATGAAACTAAAATAACATGCTTAATACGTGGATGAAGTGGTACATCTCTTTGTTGCGGAGCGGCTTTTTGAATAGGGGGATTATTCGGATCTGGTTCTGATTTAGGTGAAGCATCTAGTACAGGAGGTAAGTTTGAACTTTCCTGTGTAGGACGCTTCTGTTGCACCACATGCAGGTTTAGTTCTTCAATACCACACTTTTCTAAAGCCCCAGCCAAATCATCATGAATTTGCTGCAAGTGCTCTTTTTCATCAGGAAATGTATTAATTGTAAGTTGTAATACACGACCCTGAACTTGGAGCTGACTAATGCGATCTTTTAAAGCATCTTTTGAATGGGGTAATAAATAATTTTGGAGTACGGTTTGGATTTCATCTTCTTTCACTTCTTGTGCGGGTGAAAAAACAGACTTTAGAGAAGAAAGCCAAGACATATTGTTTACTCCAAAAACAGATCATTACAGCTTAATGGAGATAGTGTAACAGTATTGGTCCGCACTCGCTCACCTTGGGATGAATAATTACTCACTTACAATCTCATCTTTTTGGTGAGGAGTGCAGATTTTAGTTTAGATCAGCTTATTCAGCAGAATCATGGTTTTTCAATTTATTTAACTTATCAGTTGCTGTTTTCTTTAACTCGTCAAATTTTGCTGTTGCTTGAGTTTTTAACTCATCAAATTTTGTTGCAGCCTCATCTTTTAGCTCTGCTGCCTTAGCTTTGGCATCATCAAGTTTATGGCTTGCCTCAGTACGTAAATGATCGAACTTGTCTTGCAGAGTGTGCTGAGCATCTTCAAGTTTGCCTTTCAAATCACTTGCTTTATCTTCAACCGCCTCTTTACCAGCAGCTTGCTTCTCTTTTACATTTTCCTTTAAATCATCCAAAGCTTTTTCGCCTTGAGCTTTTGCATCTGCCGCTTTTGCTTTTAATTTGTCTACTGTATCTTCAACTGCTTCTTTACCAGCAGCTTGTTTCTCTTTTACATTTTCCTTTAAATCATCCAAAGCTTTTTCACCTTGAACTTTTGCATCTGCCGCTTTTGCCTTTAAATCATCTAATTTATTTTCAGTAGTCATCGTTGTTATCCTCGTAGTTAATTAAAAAATTACCTGAATAAGTTATTAGTTATACATCGTTATGGCTTGTTTTCTGACCGTAACTGCAATTTGAAACAAAGACAATACAGGAAGATTCAAATATTTTTCGATTTGTTTATCTGTTCTAAAGAGAAATAACTTCTCAATTAAAAACCGATTTTTACGAATACTCATTGTTACCCAATAAAGATTATTATCCCACCACTCAAACACAGCTCTCGCCTTGCGCTCGGGCAAAGATTATTAATCTTTGCTTATCCCACCACTCAAGCTTAGCTCTCGTCTTACACTCGGACAAAGCGTTGCTTTGTTTTTCCTCCTTCATCAGTTAAAATCTTCCACCTTATAAATACGAATGAGAGAATGAAATCCGTGCGTAAAATTTTAGTCACTAATGCCCTTCCTTACGCTAATGGTCCAATTCATATGGGTCATTTACTCGGTTACATCCAGGCAGATATCTGGGTTCGTGCCATGCGGGCAATGGGTCATGATGTGACTTATGTATGTGCGGATGATGCTCATGGTACTGCTATCATGCTACGTGCTGAGGCAAACGGTATTAGCCCTGAGGAGCAAATTGCGAACGTTCAGAAAGAACATATTCGTGATTTTGATGGCTTCGGCGTACATTTCGATCACTATGATTCAACTCATAGCGATGCCAATAAAGCACGTTCAACAGATATTTATATTAAAAACCGTGAAGCTGGAAATATTGCAGTTCGTCCTGTAACTCAATTATTTGATCCAGAAAAAGGAATGTTCTTATCTGACCGCTTCATTAAGGGTACATGCCCAAAATGTAAATCAGAAGATCAATACGGCGACTCATGTGAAGTTTGCGGTACGACTTATAATGCAACGGAGTTACTTAACCCGCGCTCGACTTTAAGTGGGGCAACACCAGTTGAAAAATCTTCAGATCACTATTTCTTTAAACTACCGAACTTTGCTGACTATTTACAGAAATGGACCCGTGATGAAGGTCGCTTACCTGTTTCGATTGCAAACAAACTCGATGAATGGTTTGAAGCAGGTTTAGCAGATTGGGATATTTCTCGTGACGCACCATATTTTGGTTTTGAAATTCCAGATGCGCCAAATAAATATTTCTATGTTTGGGTAGATGCACCAATTGGTTATATGTCTAGTTTTGAAAATTACATCAAAGCGAAACGTCCAGATTTAAACTTTGATGATTTCTGGAAAAAAGACAGCCAAAACGATGTTTACCATTTCATTGGTAAAGATATTGTTTATTTCCATGCATTATTCTGGCCTGCAATGTTAGATGGCGCAAACTATCGCACTCCAACTGGTCTGTTTGTAAATGGTTTCTTGACTGTGAACGGACAAAAGATGTCTAAGTCTCGCGGAACTTTTATTAAAGCAGAGACTTATTTACAGCATTTAAACCCAGAATATTTACGTTACTACTTTGCCTCTAAACTTTCAGATAAAGTTGAAGACTCTGATTTAAATCTTGATGATTTTATTCAAAAAGTAAATTCTGACTTAGTCGGTAAAGTAGTCAACATTGCTAGTCGTTGCGCTAAATTTATCAACAGTAGCTTTAACAATACTTTATCTGCTGAATGCGCAGAACCTGAATTGGTGCAAAGCTTTATTGATGCAGGTGATTCAATCGCTAGTGCATATGAAGCACGTGAATTCTCGCTAGCTATTCGTGAAATCATGGCGCTAGCTGACCGTGCAAACCAATATATTGATGAGAAAAAACCTTGGGCACTTGCTAAAGAAGAAGGTCAAGAGCAACAAGTTCTTGATGTATGCTCGGTTGGTATCAATTTATTCCGTCAATTAGCAGTGTACTTAGCGCCTGTTCTTCCAACTTTGGCTGAGCAAGTTCAAGGTTTCTTAAAACTTGAAAGTTTTAATTTCGAATCACGTAAACAAATTCTTGTAAGCCACGAGATTGCACAGTTCCAACCGCTCATGCAGCGCGTTGATCCAAAAGCTGTTACCGCAATGGTGGATGCTTCTAAAGAGTCTTTAGGTACTCCTGCTCCAGAAGCCACTAAAGCAACAGCGAAAAAGGACAAAGCGGCAGAGAAAAAAGCTGCCCCTACTCCAGCAGTGGGTGAAGCTGAAATTATCGGTATCGAAGACTTCTTAAAAGTTGACTTGCGTGTTGCTCAGGTTGTTGAAGCAGGTACAGTTGAAGGTTCAGATAAGTTACTTCAACTGACGTTAGACGTTGGTGAAGCTGAACCACGCAATGTATTCAGTGGCATTCGTAGCCAATATGCACCAGAAGATTTAAAAGGTAAATTGGTCGTCATGGTGGCTAACCTTGCACCACGTAAAATGCGTTTTGGTATTTCAAACGGAATGGTACTTGCTGCTGGAAATGGTGAAGGTATTTTCATTATTTCTCCAGATACAGGTGCGAAACCAGGCGATAAAGTGTCTTAATCTGTCTTAATAAAAAAGCTTCCTGAATTGGAAGCTTTTTTATTTTAGGAATATCAAAACTGAGTGAATTAAAATATTAAATGAATTTAGGAAGCCAGTGCTTTCAAATTATGACCACGGCCACCCTTCACAAGGGTTATTAAATAAAACATGTATGTTTCCTAACTCCTCATTTGTTAAATAACCATTTTTATTTTCATCTAGATAATGAAATAGCTCTATTTGCTTATTTTCGCCTTGAAAACGTTTATCACTCGGCCAGTTGTAAGGATAGAAATCTTCAACTCGTTGAAATTCTTTTAGGCTATACATGCCATCATGATTTAAATCATATTTTTCCTGAAAAAGCTCCCAATCTAAAGATGCAGGTTCGCATGCATTGACCATACTCAAAACACAGTAAGTCGCACACCCTGCAAGTAACTTAATAGTTGGATTGCTCATGATTATTCGCTTGGATATCGGAAATTTTATAATCCTTTTCATGAACTGGAGTGCCAACAATACTCATGGTCCGCTCATTTGCTGGTGGTTGTTTACTCATCGTTCTCATCTCACATCCTGTAGTTAAGATGAGAAAAACTACAGAAATGCTCACCATTAGTTTTTTCATAACGTGATCCTCATTTCTTTTTGTTTTATTTATTAAGTTACCACTTTTTAAATGTTTAAATGCTAAAAAAGATATTTCAATTTGTATATATTTTACGCAAAAATAAAGCCAGACTATAAACAGCTGGCTTTGGATTTTTTAGATATTTTAATTAAAGACTAATCATTTGAAGAAAATTAGCTTTAAACCCAATAGGCTAACAATGCTTCCAGCAACTCGGTCAACACCAGTTTTTGCCTTTAAGTACATTGTTCTAGGCTTCTCTGAAGATAGCAGCATTGCCACACATGAATACCAACCAGCATCAATCATAAAACAAATAACTGGCAATGCGACGTAGTAATAATTTGGGATTTCTTTCGGCAGTAAAGCAGTAAATACACTTGCTAATACAACTGCGATTTTTGGATTACTTAACTGAGTAATCAAACCATATCGATATGCTTGTTTATAGGTCATTTTCGATTTTGCATCGTTTTCCATTGCAATTGGTTCTTTGGCATGTTTAATAATTTTAAAAGCTAGCCAAAGTAAATAAAGCCCACCACCAATTTTTAAAATTAAATAAGCAGAAGGTACAGCCAATAAAACCGCTTGTAATCCCATAACAGCTAATAGGCCAAACAGAGCCGCGCCTGTACCCGTTCCTAAAGCCGTGAACAAACCATGTTTACGTGATTTAGAAATTGAATTTTGTGCCACATAAATAAAGCTTGGCCCAGGGCTTATTGCTCCCAGCATCAATGCCATAGCAATTGAAAAAAGAGGAATAAGGGACTCAAACATTGTATTGACCTAGCATTACGCAATTGCGCGGTATTCTACCAGCTTTTTATGACGCATATAAAAATGCAGAAAATATAAATGATGAAAATTGAATTTTCATGTTTTTACAATTTATATCTTCACAACGGACAAAAATGTCCGTTAAATATATAACCTTTAAAACTCCCCAATCGATGACATGAGTAAACGTCAAAAAATTGCTGCCCATAATCGGGATGAATTACTCAATGCAGCCGAAGAATGTTTTCGTATTCATGGCATTAATGTCCCCTTACAAGTTGTGATTGACCACGCTGGTGTAGGACGAGCAACGTTCTATCGTAACTTTTGCGATCGCAAAGCTTTAATTAGCGCACTTTTAGAACGTGCGATTACACAGCTAGAGCAAAAAGCAGCTCATTTTCAACAATTCGGAGACGGTTTATTTCGTTTAATTGAAGGACACATTGGGCAACTTCCCAAGCTCGCAATTTTGCAAGATTTTTGGAGAGTAATTGATCGACAAGACCCAATCATGTTAAAAATCTATGAACGGCGAAATAATGCACTTAATCCACTGATTGAAAAAGCAATAGAACAAAAACTGTGCCGAGCTGATCTAACTGCCGATGACTATGCAATGGTCACTGCAATGTTAGGTTCTTCATTTCAAGGACATGAGCCAGAAGAACAGACTCGCTTAGCAAAACGAGCAATTGAATTACTATTTCATGGTATTCAAATACAAAAAATTCGAGGGATAGAATGAGTAAAACGCCTCGTTATCTAGAAACACCACCCGACTGGACACCAGAAGAGCAACCGACTCTACCTGGTTCACCAGCAGCTATTGCGCATTCTGTACCTAAGCGTTTTATTTACTTTTTTATTGGTTTATTTATCGCCCTGTCGGCAAGCTTAAGTAATGGTTTTATTACAGCAAACTTACCTTTAATCCAAGGTGAATACGGTCTTACCCCTTCCGAAGCTGCTTGGCTGCCTGCAGCCTATGTCATGGCAAATGTCAGCTCAAATCTGATTTTGTTTAAAGCCAGACAACAATATGGCCTGAGAGTATTTTCAGAAATAGGACTCGTTATTTTTATTGCGGTTCTTGTTTTGCATATTTTTGTGCACACCTATGAAATGGCACTATTCGCTCGGGTTGTGGCTGGTTTAGCTGGTGCACCACTAAGCTCTTTAGGTATGTATTACACCATGCAGGCCTTTAAAAAAGCAGACATGGCAAAAGGAATATATATCGCCTTCGGCTTTCAGCAACTTGGCGTACCCTTGGCTTGGATTATCTCTCCTTTCCTTGTAAGTACAGACAGTTGGTCTGTTCTTTACACCTTTGAGCTCGGTTTAGCACTTTGTTGTTTAGCCATGGTCGTTTCATTGAAATTACCACGTAGCTTAAGAATTTATGTTTTTGAGAAGCAAGATTTCTTTACCTTTGCCTTATTGGCTCCTGGCTTTGCCTGCTTGTGTATTGTGCTCACGCAAGGCCCAATTTTATGGTGGTTTAATAGTGAATGGCTTGCTTACGTCTTAATTGCAGGTTTTAGCTTAGTCGTTTTAGGTTTACTCTACGAACACTATCGTGCCAATCCCTTAATTATGACACGCTGGTTAGGTACTGCTTCGACCTTACGTTTCATTTTTGGTGCTTTTGCTATCCGACTTTTAATGTCTGAACAAAGCTACGCTGCTGTTAACTTCTTAAAAACAATGGGAATGGGTCCTGACCAATTTGTGCCACTTTATGTTGTCATATTGGTAGGGATTTTAAGCGGAACACTTTTTAGCGCACTTACTTTTTCACGCGAACGAATTATCTTCCATTTACTTTTTGCAGAGTTCCTCATTCTGGTTGCTTGTGGACTAGATTATCACCTAACCAGTGATGTCCGACCTGTGAATTTCTTTGCCAGTCAGTTTCTAGTCGGTTTTGCTGGTGGTCTATTTATTGGCCCACTGCTACTGATTGGCTTTGCGCAAACGCTTGCCAAAGGCCCATCTTACGTAGTGACCTTTATCGTATTATTTTCTGCTACCCAAACTTTCGGTGGTCTTGTCGGATCTTCTTTTTTCTCGACCTATCAACAACATCGTACGCAAAACTATCAGGCAGAGATTATTAAAGATTTAGAACAAGCGGACCCTCTAGTTGCTCAAAGGCTCTCGACCTATCAACGCAGTGCATCCATCACCACTACTGACCCAGCATTACAAACAGCTCAATCCATGCGCTCACTTAATCAAGTGGTCACCCGGGAAGCCCAAGTGCGTGCCTACAATGATGTTATTGCTTTAAACGGTATTTTTGCCGTCGCCCTACTCTTATGGGGTGGATTTAATATTGCACGTAGTAAATATCTACAACGCAGAGGAATTAGCCGTCCTTAGTGGCTTTCGTATTTGATGAAATAGAAATTGAGATTGATATATGTCAGATGATCAAAACAAACCGGAACCAACACCAGCTCAGGCACCCGCCAACGAGCCAACACTTGCACCTGCACCTGCACCTGCACCTGCACCTGCAAGTAAACTGATTCCGACAAAACGCTCAACACTGTTATGGATGTTAGGTGTTCTTATTGTCGGTATTTTAGTGATTTTATGGGCATGGAGAATCGGGCCATTTGCAACGAGTGTCCAGCAAACTGACAATAGTTATGTCAAAGGTAAAACCACGATTTTATCGTCACAAATTAATGGTTACGTTAAAGATGTAGTCGTTAAAGACTTTGATCATGTCAAAAAAGGTCAAGTGCTCATGCATATTGATGCAACCACTTACGATCAAAAAGTAACGCAAGCAGCATCAGGTGTTGAGCAAGCTAAAAATACCTTAGCCAATCAAACTCAATCCATTGCCCAGAAACAAGCTGATATTGTGGCGGCACAAGCCAAAGTGGATCAAGCCAAAGCTCAATATGAACTTTCTTTAGCCCAGCTTAGACGCTATCAACAGTTAGGAAATAGTGGCGCAGCTTCTAAATCTGAGCAAGATAAAGCTGCAGCAGATGCTGAAAATAACCTTGCAGCACTAAAGCAGGCAGAAGCAAATGTGCTAGTTGCAAATGAAGCACTAAAAACAGCACAAGTTGCAGAAGCGGGTTTAGAAGCACAAGTTTCAAGTGCTAAAGCACAGTTAGACCAAGCACAAACCACCAAAGACTATAGCGTTATTGTTGCTCCGATGGATGGCCAACTTGGTGAAGTTAATCCTCGAGTTGGTCAATATGTAGCAGCAGGCTCACAGTTACTCTACCTCATTCCACAGCAAACTTGGGTGATTGCCAATTTCAAAGAAACCCAAATTGCCAATATGCGAATAGGTCAGAAAGCATGGTTTACAGTCGATGCGATGAAACACAAAAAATTTGCAGGACATGTTGAGCAGATCTCACCTGCTGCTGGTTCCGAGTTCAGTGTGTTAAAACCTGACAATGCGACAGGTAACTTTACTAAAGTTGTTCAACGAATTGCCGTACGCATTACTATTGATCCAAATCAGGAAGGAATGGAACACTTACGCCCTGGCATGTCAGTGGTTACTTCTGTCGATACAAATTCGTAAACAGCTTTTTAAAGTTCTATTTAAAAAGTTACAATGTGATCAATCATTATTTTCTCAATTTCTAATGTTTGATCACATTGCTCAATCAGTTCCTTATCAACATATTCAACTACCTAATCCCCTGCATCTCGACATTAAGCGGCTAGATTTAATTCATCCTCAAATTTCGGGTAATAAGTTTTTCAAATTAAAATACAATTTGCTTGTCGCAAAACAACAAGCGTTATCAGGCGTTTTGACTTTTGGTGGCGCTTATTCAAACCATATTGCCGCAACTGCGTATGCAGCCCATCTTTTTGGCTTTAAAAGTGTAGGCATTATTCGTGGTGAAGAATTAGCAACCCAGCCTCTTAACCCAACACTGGCAAAAGCTCAAAGTCTAGGAATGCATTTACATTTTGTCTCGCGCACTGAATATCGCTTGAGGGATGATGCAAACTACCTTCAACAATTACACAATCAATTTCCTGAAACTTTCATTATTCCTGAAGGTGGTTCTAATGAGCTAGCAGTTCAAGGTTGTCAGGAAATTCTTAGTCAGAATGATTTAGAACAATACGATGTAATTTGCTGTGCAGTTGGAACTGGAGGAACGATTTCAGGACTCATTGAACGAAGCGCACCGCATCAAAAGGTTCTAGGATTTTCAGCATTAAAAGGCGACTTTCTACAACAAGAGATTCAGCAGTGGACTAAAAAACAGAATTGGTCGCTGACAGATGCTTATTGCTGCGGTGGTTATGCGAAAACTTCATCTGATTTACTAGCATTTATAGAAAATTTCGAAGAACAATACGCTGTACCCCTTGAACCGATCTATACGGGAAAAATGATGTTCGGTCTGTTTGACCTTATCAAAAACAACTACTTCCCTGAAGGAACTCGCATTCTGGCAATTCATTCTGGTGGCTTACAAGCAGATATAAGAAATAAACCAAGCTACTGACTCATAAATATTTAGGGAGCCTTATTCACCAGAGCAGTAAATGTCTTTAGCATGACTAAGGCTTGGCATGATAGTATATGCCCCTTTTTAATTTTCAAGATTAATCGAGAACCTTTTATGTCTAACAGCCATGTTGATGTCATTGTCTTAGGTGCAGGTGCTTCTGGACTCATGTTGGCTGCACATGCTGCTAAACGTGGGCGCTCGGTTTTAATTTTAGAAAAAGCCAATAAAATTGGTAAAAAGATTTTAATGTCAGGTGGCGGTAAGTGTAACTTTACCAATCTGTATGTCGAACCTGATAACTATATTTCTCATAATCCGCACTTCGTTATTTCTGCCTTGTCACGCTATAGCAACTGGGACTTTATCGGTTTGGTATGTGACTACAAAATTGCCTATGAAGAACGTAAACACGGGCAATTATTTACGCTAAACGGCGCTAAAGAAATTTTAGAAATGCTTGTGAGCGAGTGTAATAAAACCAAGAATGTGGATATTCAAACTCATTGCGAAGTTGGCCAAATTACACCCTTAGAAAAAGGTGGGTTTTCACTAAACACCAATCAAGGACATTACACTTGTGATTCTTTAGTTATTGCCACTGGTGGCTTATCCATTCCGACTCTTGGGGGATCTGGATTTGGCTATGAACTAGCACAAAAATTTGGCCATCAAGTTTTTCCAACTCGTGCAGGTTTAGTTCCATTTACTTTTTCAGATCACATTAAAGAAGTGACCACACGTTTAAGTGGTAATGCTTTGGATGTGACGTTAAGCAACTCAAAAAATAGCTTTACTGAAGCGTTATTATTTACCCACCGTGGCTTGAGTGGGCCAAGTTCTTTGCAGCTTTCAAACTATTGGAAATCAGGAGAAATTTTTAAAATTGACTTCTTCCCTAGCCAAGATTTAGCAACCTATTTAAAAGATAAAAAGAAAGCACAGCCAAAAGTTTTATTACGTACCCTTCTTAATGAGTTTACTGCCAAAAGTATTATCCAAGAATTACAACAACTCATCTGGCCAGAACAGAGCGAAATAGCGATTGGTAATATCAGTGATGCACAGCTAGATCATATTGCCGAGCAGTTACATGGCTTTGCAGTTAAACCGTCTGGCACAGAAGGATATCGTACCGCTGAAGTTACTTTAGGCGGAATAGATACAACAGAAGTATCTTCTAAGACCATGGAGAGTAAAAAGCAGAAAGGACTGTTTTTTGTTGGCGAGGTACTCGATGTCACTGGACATTTAGGGGGCTACAACTTCCAGTGGGCATGGTCTTCTGCCTATGCTGCTGCCCAATATGTATAAGCTAATTTGAGTTTTTCGAACTACTTGATGCGTTCGATGAATCTTGTGGCTGAGAAGTAGTCTGTTTTGAGCTTTCCGACTTACTAAATACAAATTTATAAGCACTTGCTAAAAACCCTACCGTAATTCCGGCAATGACAATCGGTGCTAAAAAACGACCTGGTTTCTTCATCGTATTTTCCTCACTTATTTGTTTTTATAACGGCCAAAAAAGAACGACCACTCAATATAGAGTGGTCGAACTTATCACAAAAATCAAAGATTTTTTGTACTGTTTATCTGAAATTTAATTTAATTCCCTTAAATTTCATCATTTTCGCCTGTAGAACCAAACGGTTTATTCACTGGTGGTTGTGCTGGATTCACCTGTACAGAATCTGCTGGTTTTGCATCAGATGGAGCTGTTGATGGTGGCGTTGTTGGTGCAGATGGAGTTGTTGACGTAGTTGTAGCTGGGGCTGAACTACTCGTACTAGAAGGTGGTTGATAAAGAGGATTTGGTTGATTCGCTTCTTTTTTCGCTTTATCAAGCAAATCAGTTAAAAGTCGTTCTGCTGGTTGGCGACCACCTAAACCGAATGCAAGAGCGAAAGCCACGGCAACCGCGCCTAGAGT
This sequence comes from Acinetobacter sp. V89_4, assembly GCF_029967875.1. Lineage (NCBI taxonomy): Bacteria > Pseudomonadati > Pseudomonadota > Gammaproteobacteria > Moraxellales > Moraxellaceae > Acinetobacter > Acinetobacter sp. V89_4. The sequence goes on from NZ_JASCAI010000018.1 coordinate 62,174, forward strand.
CAAACCAAATGCAAGGTTAACAATTGAATCTGCAATACCCATCGCTCTTAAACCAAGCGCAAGTACCAGACCAATAATTAAAACACGAACTAAACTAGCTAACCAACGCGAACTATTATATTCACCACGTTGAACCACATTCGCTACAACATTCGCTAGCCAGAAACCAATTACTAAAATTACAGCACCCAATAGAATGTTTGCACCGAAATGGATAAACATTGCAATGAGACCACTGATTTGATCGAAACCAAGACGGTCCGCTGCTTCAGATACTGCAAACAGCATAGTAAAGAATACAATTAGCCAGCCAACTGCATTAGAAACTTTAGTTTGACCTAAGAAGCGTTGTACATCTAATTTTGCAGGAATTTCATCAACACCCGTACCTGCAATGAGTTCAGCTACTAAGCGGCCAACAAAACGAGAAACAATATAAGCAACCAGTAAAATTAAACCAGCCGCAATAATGTTTGGAATTGCTTGCAAGATTTCATTTAGCATTGCTGTCGCAGGTTGAGAAATTGTCTCAATACCTAACGCTTCGAACGCTACAATTAATGTAGTAATAATGATAATGGCAAAAACAAATGAACCTAAGAATTTGCCTACATTAGAGCTTTTGAAAAGACCAATTTTTTCAGCTTGAGCCTGAACACCTAAGCTATTTACTAGACCTTCAACAATACCGCGTACAATTTTTGCCAAGATATAACCAACAAAAACGATAACGCCAGCAATAAAGATATTTGGTAAGAAAGCTACGGCGTCATTTACCATATTTTGAACTGGAATGAGTAAGCCTGTAAGTCCTAATATTGACAGAACAATCGGAAGGAAAAGTAACAATACAAGCCAATAAAGAATTTCACCAATGTTCTGGCTAATTCCACCTACACCCACTTCACTGCTTAACTTATCATCGAGTTGGGTTCTGGATAAAACATTGGTAATGCCTGCCCGCACCAGTCGAGCAACGATCCAACCAATAAAACCCACCACCACAGCAGCAATAATATTTGGAATGTAGACCAGTACCTGATTTACCATGTTGCTGAATGGGCCACTCACTCCACTAATGTTGAGCACATTTAGAGCCGCGACAACAGCTAAAATCAGAATAAACCAGAATACTACCTTGGAGATCAGGCCTTCAATATTTGGCGCTCGGCCAGTAGCTGAAGATAGTTTGGCATTGGTATTTACTTTTTGTAGAAGCTTTTTCACACCTGCTGCTACTAATAAAGCAATTATCCAACCAACCAATAAGATCACTACTGCAGCCAGGATAGGATGAAACTGATCCCAGTAATACATCGCATCAAATTGAGCGCCGCGAGGCCCATCAAAAAATTCATTCATATTGTTATGTCCTCAATTGTTATGTTCTTTTCAGTGTTATCTCTAGGAAACACCATTCGTTGTAAAAAATGACGATGAATGCGGTCTATCTCACATTATGTTTTGAATATTTTCTAATCAACACACTTCTGCACAAATACAACAAATTGATGCAAAAGGTTGCAAAAAAGCCTTCAGGTTTACACCTAAAGGCTTGATATCAAGTTAAACTGATTCTCTTATTACCCTGTGTAGGTCTTTAAATTCAAATCAGAACTACCCTTAATTACATGTGGTGTGGTCTCATTTTGAAATGCTCCTTCTTGTTTAGGAGTCTGGTTGTGGTCAGCAACCATATAGACAATAAGTGCAAGAAGAAAAAGCCCAACAATAATTAAAATATAAACTGGCAGTCTTCTTTTTTTCGCAGTTTCTTCAGGACTCGTCACATGAGGTGGTTTTGAAAAGTCATGCATCTTCTTTCCCCTCTTCTATTATCATTAACTTTATATTCATCATAGCAATTTGCTTTGTTGCATTGTGTGAAAAAGCATTATTGGAAGGTGTCTGTAGTTGCAAAACTCTACTTTTAAATCAATAAAAATAGTATAAAATTTGCACACATTAATTTAGCCAATTAAAAATAATTTCTCTTTATTCACGAACTTCGTCTATTCCCCATTTGTAATACAATATGTTTTAGCGCTTACTTTTTATAAAATAGGCTATAATAAGCCCCCTAGTTTTAAAGCTGCTCTATTTTATGATGTATCGTCAGCAAAACGTAACTCTTGATCTCGACACTGACGTCACACATCAATGTTATATACACCAGACGAGAGATGAACATCTCATTGGTATTATTGAATTTAATAAACCAAGTTATGAACTCAAGTGGGGCGATCTGGAGTATTTTCGTCGTCGTACTGAAGAGTTTTCAGTGATGCCATTTCCTGACTGCATTAACGCCATGATTGTTGATATTCGTAATATCAATATTTTTCTGGACAATGAAGTTCCAATTTTACCTTGGCGTTTACTTGAAGAAGACTGCCCTGTTCGCTTAGTTGTTCCTCAAGATCGTTTGGAACATTATGCAGGCCTTTTTGAACCAACTTGGCTTTCAAGCGATGTAGACAGTGCAATTTCCGAAATTCGTGAATTTATGGATATGTTTGTCCATTAATAAACATATCCATAAAAATAATTTTAAAGTTCTTTTAATTGTCGTTTGTTACCAGTAATTTTCTACTGCAATATTTCCCTCACCTCGACGATTCATCGTCAAACCACGCCGCTTTAAAGCATCTTTCGTGTCATCTACCATTTCTGGGTTTCCACAAAGCATGACATGGCTTGTTGCAGGGCTCAGTTCTATACCAGCAACTTTTTCTAATTCACCATTCTCAATCAAAACTGGCAAACGATCATGTAACTGTGCTGATGGATCACGAGTGATAATTGAAATAAATTTAAAACCGATGTGCCCTTCCCCAAAAGTTTCAGCAATTTCTTGAATACGATCGACATAAGCTAATTCAGCTGCGGTACGGACACTGTAGACCAAATTAATCTTTTGATATTTAGACCATGTATCGAAATCTTGTAGCATCGACAAAAACGGCGCCAAACCCGTACCCGTTGCCAATAACCATAAATCATGCGGTAAAGGCTGTTGATAGCGAGCTAAAGTAAGATAACCATAAGGTATTTTTTCTAAATAAAGCTCATCTCCTACCTTCAAATGTTGAAGATTAGAGGTAAATGCACCATCAGGCACTACAATCGAGAAAAATTCTAGCGTTTCATCAAATGGAGACGACACCACCGAATAGGCACGAACAACAAGTTCCTCTCCAACTTTCAGTCCAATACGTGCAAATTGCCCAGCCGTAAATTTAAAATGCGCAGGGCGAGTCATGGTGAAACTAAAAAGAGTTGGCGTCCAGCGGTGTACAGATAAAACTTTTTCTACGCTAAATTTTTCAATTGACATGATTTCAACGTGGCATGAAATAGTGCGCTCATGTTAGCATGACAGCCGAAATAATGAATACTTTTAAACGTTAAGGCTTTTTAAACATGCGCATGACATTACGCCAGTTGGCTGTTTTTGTAGCAGTCGCTCAAGAAGGAACTGTCACCAAAGCCAGTGATGCGGTCAGACTGACGCAAAGTGCAGCAAGTATGGCTTTAGCCGATTTAGAGGATGGTCTTGGTGCCCCTCTATTTGATCGTTTAGGTAAACGACTACAACTCAATGATCTTGGTCGGTTTTTATTGCCTCAAGCGCTAGAAATATTAGGTCGCTGTGAAGCTTTTGAGCAAGCTGCAAAAGGTGAATTACAAAGCATTGATTTACGTATTGGGGCAACTCTAACGATCAGTGATTATCTCATGCCAGATTTAATGGCGAACTTTTTACAGTATCACCCCAAGGCACATTTGCAATTACAGGTGGGTAACACACGCCAAATGATTGAAGCAGTCAATCAGTTTCAGCTTGATTTAGCATTAATTGAAGGCTCATGTCACCTGCCTCAACTTCAATGTATTCACTGGCGAGATGATGAGCTTGCAGTATGCTGCTCCCCTAATCACCCTCTAGCACGTTTAAATCGACCTTTAACTGCAAATGATTTTTATCAAGTTGAATGGATTTTACGTGAGGAAGGTTCGGGAACTCGTGAAGTGTTTGATAATGCTATTTTACAAGATCTCCCAGATGCCAATATTCGCCTAACCCTCGGTCACAATGAAGCAATCTTGAAAATTGTTGCTGGTGGTTTAGGAATGTCTTGTATCTCTAAACTGGCTATTGAACCTTTAATTGAAAAAGGGCAATTAGTGATTTTAGAAACACCTTTCTGGCAACTCACTCGCCCACTTTACATGTTGGTACATCGTCAAAAATACCAAGGCCCTGGCCTAAAAGCTTTCTTGCAATTCTGTGAAGATCAAGTTTAAGACCTGATCTTCTAGTACCATCTTGAGTCATTCTCACATGGCTCACCATTTTTCATTTTATTATTTATGGGTTAAGACAATTAAGGGAAGCCAATACTTCCCTTAATTTTGTATTACTTACTTGTTCGAAACGTTATCAATAATCATCTCTATCCGTCATAGCTAAACTCAACACTAAGCTAGGTTTGAAGATTGAGAGTCTCTATTAACGTCGAAAATGTGATAACAACTCTGACGTAATCGCTTTATTATGATCAGCGATTTTATTCTTTTTTGTTTTAGCCGGATTAGGATCGATACGCTCGATCTTGATAGCCTTAAATTTCCCCTGATTATCTGCCGCAAGAAATCTCACTTTTTCATTTCTTTTTGGCTCACCTTCGGATGCAGGGAAATCAGAAATATGAAAGAAAATATCTCCTTCAGTAGTCGAAATAAAGCCAAATCCCTTATCAGGATCATATTGTTTAACCTTTCCGGTATAAAATTCTTGCTTCATGATCTTTACCTTACTTTTTCAATACTGTTATTACAGTAGAAAATTAAAAAGAGACTTTCAATCCGCCCTCAAAACTTTACGGTTTGATTAAGTCTCTTTTATCGTTATTTCAAAAATTAGTCTTTTTGGACACTACCAAAAATTTTATCGCCCGCATCACCTAGACCAGGAACAATATAGCCTTGTTCATTTAAGCCATTATCAATAGATGCTGTATAAATCTGTACATCAGGATGAGCTGCTTCAACTTTAGCAACACCTTCCGGAGCAGCAACTAATACCATAACACGTATATCTTTACAGCCACTCGCCTTTAATACGTCAATCGCAGCAACTAATGAATTACCTGTTGCCAACATTGGATCGATAATCATTGCAAGACGATTAGCCACATCTGGAACTAGTTTTTTATAATAAGTACGAACTTCTAGTGTTTCTTCATTACGCTCAAGACCTAAAACACTTACTTTTGCACTTGGAATCAGATTAAGTACACCATCCAGCATACCAATTCCTGCACGTAAAATCGGTACAATCGTTATTTTTTTACCAGCAATACGCTGTGTAGTAACAGTTCCAGCCCATCCAGCAATTTCACAATCCACCACTGGTAAATCTTTTGTTGCTTCATAAGTCAACAACATAGTCACTTCCTGAGCAAGCTCACGGAAATTCTTAGTACTGATATCAGAACGACGCAACAAACCTAATTTATGACGAATAAGTGGGTGACGAATTTCTTGAATGGCCACAGATGTTACCTAAAAATATAAAAACGTATTTATTATAATCTTTTTTTAATGCTCAATAAAAAAAAGCCTCCAGATTTGGAGGCTTTTTTGTACACTAGAATTAGTGTTGTTGTGAAAGCATGAAATGTAATGGAGATAAAATTTCTGCTTTTAATGCTAAATTAATCATTGGATCTGGGTAAACACCCAAAATAATAACTAATGCAGCAGCAGCTAATACCATTAAACCACCTACTTTTTGACCCCAATGAGCATCTGCATCAATACGAGGAGTTTCTGGTGGTGTCATATACATTACAACCATCACACGTAAGTAATAGTACAAACCAATACCACTACCCACAATAATCATTGCAGCCAAGAACCAGTGCTGAGTTGTTACAGCAGCCATTACAACCAAGAACTTACCAATGAAGCCTGCTGTTAATGGAATACCAGCCAAAGATAACATCATGACTGTTAAAGTTGCTGTAAGTACTGGACGACGCCAGAACAAACCACGGTAGTCTGCAAGACTTTGTGCTTCATCTACGTTGTTATATGGGCTAGACATTAACGCTACAGCACCAAAAGCACCGATAGTTGTTAAAACGTAAGACACCACATATACAGTTACACTACCCAAGCTCGCATAAGTCATGCTAATTAAAGCAATTAACAAATAACCAAAATGAGCAATAGATGAATAACCGAGAATACGTTTTAAGTTAACTTGACGAACAGCGAGTAAGTTACCAACTAAAATCGACAATACTGCAATGATTGTCAAAATAGTAACTAACGAGTCCACCATAATTGCGCCTGAAGCAAGCATATAGCGCACGAACAAACCAATGGTTGCAACTTTAGCAGCAGTCGCTAAGAAAGTTGCCATTGGCGCTGGTGCACCTGCATATACATCTGGTGTCCATTTATGGAACGGCGCAAGCGATAATTTAAACGCAACAGCAAAGATAATGAGTGCTAAACCTAATAACACCATTGGCTGTTTGATTGCGCCAAATAAAGCCTGTACAGAATCATAGAATGAAAGTGAACCAGTATATGCATAGATATATGCCATACCCATCAACAACATTGCAGAAGCTGTCGCTGAAAGTACAAGATATTTAATACCAGCTTCAAGTGAACTACTACGTTGATAAGTATAAGCAAGTAAGCCGTATACAGGGATCGACATTAACTCAAGGCTAATGAAGAACGATGCATAGTGAGAACTTGCAACCATCAACATTGCACCTGCTACTGAAGCAAGTAACAAAAGATAGAGCTCTTCGCGGTTATCTTTATAAGTTTCGATGTAAGCGTGAGACAAAGTACAACAAGCCAACGCCGCAATCAAAATCATAAATTGATAGAACATGGTAAATGGATCAACCATAAACATGCCCATCACATTTGCCGGTACAAACTTACCGCCAAATACTGCAAATAAAATATAAAGTGCAGCGAGGTTTAAACCAACAACAGAAGCTGTTGCGATTAAATTATGATTACGCTTAATTGAAATTAACAGCATGACGACGATTGTTGTTAAAGCAACAATCATCACCGGAGCTAAAGGCATAAGCGTAGCGAATGATACTGTGAAGTTCATGATTATTGGATCTCCACATGGTCAAGTTGAGTAGCTGTTTGCTGAACAGTGTCAACGACTTCTTGAACTGGCACATAACTATTGACGAACCACTGCATGCTTGAATGAGATACATCCAAGAATGTCTGTGGGTAGATACCAAGCCAAACGAGACCAATCGCACAAATCATCAAAATACCAACTTCACGAGCAGATAAGTCTTTTAGTGGACTAGTGTAGTGTTGCTTTTGTTCAGGATTTGGTTCACCAAACAAAGCGCGGTGAATCAAAATCAAGCCGTATAAGCCTGCAAATACAAGGCTGATAGAAGCAAGAATCGTGAATACAGGATATTTATTAAATGAACCCATCAAAATCAGGAATTCACCAATAAAGTTACCTAACCCTGGTACACCAACAAGAGCAGCAACGAAGAACATCAAGAAAAATGGCAAGTACTGAAGCTGGCCACGAAGACCACCCATTAAACGCAAGTCACGTGTATGTAAACGTTCGTAGATTTGACCAGACATAATGAACAATGCAGCTGATGACAAACCATGTGCCAACATCATGATCATTAGACCTTGGAAGGTCAAAATGTTACCTGCGTAGATCGCAAGTAAAATAAAGCCCATGTGTGAAATCGACGTATACGCAAGTAAACGTTTCATGTCAGTTTGCTGGTAAGCACACCATGCGCCGTAGAAAATACCAATCAAACCGAAAATAATCGCAATGTCTGCAAACTGAGCAGAAGCTGTCGGGAAGAATGGAATAACGAAACGAAGCAAGCCATACGCAGCTGTTTTAATCAAGATACCCGCTAAGTCTACAGAACCTGCTGTAGGTGCTTGAGCATGCGCATCTGGTAACCAACCGTGTAATGGGAACACTGGTAACTTCACCGCAAAACCGATGAAGAAACAGATCATGAAACCGTATGCTAAGCCAGGCGGTAAGTGGTTAGCTACAGCTAATAAATAGTTGTAATCGAAACCGATCATGCCTGTCATCATGTAGCCATAAACCACAAGACCAAGAATACCGATTAACATCACTAAACCAGCGATTTGCGTGTAAAGGAAGAACTTAGTAGCTGCGTAAACACGTGAACGACCGTTTGAACCTTTATGACCCCATAACGCAATCAGGAAGTAGATTGGTACAAGCATCATCTCCCAGAAGAAGAAGAACAAGAACAAGTCAATTGCTAAGAATACACCGATAACGCCACCTAAACTCCATAAAAGGTTTAAGTGGAAGAAACCAACGTTCTTTTGAATTTCGCCCCATGAACAACCAACAGCAAGTACACCAAGTAACGCTGTTAATAACACCATGAGTAAAGATAAGCCATCCACAGCTAAGTGAATGCCGATACCGAGTGATTGAATCCACGGTAAATAGAACTCAGCAGACCAAGTTGGGATTTTTGAACCCATCTCATAGCTATAAGTTCCATTTTGCCAAAGTGCAAGACCTAAGCCCAAAGTAATGAGCATACCAATTAAGGCAATCCAGCGCGGCAAGGTTTTGTCGAGCTTATCGACTAACCAACAAATAAAACCAGCAATGAACGGAACAAGGATCAGCGCGGGTAAAATTAAATTGTTTTCCATTTTATTTCCCCACTACCTGAATAACGATCAAGATCATCAATAACACCACTACACCGAGTGACATACTTGATGCGTATTCACGCAATGAACCGGTTTGACGTGAGCTTGTAAAACTGTTTCCGCCTTTAACAAGTGCAGGAAGAACTAACCACAAACTGTCAATCGGGTCACGGCCAAAGATTTTGGCGAAGAATAAATAAGGTTTAACAAAAACGATGTCATACAATGCATCAAAACCAAAAGCGGTACGGCAAATATGTGCCAAACCTGAACCCAAACTTGTTTGAGCGAATGATTTCACTGCACCATAAGCAAATGTAAATAATGCTATACCAACAACTAGACCAACTAGCGCAATTCCTACTGCTAAATGCTCTGCCCCATGCATGCCTTCAACAAATTGTTCAGCCACATGGAATTCAGGAATTTTTGCAGTATTAAGAATACCAGCTACAGGTGCTTTTAATACGGCACCAACAAAAGTAGAAAGTACAGCTAAAATGCCCAATGGAGCCCAGTAAGTTGCACCTTTAATTTCATGGTAAGGCGTGTTTTCTTGACCAAAGAATACAACCCAGATTAAACGGAATGTATAGATTGAAGTCAGGAATGCACCTGCTACACCCACCCAATATAAGGTGTGATAGAGGGCAACTGATTGACCTTGTACCCAAACTTCACCAAGAATCGCATCTTTAGAGAAGAAACCAATGGTCAAGAATGGAATCGCTGCTAATGCACCGCCACCAATCGCGAAACAAGCAAATAGGAATTTGTTACGCTTGAACAAGCCACCCATTTTGAAGATGTTTTGCTCGTGGTGGTAAGCCAAAATCACCGCACCAGAAGACAAGAATAATAATGCCTTAAAGAATGCGTGAGCCAACATATGGAACAAGCCAGCTTGATACGCTTCCGCACCTACAGCCATAAACATATAACCCAACTGACTCATTGTTGAGTAAGCCAAGATACGTTTGATGTCTGTTTGAACAAGTGCAGCAAAACCTGCAACTAACAAAGTTACCGCGCCAGTTACTGAAATGAATTGCATCACTTCAGGAGCAAGTTCAAATACGCTGAATAGACGGCAGCATAAGTACACACCAGCCGTTACCATTGTGGCAGCATGGATTAATGCAGAAACAGGTGTTGGACCTGCCATTGCATCTGCCAACCATGTTTGCAATGGAATTTGTGCAGATTTACCAGCAGCACCCAAGAACAACATTAATGCAGTCCAGATCGTAAGAGACGAACTCTTCGTCATTACTTCTGCTGCATGTTCAACGATGTACTGAGTATTTAGCGTACCAAATTGTTGGTAAAGCAAGAATAAAGCGATAAGTAAGAATACGTCACCTACGCGGGTAACTGTAAATGCTTTGATCGCAGCCCAACCATTTGCAGGGTTTGCATAATAGAAACCGATAAGCAAATAAGAGCAAAGACCTACGCCTTCCCACCCTAAGAATAACAACGCTAAGTTGTCGCCCAATACAAGAACAAGCATGCTGGCAACAAACAGGTTGAAATAAGAGAAGAAACGCGCATAACCCTCTTCACCGCGCATGTACCATGATGCAAAGATATGGATTAAGAAACCAACACCTGTCACCATGCCCATCATGAGTAAAGATAAGCCATCTAAATGTAAGCTAATGCCCGGTGCAAAACCACCAACATTGAACCATGTCCACAGATTTTGAACAAAAACTTGCTGACCACTTGTGGTAAATGCCATTCCAGCAATCAATGCAAATAATGCAGATAAACCTACAGAACCTACACCAATAATTGCTGCAACATTTTCAGAGAGTTTGTCTCGTCCCGCCGCCAATAAAATAAAACCGATTAGCGGAAATAATACTGTTAGATATAAATAACTCATCCGCGCATCTCACTAGCAGCATCCACATCCAAATGATGGAAGCGATGATAGAACTGAAGGACAATCGCAAGACCGATACATGCCTCTGCTGCTGCAAGGGTCAAAATCAGAATGAACATCACTTGTCCATCTGGTTGTGCCCATACGCTACCCGCAAGAACAAATGCCAATGCAGCAGCATTCATCATGACCTCAAGGCTCATTAACATAAATAATAGGTTGCGTCGCACCATTACACCGTAAAAACCGAGTGCAAAAAGGATGGTTGCAACAATCAAACCATGTTCTAAAGGAATCTGGCCCATTATTCTTTTTCCTCTTCTGCACCTGGTTCACGTTTACCTAAGTGGTATGCTGCAACAAGGGCTGCTAGCAATAACATCGCGGCAACTTCAACCAATAATAAATAGTGAGTAAAGAGTGCTTGACCAACGACTTTTGGTCCAATCACTTGTGCCCCAAGCGGTGCTGAAATAGTAGTGTATTCACCACCAAGCATCCAAACTAAAAGCAAGCCGAGCAAGAAACTCATGAGTGCTGGATATGCCCAAGCATCTGAAGAAAGCCATTTACGTTCTTGTTCAACGGTGTGTTGACCTAAGTTAAGCATCATCACAACGAATACGAACAGAACCATAATTGCTCCGGCATAGACGATGATTTCAAGAGCACCTGCAAAAGGCGCCCCCACTATCATGAAAATACCAGCAACAGCAAGCAATGAAACGATTAGACTAAGTAAAGCGTGTACAGGGTTCGTGTTAGTCACTACACGAACCGTAGAAACGATGGCCACGAGTGCCATCAAATAAAACGGCCACATCATGGTAATAGACTCCGTACATCGATTGGTGCACTTTCTTTTTGTGCTTGACCTTTCTCTTTACCGTTAATCGCCATACCCGTTACACGGTAGAAGTTGTAGTCTGGGTATTTTCCCGGACCTGAAATGAGTAAGTTTTCTTTCTCATAAACAAGGTCTTGACGTACGTATTCGCCTAACTCGAAGTCTGGTGTGAGCTGAATTGCAGTTGTTGGACAAGCTTCTTCACACATACCGCAGAAAATACAACGTGAAAAGTTGATGCGGAAAAATTCCGGATACCAACGTCCATCTTCTGTTTCTGCTTTTTGTAGTGAGATACAGCCAACTGGACACGCAACCGCACATAGGTTACATGCCACACAACGCTCTTCCCCATCTGGGTCACGCGTCAACACAATACGACCACGAAAGCGTGGCGGCACAATCTGTTCAGCCGGTACTTCTGGATATAAAATCGTGTCACGTTTACGCGTTACATGGCTAAATACCATAAACAACGAACGTACAATCGATCCGAATCCAGCTAGAAATTTATACATTTTGTACTCCCTGCTGTCCTAGGCCTGATTCATCAGAATCACAGCACCAGTCACTAACAAGTTGACCAACGCCAATGGCAAACAAATTTTCCAACCAAAGTTCATGACTTGGTCATAACGTGGACGCATTAAAGAACCACGAGCCAAAACAAACATCATTACAAAGAATGCTGTTTTAATCACAAACCAGAATACTGGCGGAACAAATGGAATTTCTAAATTGAATGGTGCTAACCAACCACCGAAGAATAAAGTTACGATCAATGCAGAAATAAGTACCACGTTGACATATTCAGCAACGAAGAACATACCCCATTTCATACCACCATATTCAACATGGTAACCTTCAGCCAATTCTTGTTCTGCTTCTGGTTGGTCAAATGGATGACGGTGAGTTACCGCAACACCAGCAACCACAAAAATCAAGAAACCTAAGAATTGTGGAATAACGAACCAAACATCGCGTTGTGCTTCAACAATTTCACGAAGGTTAAATGAGCCTGCAATTGCAACCACACCCATCAATGAGATACCCAAGAACACTTCATAAGAAATGGTTTGAGCAGCCGAACGTAAACCACCAAGCAATGAGTATTTGTTATTTGAAGCCCAGCCACCAAACAATACTGCATAGACTGCAATACCAGCCATTGCCATGAAGAACAACAAACCGATACTCATGTCGGCAACACCCAGTGAAGGACTCACCGGGATTACCATGAACGAAAGAACCGCTGTTGCCATTGCAACAGCTGGTGCTAAACGGAATGTAAGTTTGTCAGCAAATTTTGGTGTCCAGTCTTCTTTGAACATGATCTTGAGCATGTCGGCAACGATCTGGAACATACCACCAGGACCAACACGGTTCGGACCATAACGGTCTTGCCACCAAGCAAGTAAACGACGTTCAATGAAAGACATCAAGGCTGCAACTAAAACAACAACAAGCAAAATCACAACTGCTTGAACTACAGCGTAGGCGATTGGCCAGTTCTCAGCCCAAAGTGGCGTTTGACGTATAATTTCTTGATTCATGAATTACACTCCTAAAGCCACTGAAACAGGCTCAGCTAGTGACACCATTGGTGCTAAACCAACTGGGTAACCAATATAACCTGTAGGTAAATATTCAATTACTTGTACAGGCAAGCTCACACTGGTTTCGCCTGCTTTTACAGTAATGCGTTGACCTTCTTGAAGGTTCAAACGAGTTGCATCTTGTTCGCCCACTGCAAACATAGCTTCTGGAATACGAGTTTCCATTGCAGGTGTTTTAATCGTGAATTCACCAGAACCAAAAATATGATGCATTGGTACTAAGCGGAAACTTTCAGGGTTTGCAACTACCGCTACTGGAGCTACATAGCTACGTGCAGGGCGTTTTGCCAAGCGATCGAATAAACGAACACCTGAATCACCACCTTTTAAGTGACCACCCACTTCATCTTGGTATTTGTTCCAAGATTGTGGAGAGTTCCAGCCCGGAGCCCACGCAAATGGTACTAATGATGATGCTTTTTGCGGACCAACATAACCTTCCATTGAGAATGTTAATGCTGAATCTGGATCGGTAGGCTGTTTCGGTTCATGAACTGATAACGGTGCACGCATTGCTGTACGGCCTGAATAACGACGTGGCTCACGCGCAATTTTCAAACCATGTACACGGTAACCAGCATCAGGTGCCACATCTTGAATTGCTTCAAGTACTGGTACATTTTTCACGATGCTTTCAATCACATCGTCAAGCAATGTCCAATCTACAGCCTTCCCTTTAATGCCAGTTTCAATGGCATGTAACCAACGCCATGATTCTTTAATTGCATATTCAGGCTTGTAGTAACTTGGATCGTAAACTTGATAGAAACGCTGTGCACGACCCTCTTGGCTTACAACAGTACCATCACCTTCCGCAAAGCTTGCTGCTGAAAGAACAATATCAGCCTGTTTTACAGTTTCAGTTTCACTGTGATCAAGCACGATTACTGTTTCAGCTTTATCTAGTGCAGCTTTTACTTGAGCAGCAGGTAAACGACGGAACAAGTCATTTTCAACAATAACAAGTGTGTCGTAGTCTTGAGCAAATGCTTGTTCAAGGCTTAAGCCACCAAACAATGCCAAGCCCATAGAGTTCACTTCAGGAACCACAAGACTTAAACCAGCTTTAGAACCTAAGTTCTGAGTCAACTCAGCCGCAGCTTCCATAATAGAAGCATCTTGCAAACTTGTGCCCGCAATGATTAATGGTTTGTTTGCTGTTTTTAAAGTGTCAGCAATAGTTTGAGCGAATGCTTTTGCATCGTCATCCAGACCAATTAATACATCACCTTTCACTGCTGCCGCTACGGCGAAGCCTAAACGTGCAATATCATTTGGTGAAGCAACAACTTCACCAGTTGCAACGTCGGCAAGACGAGTTTGAGTTGCAGCCAAGATATAGATTGGAGATTTTGCTTCTTGACCAATACGTTGTACAGGTTCAGCCAACCAATCTGGAGTACGTGTTTTCGCAGCCATTTCGCGAGCTTTGTTTTTCGCAGCTTGGCGAACAGACAATGCCATACGAGGAGCAGTTTGAGTCAGGTCTTCACCTAAAATCAGAACAGCATCGTAGCTTTCAATTTCACGCATGTTCGGGTTATAAATACCCTCGGTTTGCATGATAGATGCAGCAAGTTCAACAAGTTTTTGCTCTTTTTGTGCAACACCAGTTGAGTAATTTGCCTGACCTACAAGCTCACGTAGTGCGTAGTTCGATTCCAAACTTGCGCGCGGAGAACCAATACCCAAGACTTTTTTGCCTTGAAGCTTTGCAATCGTTTGATCTAAAGCTTGATCAACAGAAACAGTTGCAACAGTTTCACCGTTACGGAACTGAGGCTGACGTGGACGGTCTGCACGGTTTACATAACCTGTGCCAAAACGACCTTTATCACAAAGGAAGTACTGGTTAACCGAACCATTAAAACGGTTTTCTACGCGACGGATTTCACCATAACGTTCACCCGGAGAAATGTTACAGCCAGAAGAACAGCCTTGACACACGCTTGGTGCATACTGCATGTCCCATTTACGGTTATAACGCTCTGAATGAGTCTTATCAGTGAATACACCTGTTGGACATACTTCAGTCAAGTTACCCGAGAATTCAGATTCTAAAGTACCTGATTCTGGACGACCAAAGTAAACACGCGATGCATTGGCATACACACCAAAGTCTGTACCGCCCGCATAATCTTTGTAGTAACGAACACAACGGTAACAAGCAATACAGCGGTTCATTTCATGCGCAATGAATGAGCCGAGTTCTTGGTTGTAATGCGTACGTTTTGTGAAGCGGTAACGACGACGGTCATGACCCGTCATTACAGTCATATCTTGTAAATGACAGTGACCACCCTCTTCACAGACTGGACAGTCGTGCGGGTGATTCGTCATCAAAAATTCAACAATAGATGCACGGAAATCCGTTGCTTCTTTGTCTTCAATTGAGATATAGGTATTGTCAGATGCTGGTGTCATGCAAGACATGACCAAACGACCACGCGTATCTTCTGGATTCGCATATTGCGTAACAGCACATTGACGGCAAGAACCAACCGAACCTAAGGATGGATGCCAACAAAAATATGGGATGTCGATGCCCAGACTCAAACATGCTTGTAGCAAGTTTTCCGAGCCGTTGACTTCATACGATTTTCCATCGACATGAATTGTAGCCATAGTCGAATTCCTTAAGCTTGTTCTACGTTGCTGGTTTGCACGACAGGACGAGTCGTCACTTTCGCTTCAAACTCACCACGGAAATGTTTGAGTGCGCCCATAAGCGGCTCCATCGCACCTGGTGCGTGGGCACAGAAAGTTTTACCGATCCATAATTTACGAGTCAATTCTTGTAAATGGTCGATATCTTCTTTCTTACCTTCGCCTGCTTCAAGTGCTTTAAGCGCTTTAACAGCCCATGGCAAACCATCACGACATGGTGTACAGAAACCACATGATTCACGCGCAAAGAATTCTTCTAAGTTACGAGTGAGCGATACCATGCATTGGGTTTCATCGACAACCATCAATAAACATGTTCCCAAACGAGAACCTGCTTTCATAATCGTGTCTGCATCCATTGGTAAATCAATGGTATCTGCTGGTAAAAAGTCAGTTGAAGCACCGCCCGGTAACCATGCTTTAAGCTTTAAGCCTTCTCGCATACCACCAGCATGATCTTCAATCACTTCACGTGCAGTTGTACCAAATGGCAATTCCCAAAGACCTGGGAATTTCACTTTACCTGACGCACCATAAATTTTAGTGCCTGGGTCTTTTGATTTACCTGCTGATAAACCGATATACCACTCTGGACCACGAAGCATAATTGCTGGCAAGTTGTTATAAGTTTCAACGTTGTTCACAATTGTTGGACGGCCCCATGCTCCTGCAACTTGCGGGAACGGTGGCTTAGTACGAGGATTAGCACGACGACCTTCAAGCGAGTTAATCAATGCAGTTTCTTCACCACAGATATAACGCCCTGCACCCGTATGTACATGCAACTCAAAATTCCAGCCAGAACCTAAAATATTTTCGCCTAAATAACCTTTAGCACGAATCTGTTCTAACGCTTCATTTAGATATTGAGCGGCCTCGATGTATTCACCACGGATAAAGATATAACCATGAGTCGCCTCTAAGGTATAACCCGCAATTAACATCCCTTCGATCAATTGATGTGGAAGTTTTTCCATCAACAAACGGTCTTTAAAAGTACCCGGTTCCATTTCATCGGCATTACAGATCAAATAACGTGGACCACCATCATTTGGTGCCATTAATGACCATTTAATACCCGCTGGGAAACCCGCACCACCACGACCTTTTACGGTTGCAGCTTTAATCACGTCTAACACTTCAGCAGGTTTCATGCCTAATGCTTTTTTAAAACCAGCATAACCTTCAAGTGCTTCGTAATCATCAGCACCACGAACTTCGTCACGTTTGCTTAAACGCCAAGTTAGTGGATGAGTTTCTGGATTACCGTCGCCATAAATTGGTTTTGGTTCAGTATTCATACATACTTCTCCAATAACTGTTTGACCGATGTCACTTCAACTAAACCGTGAGTATCTTCATCAATCATTAAAGTTGGGCCTTTGTCGCAGTTGCCGAGGCAGCAAATTGGAAGCAGCGTAAAACGACCATCTGGTGTCGTCTGACCATACTGAATTCCTAGTTCGCGCTGGAATGCTTCAGCAAGTGTTTCTGCACCCATCAAGAAGCAAGCAATTGAGTCACAAAGCAAAATTACGTGACGACCTACCGGATGGCGATAGATACGGTTGTAAAATGTTGCAACACCTTCCAAATCAGCAACACTCATCGACAATAACTGTGCGATGGCATTCATTTGAGCGTCATCTACCCAACCATTACGGCGCTGTACACACTTCAATGCATCCAAAGAGGCTGCACGAGGGTATGGATAGTGACCAATGTGATGTTCGATATCGTGAATTTCTTCCGCAGTCAAAATTCCTTCAACATTCACACGTGGCTTTTTATCAGTCAAAATCATCATTATGTGTTACCTCTTAGCGATCCACGTCAGCCATAACCACGTCAATGGTCGCCAGATAAATGATTAAGTCAGATACCAAACTTCCGTTAATCACTGAAGGCATTTGCTGTAAGTGAGTAAACGTCGGTGTACGAATACGAGTACGATAACTCATCGTCGCTTTATCTGAAGTCAAGTAGTAAGTACTTGCGCCTTTAACCACTTCAGTCATAAATGATGACTCGCCCGCTGGCATGACAGGACCCCATGAAACGCTTAAGAAGTGCGTAATCAAGGTTTCAATATCTTGTAATGTCTTATCTTTCGGTGGTGGAACAGCCAATGGATGATCCGCTTTATATGGACCAGAAGGCATGTTATCCAAACACTGTTGAATAATTTTTAACGACTCAGTAATTTCACGGAAGTGAACGAGTACACGTGCATATGCATCGCCTTCATACTCAACTGGCACAT
The DNA here is from genome assembly GCF_029967875.1 of Acinetobacter sp. V89_4. Lineage (NCBI taxonomy): Bacteria > Pseudomonadati > Pseudomonadota > Gammaproteobacteria > Moraxellales > Moraxellaceae > Acinetobacter > Acinetobacter sp. V89_4. Next base: position 80,215 of record NZ_JASCAI010000018.1, read on the forward strand.
CAAAATCGAAGTTTTCATAGCCACTGTATGGACGATATTTACGAACGTCAAAATCAATACCTGTCGCACGTAAACCAGTACCAGTTACACCCCATGCGAGTGCAGATTTAGCATCGTATTGTGCAACGTTACGCGTACGACCAATAAACACAGAGTTTTTCAATGCCGCTGTGTAGTATTCGTTTAAGCGCTTAGGCATCCACTCTAGCAATTCTTTAACAAGTTTCTGCCAGTTGTTTGGAAGATCGTGTGCTGTACCACCAATACGGAACCATGCTGGATGCATACGGTAACCCGTGATTGCTTCAACAATGTCGTAAACTTTTTGACGGTCTGCGAACATATAGAATACTGGTGTCATACCACCGGCATCCTGAATTGCCGTACCACAGAATAATAAGTGGTTATTAATACGGAACAATTCGTTCAACATGACACGAATCACTTGCGCACGTTCAGGAACTTTAATACCAGCCATTTGCTCTACAGCCATTACATACGGCATGTTTTGAGCACAACCACCTAAGTAGTCAACACGGTCAGTATAAGGAATGAAAGAATGCCATGTTTGACGTTCAGCCATCTTTTCCACACCACGGTGGTGATAACCGATATCAGGAACACAGTCCTTCACTTCTTCGCCATCTAACTGCAATACAACACGGAACGCACCATGTGCAGATGGATGGTTAGGACCCAAGTTCAAGAACATGAAGTCTTCGTCAGCGTTACCACGCTTAAGACCCCAGTCTTCTGGCACAAAACGTAAGTGCTCTTGTTCAAAGTCTTGTTTCGCTTTGTCTTGCATGTACGGCGTATATTCCGTCGCACGTGCTGAATATTCTTTACGAAGCGGATGACCTTCCCAGTACGTTGGCAACAAGATACGACGGAGCATTGGATGCCCTTCGAAATTGATACCGAACATATCGTAGGCTTCACGTTCATACCAGTTGGCATTTGGCCAGATATTAGTCGCTGTCGGAAGGTTAAGATCATTTTCGTTCAAGGCAACCTTGATACGAATGTCACTATTACGCTCAAGCGATAATAAATGATAGAACACAGTGAAGTCAGATGCTGGTAAACCATCACGATGAACACGTAAACGCTCATCCATCGCAGACAAGTCAAATAGCATTACATATGGACGTTCCACTTTACGTAGGAACATAAGGACTTCTTGCACGCGTGCGCGCTCAACCCAGACTGTTGGAAACTCTTCAAAAGTCGCCTGCACGTAAAAGTTCTCACCAAATTTGGTTTTGAGTTCTTCTACGATTGCAAATGCTGGGCGTGAATCAACTGGTGTTGACTCTGGCATAGCAATGTCAGTTTCAGCCATTGGCTTGGCTTCCTATTTAATACAAATTCTGTCAATTTTCTCGATGAACATATCGGTTAGATATGTCAAAACACCGTCAAAAAATTATTTAATCTCATCCATAGAGCGTAAGTTTTTAACGGCAATACGCTGCGCATTCTTACGGTCACGTTCTGGCATCATCTTTGGCTTATACACTGGCTGAAGATCATCACCGATCACGGCAGAAAGCGGGCGTCGCTCTAATTGAATCTGGTCTTGTAAAAGCATTAAAGCTTGAATTAATGCTTCAGGACGAGGCGGACAACCTGGGACGTACACGTCAACAGGAATAATTTTGTCTACACCTTGAACTACTGAATAGATGTCGTACATACCTCCAGAGTTTGCACAAGCACCCATCGAGATGACCCATTTAGGCTCTAACATCTGTTCATATAGACGCTGAATAACTGGTGCCATTTTTACGAAACAGGTTCCTGCAACAATCATCAAGTCAGCTTGACGAGGTGAAGCACGGATAACCTCTGCGCCGAAACGTGACAAGTCATGCACACCTGTTAAGGTCGTTGCATATTCAACGTAACAACAAGAGGTACCAAAGTTAAATGGCCACAAGGAGTTTTTACGCCCCCAGTTTACTGCTGTATGCAAGACATCCTCTAAACGAGTCATGAATACGTTTTTATTCACTTCTTCTTCTAGTGGATCTGTCACGATTTGACGTTCTTGCAATGGGTATTGATCAGCATCCGGATTCGCGCGGGTCAGAGTATATTTCATCCCGACTTACTCCTTTTCAGATGACAATGCAGGTGTAGTTTTTGACTTAACACGACCTGATGATTGAGCTGGAATCTGGCCTGTAGGGTCAGTTACGAGCTCTTCAATAGAGTTAAAGCGTGTAATTTCAGCAATGTTCATTGTTGGTGAACCGATTTTAATCGCCTCACCTGCTGATTTACGGCGATCTGCTGGTGACCAACTTAAAGCACCTACAGAGAAGGCATAAACAAGCGCAATCAATAAATCAACGACAAAGATCACGACAGTGGTATATCCCAACCACCCTACTTCACGCACAGAAGTAGACCATGCATAGAGGTAAAGTGCCTCTAAGTCGAAGACAACAAAGAAAATTGCAACTAAATAGAACTTTGCAGACAGGCGAATGCGAGCGCCACCAGCACTCACGACACCCGATTCAAACTGCTCTTGCTTAGCACGCCCCCACGATTTCCCCCCGAGGAGTAAGGGAACTGTGAGCATAAAGACGCAAAGAAATGTAACGCCGATCACGAAGGCGATAATCGCCCAGTCGTATGGAGTAATGGCACTCATGCGGGGATAACTCCTGGCAGGCCTATTATTTAACAAAGAATGTATGTATTGGCCTTCAAATACACCAAACACAAAATTAATCCCGCCAATTGTACCTGATTTCTAATTTCGCATGCTAGTTGAAGCGTCTTAGTCTTTCGGATGATTTTCTAAACAAAACTATTCTTCTATGGGTTGTAAGGGGGGTTTCACCGCACATAATCGGTTTATTTAATAGTTTTTTTGTTTATGATGATTTTTTTCATTTTTTAATTTTAGAATATTTACACAGTTCATCGACTATTAAGTTTTAATAACTTACTTTTTTATAATATTAGTTTGTTTTTTATTGTATTCAGCTTCTCCTCTGAATTATGATGAATGTTTAGTCATGCATAATATTTTATTACTCTTGGATAAGAGTATTTATCATTAAGGGCAGCTGATGCCATACTCACTTCGTGAATTTTCATTTTTCTCCTCTTTAAAAATTTTTCTCCTGTTTAGCTTCATTATTGCAGTATGTTGTTTTATTGGCATCGCATCTCGTCCTTTAAGCTTTCTCGCATTCTTCTGGCCTGCTAACTCGGTTTTGCTGGGTTTACTCATTCGCTTTCCAAGCACACGTCGATTAAGCTCATTTTTAGGTGCTTATAGCGGCTATGTCGTTGCCGATCTGCTTCAGGGTACTCCATTTGCTCTTACACTCGTTTTAACAACGTCAAATTTTCTTTATGTTGTTACTACGTTTGCACTCTATATGTTTTTTAATCAGCATATTAAAGCGGCCTACCGAGGTTATTCTTACCTTTTTTTATTTGCTTTATGCGGAGTAGGAAGCGTAGCAGGCGCATTGTTTGCAGCAACTTTCGTACCCATGTTTAATACTAAATTTATGCTAGGTGGTTTGTGGGATGAATTTGGTTACTGGTTCACTTCAGAATTGCAAAATGCTCTACTTCTTTTACCGATCATATTGAACCTACCTCAATATAGTCAGGTAAAACATTATTTTTCAAGAAATCGCGGCTTACAAGTAACCGACCTTTTACCTTTCGGGGCGGTCCTCATTTCTATTGCAGCCAGCTATTATGATTCTGGTCCTGGTTCGCTACTCTACCCAATTGCTGCACTGATTTGGTGTGCAATTCGCTACAAACCTATTGTTGTTGCACTCATTACAAGTCTTACGAGTGCCTACATTATTTATCATGTCTCTGGACATTATCTTTTACTCTATCCGAATGACTATTTCAGCAATACGATTTCAATCCGTATTGGGTTAATCATGATGACGATTGCCCCTCTTACGGTTTCCAGTATTAGTGTTTTACACTCAGAATTAATTCAAAAGCTTCAACATGCGATTGCCCATGACGAGTTAACCTCAAGTCTCACTCGACGCCAATTTTTACAGTCGGTCAGACTACTTCAAGAAAAAGTGCACAAGGAAAATAAAACCTCAGCCTTTTTTATGTTGGATGTAGACCATTTCAAACAAGTTAATGACAATTACGGCCATCAAATAGGTGATCGCGCCCTACAAACCTGTGTTACCACTATTCAAAATATTTTGCATCCTCATGATTTATTAGGACGATTTGGCGGTGAAGAATTTGCAATTTTCATTGCAGATACCACTAAAGAGAGTGCCTTTGACCTTGCAGAGCAAATACGAATTAAAATTAGTCAGCAACCGATTTATATTTATGGGAAATTACCAATTTTCATACAAGTCAGTATTGGTATAAGTTTATATTCCCCTTCATCCCATAGAGCGATTGAAAATTTATTTAAAGAAGCAGATGACGCTTTATATCAAGCAAAACGCCAAGGGCGTAATCGGGTCTTTATATCTTTATAGGTTTTCATTTAATCATCTAGTGTAATGAATTTTATACAATAACCTGTGTTTTGCCATGTATGCTAATAACAGATAATAAGGAGAAAAATGCATGACTCTAGAATATACGCATAAACCAAACTACTACTTGTTTGCTCAGTTACTTGTGCGACATATAGAAAGCTATATTCACAAACATCCAGATGCGAATAATGCAATTTTTGACTTGCGAGATGTCTATGAAATATTTAGACAGGATTTTGCGTCAACGACAACAAACCTAGAAGGTATTTTGCATATTGCAGATGAATATAAAATAGAAACGCTTAATGGAGATCAACCTCTTATTCAAAAATACCAGATTGATGCAAAAAACAATTCATTACTGATCGACTTTAATTCCGATGCGTTGACCAGCTTAAGAAGCGGAAAACCTATTTTGGAACCAGATGCAACTCAACTATAAGTAACACAATAAAAAAGCACCTTTAGGAAGGTGCTTTTTTATTGGTTTTCAACGGAGGTTGTTTAAAGCGTTTTGCAGGCCATGTCATGATAAAGCGAGCTCCACCTAAGGTAGGACTTTCATCTACTTTAATCTCACCACCAAACCAATAAGCAATACGACTTACAATTGACAACCCTAAACCATAACCACCTGACGCACGCGTACGACTGTCATCTAAGCGGGCAAAGGCTTCAAATACTCTTTGACGATCTTGTTCAGGAATTCCGGCACCATCATCTTCAACACAGACAAAGGCCATGCCATCGCTGTGAACACCACCTGTAATGCGAACTTTGTTATCACAATAACGAACAGCGTTACCCACCAAGTTTTGAACAACACGGTGAAGATAACGACGCTCTGCATCTACTTTTAAATAAACAGGAGGAGCAACAAGCTCAATTTCTTTTTGCGTTTTTAAAGCTTCAGTTTCTACCGCAACCTGATCCAACACATCAAATAGCGCAATTTCAGCAAAATCTAATGAAGGTGTACCCTGCTCTAGCTTTGCATAAGTCATGATTTCATCAATTAAAGTATTAAGCGCCTCAATATCTTTATCAATCATATCGACCTGATGCATACGATGATTGTAATCATCTTCCTCTGCCAACATCTCTGTACCAAAACGTATACGTGCAACCGGCGTTCTAAGCTCATGAGATACAGCTCTCATCAACTCACGCTGAGCCTCAATTAAACGCTGAATATGATCAGACATATTGTTATAACTTGATGCTAAGTTTGCCATTTCATCACTTCCTTCAATAGGAACACGCAATGACAGATCACCTGACTTCATGCGGTTTAACGCATAACGCACTTGGCGAATTTTACGCTCTAACGGCAAGATAAGGCCATAAACACCTAAGCTCAGTAAGAATAGGCTAAATAAGGTAATTCCGGCAGAAAGCTGTAAAGGCATCCAGTTAAACATTGGAACCGGTCCAAGAACCAGAACTCGTGTAGGCTGATTTGGTATTGGAGATACGATTGAAATGGTCGTGCCACGCATTGTTGCACTATCTTTGTACAACATGACACTTTGGTCTTGGCGTAAACGACCAATTTGTTCAGAGTCTAGATTAATATCTTGAATATTGTAGATATTAATTGGATATGAAAAATGTTTTTGAATCTTGGCAAGATATTCTTGTTCTTGCCCTGGATAAAACATTAGATAATCAAGTACAAAAATAGGGAGAGCCTTCATTTGGCGCTCACTAATTTTGTCTACTTTTATCGATAAAAAGTGCTGAGGATCGTCACGTAAACCAATAATGATATACGCAATACTATTACTGGCATCGTAACGAACAACAGACTTTTGAGCTTCGATCCGTTTTTTCTCAGTACGAGATAACTCAACCTTGCTCGCATCAGTGTAATAAATTGGAAGTTCCAATAAATCTGATGCATCTGAAACCCAGTCTATTTTCTGTTGCTTCCCCGGTTGTCGAGCGACTCCCTCACTGATGACATAAGAAATACCATCAGTTAAAGATTCACGGTATTCTTGAGCACGCTGATAATTGATAATTTGTACAAGCAAATAACCAAAAACGGCAACCAAAACAACAAGAATTACCAGTCCCGCATAGATTCGCAGGAATATGCTGTGTTTAAACACTCGACCAACCTTATAGGAAGTTTATTCAGATCTTATAACCCATTGGTTTCTTTAACGAACAAGTAACCTTTACTACGCACTGTTTTAATACGTTTTGGATTTTCAGGATCATCACCAATTTTTGGACGAATACGTGAGATACGGACATCGATTGAACGGTCCTGACCATCGTATTCAATACCGCGTAAACGTTCGAAGATATCTTCACGCGATAAGATACGACCAGCATTTGATGCAAGCAACCATAATAGGTCATATTCTGCGCTAGTGAAATCAACAAGCTCACCATGCAGTGTTACAGAACGGCCGCCATTATCAATTACAAGGTCATCAAATTCGATACGCTGTGCAACTTCGTCTTCTACAGTTTTATCTGTGCGACGTAATAGTGCACGAATACGTGCTAATAGCACACGTGGTTGAACTGGTTTAGCAACATAGTCGTCTGCACCCATTTCTAGACCAAGTACCTGATCCATATCTTCTGTACGTGCAGTCAACATCAAAATCGGTTGATGATAATGTGGACGAACTTCACGGCAAACAGTTAAGCCATCGGCACCCGGCAACATGACATCCAAGACCACTAGGTCTGGTTGTTCACTAATAATACGACGAATTGCACGGTTACCATCAGTTTCTACACCAACTTCCAAGCCGTTGCGGATTAAATACTCTTGAGTTAATCGTGCTAAACGCTCGTCATCTTCAACGATCAGAATCTTTGGTAACTTTTCTTCTTGGCTCATATCATTGCCCCTATAAATCTCATTACATGCATCTTAAAAATCTTGCAGATACATTCGTTTATCATTTGCAATATACACACGTTTACATTGTAAACAAGTAGGCGTTCACCAAACTGATACATGACAACCGTGTTTTGTTGCATTTTATTAACCTTTGAATTTTCTCGTGTTTTTAACATTTAGTTATTGTTATGAAATTTCATATTCTATTCATATTTCCAATGTATGAATATTAAACAAATTATTTCTTCTCCTACATTAATTGTATTTAAGTGCTTGTTTTTTGAGTTATCCACAAAGTTATCTATAAGCGTTTTTTAATAGCTTTGCTATGCTATCTCCCATCAAATCATACAGATAAAAAATTACTAAAAAGTCAAGATTGATCTGCTATGAAAAATCCCGTATCTTGTGTTCAAAATAAACTTTAACTACTAAGTCTTGTGTTTATCCCTCAAACATCGTGGCATACTTTTTGCTCGGTTCAAACGGTCTATAAACATAACAAAAGTGACAATGGAGCTATGCTGGCATGAGCGTAATTACTTCGACTCCCGGTCAAATTCAGGTGATCAAACGCACTGGAGATGTTGCTGCATTTGATGCAGAGAAAATTTCTGTTGCGATTGGTAAAGCTTTTCTTGCTGTGGAAGGTCAACAGAGTTCGGATTCAAGCCGTATTCACGACCGTATTACCCAACTGACGGAAATGGTATTAAATACTTTCACTCGTCGTTTACCATCAGGCGGTACGATCCATATTGAAGAAATTCAAGATCAGGTTGAACTTGCTTTAATGCGTACCGGAGAACAGAAAGTTGCTCGCGCTTACGTGATTTACCGTGAACAACGCACTACTGCTCGTCAGCAAACGAACTCAAACCACCACCCTACATTACAAGTTACCGATGCTAACGGTCAGCTTCAGCCACTTGATTTAAGTGCATTGCAAGCAACTGTAGCGAAAGCAGCTGAAGGTTTGGAAGGTATTGATGTTCAGGCCATTGTTGATGAAACCGTTAAGAACTTATATAACGGCGTAAAAGAAAGTGATATTGCCACTACAATGATGATGGCAACACGTACTCGTATTGAACAAGAACCAAACTATACTTACGTAACTGCACGTTTGCTTTCTAGTGAATTAGTGAGCACAGGTTTAGCGTTCTTAGGCTTACCTACAGATACGCCTGAAAACAATGCACTCGAAGCCTTTTTGAAAAAAGGTGTAGAGCTTGACTTGCTTTCACCAGATTTGCTTGATTTCGATTTAGAGAAATTGGCAGCAGCAATTCAGCCAGAACGTTCTAATCAGTTTACCTACTTAGGTTTACAGACTTTATTTGACCGTTACTTCATTCACTCAAATGGCGTTCGCTTCGAATTACCACAATTATTCTTTATGCGTGTGTCGATGGGTCTTGCGTTAAATGAGCAAGATAAAGAAGAACGTGCAATCGAGTTCTATAACTTATTGTCTAGCTTCGACTACATGGCGTCTACGCCTACCCTGTTTAACTCAGGTACATTACGTCCACAGCTTTCTAGTTGCTACTTAACAACAATTGGCGATGACCTTTACGACATTTATGGCGCAATGCGTGACAACGCTATGCTTTCTAAATGGGCTGGTGGTTTAGGAAATGACTGGACACCTGTACGTGCCTTGAACTCTTACATTAAGGGTACAAACGGTAAATCTCAGGGTGTGGTTCCATTCTTGAAAGTTGCGAACGATACAGCTGTTGCAGTAAACCAAGGTGGTAAGCGTAAAGGTGCCGTGTGTGCATACTTAGAAACTTGGCACTTAGACATTGAAGAGTTTTTAGAGCTTCGTAAAAACACTGGTGATGACCGTCGCCGTACACACGATATGAACACTGCGAACTGGGTTCCAGACTTGTTTATGCAACGTGTATTTGAAGATGGTGAATGGACACTATTTACCCCTTCTGAAACTCCAGACTTGCACGACTTAACTGGTGCTGAATTTGCTGAGCGTTATGCCTACTATGAGTCTGTAGCGAAAGAAACCAACATGCTACACAAGAAAGTACGTGCTAAAGACTTATGGCGCAAAATGCTTTCTATGTTGTTTGAAACTGGTCACCCGTGGATTACATTCAAAGATGTATGTAACTTACGTTCACCACAACAACATGTTGGTGTAGTTCACTCATCTAACTTATGTACTGAAATTACCTTGAATACAAATCAAGACGAAATTGCAGTATGTAACTTGGGCTCAATCAACCTTGTACAACACGTTCAAGGTGGTGTGTTAGACCGTGAGAAGTTAGCTCGCACAATTAAAACAGCAGTACGCATGCTCGATAACGTTATCGACATTAACTACTACGCTGTACCACAAGCGAAAAACTCGAACTTGAAACACCGCCCAGTCGGCATGGGTATCATGGGCTTCCAAGATGCTCTATATGAAATGAACATCGCTTACGGTTCAGACGCTGCTATTGATTTTGCTGATGAATCAATGGAAGTGATTAGCTACTACGCGATTGAAACTTCAAGCAACTTAGCTGTTGAACGTGGTTCTTACTCAACATTTAAAGGTTCATTGTGGGATCAAGGTATCCTTCCAATCGACTCTTTAGAAATTGTTGCGAAATCTCGTCCAGAGCGCATGTTCGAAGTTGACCGTACTCAACGTTTAGACTGGGACACTTTACGTGCCAAAGTTCAAAAAGACGGTATGCGTAACTCAAACGTGATGGCGATTGCTCCTACTGCAACCATCTCTAACATTTGTGGTGTTTCTCAGTCTATTGAGCCAACATTCCAGAACTTATATGTGAAATCTAACTTGTCTGGTGAGTTCACTGTAATTAACCCTTACCTCGTTCGTGCATTAAAAGATCGTGGTCTTTGGGACACAGTAATGGTTAACGACTTGAAACACTTTGAAGGTTCAGTACAAAAAATTGCTCGTATTCCTGAAGAATTAAAAGCAATCTTTGCTACTGCATTTGAAGTAGATACACGTTGGATCGTTGATGCTGCATCACGCCGTCAAAAGTGGATTGATCAAGCTCAATCTCTTAACCTTTACATCTCTGGTGCTAATGGTAAGAAACTTGACATCACTTACAAGATGGCATGGTTACGTGGTCTTAAGACGACTTATTACCTCCGAGCTTTAGGCGCAACTTCTGCTGAAAAATCTACAATCAACACAGGTGCTTTAAACGCAGTTAAACCTGCGACTGTTGAAGCAGCGGCAGTTGCTGCCCCTGTTGTAGAAGCGAAAAAACCAGAAACTGTTGAAGAAGATGGTTTTACTCAAGCAGCTCCAGTTCCAATGGCTTGTTCAATCGACAACCCAGATTGTGAAGCTTGCCAATAACATTCAATAAAATTGCTCTTTTTCACTAAAGAGCAATTTTAAGAGGTAAAGATTATGCTTTTTCATCTCAGCCATAACTATATGCTTGGTGTTGGAGTTTTAATCTTTGCCTTTCTTTTCTTTTATATACCATTGATTTACGCATTTTTCACAATACGTAAGCAACAGCGTAAGCAAAATAAGTTGTAGTGAGTAGAGACCAGAGGCCCAAAATTTGGTCATGCATCAATAAAACTTAATTTTGTTTACACATTAAAAGCGTATAGTAGGGACATCTTCGTTTAAGAGATGTCAAATATAGATATACACAACGAAGAGAGAACAAAAATGTCTATCCTTAGTTGGGACGATTTTGAAGATGATTCGCAAAAACCGGCTGCACCTGAACACAAGTCTGCGCCCATCCAACCGGAAAAAACGTCTGATTCGCAGAATGTATCTGCTGCGCAGTCATCATCGCAGAGCGTGGCAGCTCCACAATCCGCTGGAACCCATTCCGTGCGACCAACAGTTGCCTCCGATACGGTGGCTAGAGCCTCTGCAGCCTTAGAACACTTAGATGTTGCCCCTGGCCTTGAAGAGCTAGAAATGGGCGCGCAACGTGTTCAAGTTGATGACAAAGCAATGATTAACTGTCGTGCGGACTTGAACCAGCTTGTTCCATTTAAATATGAGTGGGCTTGGCAGAAGTATCTTGACGGGTGTGCAAACCACTGGATGCCGCAAGAAGTAAACATGAACCTAGACATCGCGCTTTGGAAGTCTGAAAACGGCTTAACTGAAGATGAGCGTACGATTGTTATGCGTTCTTTAGGTTTCTTCTCTACTGCGGACTCTTTGGTTGCAAACAACTTAGTATTGGCAATTTACCGCCACATTACTAACCCTGAATGCCGTCAGTACATTTTGCGTCAAGCATTTGAAGAAGCAATTCACACTCACGCTTACCAATACTGTATCGAATCTTTAGGTATGGATGAAGGCGAAGTCTTCAACATGTACCGTGAAGTTCCATCTGTTGCGCGTAAAGCAGCATGGGGATTGAAATATACTCAATCTTTAACTGACCCTAATTTCCACACAGGCACACCTGAAAACGACCAGCGTTTACTTCGTAACCTGATTGCATTCTACTGTGTTCTTGAAGGGATCTTCTTCTACTGTGGCTTTACTCAAATTTTGAGTATGGGTCGTCGTAACAAGATGAACGGTGTTGCTGAGCAATTTCAATACATCTTGCGTGATGAGTCTATGCACTTGAACTTTGGTATCGACATGATTAACCAAATCAAGATTGAGAACCCTCACCTTTGGAGCGCTGAGTTCCAACAAGAAGTGGTTCAAATGATTGTTGAAGGCACAATGCTTGAAATCGAATATGCGCGTGACACAATGCCACGTGGTGTATTGGGTATGAATGCAAGCATGATGGAAGAATATTTGAAATTCATCTGTAACCGCCGTTTATCTCAGTTAGGTTTACCAGAGCAATTTGCCGGTGTAACGAATCCATTTGCGTGGATGTCTGAGATGATGGACTTACGTAAAGAGAAGAACTTCTTTGAAACTCGCGTAACTGACTACCAAACTGGTGGCGCGTTAAGCTGGTAAGTTTAAGCATCTGCTAAATAAAAAAACCGCTATCTATAGCGGTTTTTTTATTGGCTATCGCCTGCTGTATCTTACGCACATCACGTTCAAGTATGTATCAATCTTTAGCAATCTTGCTAAATTGACTCCCCTATACTTATCTCCTATGACTTTCTCACTTAAATTAATTTTAAATGAACTTCATGCAAAGTTTACTGGGTCTATAGTTAGTTTTGTCAGAACCCACTATCACACTATTAAAATCAAAAATTATAACTGGGTATTTATAATTGGTTTTATTTCACTATAGGCATCAAGGTATTGATTAATATTTCCTATAAAGCAATATATGTATCTTACCCTTCGTTATTAAAACAAATAGAATAAAATTAAAATTATTAATATCTAAATCAATTAGTTTAGAAACTAAAAATAATGAATCTATATTGTTAAAGTATATTTAACAATAATCGAGATTCCAGATAGCAGCACAATGATATTAATAATCTTCAAGAATTGTTGTTTAGACAATTTGAGTGTAATTCGCTTGCCAATGAACGCACCTATCAACATTGATGGAATAAACAGAAGCGCAAGTGAAAATAAGTTATCCGAAAAGTACACACCTGCTGTAGTAAATAGAATGACTCGAAAAACCGTACTACACCCAATTAATGTAGTTTGAGTGACGCGGATTTTTTCTGGGGTTTCAATTCGTCCGTTAAGATAAATCGCATATAAAAACCCACCGCTACCAAACATAGCTCCTAAGAAACCACCAGATAACCCAAAAGGAAAAACAAATTTTTTCTCTAGTTTTTTCTGGGGTTTAAAGCCGCTTAATGAGTAAATCGCATATAAAAGAGTAAATATACCAAATGCTAGAAGTGCGTAACTCGCATTCACTCTCATCAGCACTATAAAGCCAAGAAAACTACCGACAAACATAAGTGGTATTAGGAATTTTAATTCAGAAAAGTCTGCCTTCTTACCATCTTTAATAACATTCGAAATGGCAGCAAACATATCTAGTAAGGCTAAAAGGGGAATAATTTGAGAAAGAGGTAAAAAGTTAAGTAATACAGGACTAGCAATTAACGCAGTTCCAAAACCAACCATTCCAAAAATAATATAAGAAAAAACTATTGTTATTAACATTATCGAAAGTTGCAGCACTGAAAAATATTCTAAAAGATACATTTAAAATTCCATTTCTAATTTTTAAAAAATTCAAACTATACTAAAATATAAATTACCACATGAATATTAGACAATTTGATCAAATATTAAAATGTTTAAAACTCTTTGTTGTGATTATTTCTTTGTTATAAAAATTTCGCTTTAAAAATAAATTTCATTATAAAAGGAAATTCAAGCAGGCTCTTGAAGTTCCTTGTTATAACTTATGCTTTGCATTTCCTGTAATCGTGAGTAAGTTCTTTGAAATTCAAATTTAAGCCTCTCACCTTTATATAATTGATTTAGTGGCTGTGAGGCAAAAAAGTAGAGTTTGATTTTTTGATCATAAAGCTCATCAATCAAATAAATAAAACGTCTCACGGTATCATAAATTCTATCTGTCAGGTCACCAATTCCACTGATTAGAACATAGTCATATTGCGTAGCGATCTCAATATAATCAGCTGGGCTTCTGGCTTCTCGGCAAATGGCTTCAAAGTCGAACCAAATCACGTTCTTATGACAAGATTTAACATCTATTGATCTATGATTGATTATGATGTTCGTCTTGAGTTCTTTCTGGTTATTGGTAAGTCGTTGGTAAACCGAATAAAGCCATTGTTCTGATTCTTCATTTAATGGAAATCTATAGAACTCATCATTGGAGTTGCTTTCTTTTATGGTTCTATAATCTAGTTGATTACCGATCTTCAAAACCGTGCAATTCTTATTGATATGATCTATCGTCTCTAAAAATCTATCGCGATTTAAACCATCTTTATAAAGATCTTTCGGATCAATATTCGAGGTAGCAACCAATATCACTTTCTTTGAAAATAGCAGATTAAATAGATTTGAAAGTATCATTGCGTCGGCAACATTTGATACAAAAAACTCATCGAAGCAAATTAGTTTATAGTTGCTTGCGATGTCATTAGCGATCAGCGTTAAAGGATCTTTATTTCCCCGATAACCAATAAGTTGTTTGTGAACATCTTTTAGGAAATGATGAAAATGCACTCTCATTTTCTTTTTAAAACTAAGAGAGTTATAGAACAAGTCCATAATCCATGTCTTGCCTGTTCCTACACTCCCCCACATATATAGACCTTTAATCTGGGGACTAAAGAAATGATTAGACTGGTTTTCAAGTTGATTCCAAATCTCATCCAATGTTTCAATAGCTTGTCGCTGAGATGGATCTGCAAGAACATCGCCATTATCAATCATGGAATTGTATATCTCGATTGGACTTTGACCCTCATGCTTAAGCATCTTCATTCCCTACAGTAGACAAGATTGTTGTTGAGTGCTTAATCATAATATCATTCATTATTAAAATTGCTGGGGAAAATAAGAGAACCAACTAAAACGGCTTGGCCTGCAATACTGACGTGTAATATTGAATCTGTTTTCTCAACTGTTACTAAAACTCGCCCCGGTCTTTGTATGGCTAGACCTTGATATCCCCAATAAGTTACTTTCTTATCACATTCGATTAAATCGTGATGAACAAGGTACGCTCCTGCTGGACCATTTGCATTACCAGTTACAGGATCTTCATTAATACCGATCGCGGGTGCGAACATTCGACCATAAGTAATAGGTTCTTGCTTACTACCTTCCAAGACAAATGGGAAAAAGCCATTGCAGCCTATTTCAGCACTAATAGCTTTCAATTTTTCATTGTTCGGAGTTAATTCATCAAGTGTACTTCTGCTCAGCATGGGCACCATCACCTTGGAATGCCCCGTCGTGACAACTTGTATTGGCAAGTTAGCAAAATCACTTTCACTCACACCCAATGCGCTTGCAAGTTCACTCCGTTGACTCGCATTAAAAGGTGGTAAAAACTCTACGCGGCCTTGAGTCATTTTCACCAATAACGCTTCTGGACTTCCAAATATTGAAACGGGTAAATGACCAGCCCCCGTTTTTGCGATTAATGGATAGTCTGATTGGTGGCCTGTAGTTGCACGTAAAAAATGAGTAGCGATCGTCGCATGTCCACAGATCGGTACTTCATTTGTAGGGGTAAAATATCGAACATGTATGTCATGGCTTTGATCTTTAGGTGACAAAACAAAGGCAGTTTCTGAATACCCTGCGAATGCAGCAATATCTTGCATCTCTTGAGTTGTAAGATGGTCAGCATCTAGCACAACGCCTGCTCGATTTCCTGTATTTGGTTTGGTGGTAAATGCATCAACTACATAAATGGTCGTCATGGCAGAACTCCTCTGTTGTTAATATTGTGATCTCAGAAATAGCTCCTGCCATAACCAGAAAATCTTATTTAATTGCAACGACACATGCCTTAGCTCTAAAAGGTTTATAGTCGTCTCAAATAATGAGTTTTGAGTCTTTGTAGTGGTTGTTTGAATTGTATAAATCTAAACATCGGCGATACTATAGTTTTTATTGCAAACGCATTTTCTAAATATGGAAAGGTATGAATTGGGACGATACTAAAATTTTGTTAGCTATTGGGCGAACTGGCGGGTTGAGCCGCAGTGCAAAATTGCTTGGTATCAGTGTTTCTACCGTACATCGCAGAGCTGTTGAACTAGAGAAAAGTCTCAATGCGATTCTTTTTTCTCGAGACAATGATGGCTATACACTCACCCACGTTGGAAAACATTTTTTTTCTTTGGCTGAAAAAGCAGAAGAACATTTAATAGCGATGGAACGTTACAACGATCAAGGGCAACAATCATTGTTCCGCATTGCTTTACCTGAGTTAATTGGGCAGCAGTTGCTCCAATCAAAGCTAACAGCATTGCAACTCAAGCATCCAGATTTACAATTAGAAATCTCAACGAGTGTCGTTCCTGTTGATTTTTCCCGACGGGAAGCTGACATTATTCTTCGACTTGTGCGTCCAGAAAGCGGGCGTTACATTATTCGACGCCTTGGCCAACTGGAGTATGGACTTTATTGTAGTAAGGACTATCTCGCCAGTTTCACAGAGCATGCTGAAACGGCTGATGATTTATTGAATCATCGTATAATCGGTTGGGACCGAAGCCTTCAATATACGTTTCTAGCACAATGGATGCGTGAACTCACCCAAGATGCAGCCCCTGCCTTGTCTTTTGATAACATGCACTCGCAACTACGAGCAGTCATTGAAGGACAAGGAATTACAGCCCTGCCTTGTTTTGTTGCAAAGGCTTCTGGTTTAGTATCCATACTACCTATGCAAACTTTAAAACAAGATGTGTGGTTAATGCGTCATTTAGATACTAAGGATAGTGACTATTCAACGTTGATTAGCGAAACAATTGAAAAAGAGCTACAAGAATATCTGTTGTGATAAACATTAGCTTTTATTCTAATTTTGAATTCGAAAAAGAAATTTTCTGTTAAACCTAGTTATGTCTCACTCAAGTTGTACAGAGTGATTTTTAGTCAAAATGATTGGCGTGAACTATTAAATCTGCTCATAAAAAAGCCGATTTGTGTCAAAATCGGAATTTTGCTTTTTTTGTAGTAGATAATAATTCTTAACACTCTGATTTTAAAAATCTTTTCAAATATCGTTTCAGATAACGCCGATTATGTTAAATGGAAACAATAATGGCGTGATTTGCAATAACATTGGCGCATTACAAATGGTGATGAGTCACCTTTTACATTTTAATAAAGCTATCTTCTGTTAAATTTGAAAGGTACAACAATGAACAATGTAAAACTACAACTGAAAAAAGATTTTGATGCTCTATACATTGCTGGTGAATGGGTCAAACCCATTACTGAAGAAAAGCGTACATTAGTGAGTCCTCATGACCAGTCTGCCTTTGGTTCAATTGTACTTGCACATGAAGAAGATGTTGATCTTGCTGTCGCAAAAGCAGTTCAACATTTTCAATCAGGCTCATGGGCTAACAAGCCTATTGAACACCGTCTTGCAGTCTTTGAAAAGTTTAATGAAATTGCTCCTTCCTATGATCGCGATTATGCGGAATTAGTCACTTTACAAAATGGTGCTCCTATTGCTTTCAACTTGCCATTGCAGCAATCACAGGCTTATTTGATCAGTGAATTCATTCGTATGGCTAAAGTACACCAATGGGAAAAAGTCAGCAAAAATGAAGATGGTCATGGATCAATTGTTCGTAGTACACCTGTCGGTGTAGTTGCAGCAGTTACTCCATGGAATGCTCCACTCCAATCTGCAATGGCGAAAATAATTCCAGCTCTCATTGCGGGTTGTACTGTAATTCTTAAGCCCACTCCTGAAACATCTTTAGATGCCTTAAATGTTGTTTCTCTGTTAGAAGAAGCAGGCTTAGATAAGGGCGCATTTTCTGTATTACCAGCAGATCGTGAAGCAAGTGAATATCTAATTAGTCACTCAGGAATAGATAAGATTGCATTTACGGGTTCAACTGGTGCAGGGCGTACGATTGCATCAATTGCTGGCAAGCAAATGAAACGTGGTAGTTTTGAACTAGGTGGTAAATCGGCTGGAATTATTTTGGATGATATCTCTGCTCAGGAAGTTGCCCAACATACTTTAGTTCGCTCATTCCTGAATAACGGACAAGCCTGTATTGGCCTAACACGCTTATTAGTACCTACTTCAAAATATGAGGAAATTACTCAAACTCTTGCGACGACATTAGATAGTCTGAAGATTGGAAACCCATTTGAAGAGGATACTTTCTTGGGTCCATTATTCAATAAAAATCAATATGAAAAAGTACGTGGTTACATTCAAATTGGTATTGATGAGGGGGCAACTGTGGCATGTGGTGGTTTAGAAAAACCCCAAGGGACACAGTATGAAAACGGCTGGTATGTAAAACCTACGTTACTAACTAACGTCAATAACGACATGCGTGTAGCGCGTGAAGAGATTTTTGGACCAGTTGTCGTCGCAATTCCCTACAACACTATTGAAGAAGCAATCCAAATTGCAAATGATAGTGAATATGGTTTAAGTGGTGGTGTATTCACAAATGAAACGGATAAAGCTATAGAAATCGCGCGTCAAGTTCGTACTGGTGGTGTGTACATCAATAGTCAGATGCCTTCATTTGATACACCTTTTGGTGGGTTCAAACAAAGTGGTATGGGCCGTGAATTTGGTCAATCTGGTTTAAATAGCTTTATTGAGCTACAAACCATTGCATTTTAAATAACAACATAGTCAAGCTTATTTGATCAGCATAGGGTGGTTCCTATGCTAATTTTCACTTTTGAGTTGAAAACCAGCCATGAAAAAACGTATTTGGATACCCACATTAATCGGATGTTTAACTGGTGCAAGCTATATTGCGACAACTCCGAAGCCTCTCAATTATTCAGCTAGTGATCATTTTAATGAAAAACAGCAGATTTTTTTTAATCGCCAAAAATTAGAAGAAGTTGTTTCATTTTCAGATGGTATATCTGTTGTTTGGGATATGTTGCGAAATGAAAAAAATCGTGCCCCAGCGCAGGCATTACCAATGAAAATACCTAATTGGGATACCTTCTTAAACAAGAATGCAGAAAATCAATTTATCTGGTTAGGCCATTCAAATCTTCTGATGCGAGTGGGTGGACAAACCATTGCAATAGATCCTGTGTTTGGGGATACCGTAGCTCCAATGGGGATCATGATGCATCGCTTTCAAAAAGCCCCTGTTCAAGTCGATGAGTTTCCTTCAGTTGATCTCGTTATTATTTCTCATAATCATTATGATCATTTAGAACAGCAGACCATTGAATATTTTGCTCAGCATTCACCTGCAACCAAATTTATTGTACCCCTTGGTCTTGCGACTACTTTAGAAAGTTGGGGAATATCGGCACAGCAAATTACAGAGCTTGATTGGTGGCAACAGCATCAATTTAAAAATGTCAGAATCACAGCAACTGAAGCACAGCATGCCTCTGGGCGCGGAATGCGCGATAGTAATCGCTCTTTATGGGCAGGTTGGGTAATCCAAGATCAAAAACAGACTATTTTTTATAGTGGTGATAATGGCTACGGTCCCCATTATGCAGAAGTAGGAAAACGTTATCCTCAAATCGACATCGCTTTTATTGAAAATGGACAATACGATATTAGGTGGGCTGCAACACATATGAGTCCTGAGCAGACAGCACAGGCAGCCAAAGATGTTGGAACAAAACATTTTGTCCCTGTACATTGGGGTGCATACAGTATGGCATTACATCACTGGAATGAGCCTGTGCTGAAGAGCATTCCATTAGTTCAATCTTATGGAATAAATACGCTTACTCCAATCATGGGGGAGGTATTCAATATCAAATCTAAAACTTCAGAATGGTATAAGTCTATTCAATAGTTTGGGTTAATCACTGGGGGGAAACAGATACTCCTCTATTTTTTACCCTCAATTTATTTCATAAATTGGCGTGATTTGGCATATTGATGGCGTGATTCGATTTATATAGAAAAGAAAAAGCTTCTAATATTGATCTATAAACAATCAATATGAAGAGTTTCTAATGGAAAATAAAATTGCACTGATTACAGGTGGAGCATCTGGTATTGGTAAAGCGACAGCAATAAAGCTGGTGTCACAAGGGACTACAGTTATTATTTCTGGTCGACGTGAAGAAACGGGATTAAAAGCAGTTGAAGAGATAAAAGCCTTCGCAAAAAATAAAGCTCAGGTACGTTTCATTCGTAACGATATATCGAATGAAGAAGATGTTAAAAGTATGATAGATCAAATCGTGCTTGAGTTTGGACGTTTAGATATGGCTGTCAATAATGCTGGTATTTCTAATGAGACCTCAACTATCAATTTATCAGATACGAACCTATATAAAGAAATGATTAATACTAATATTTTAGGCGTTTATTTCTCGATGAAGTATGAAATCATTCAAATGCTTAAACAAGGTCATGGATCTATTGTAAATCTTGCTTCTATTGCTGGTTTAAATGGTATTCCTTGGGCAGATACATATGCTTCGACTAAACATGCAGTTGTAGGGCTAACTAAGTCTTCAGCAGTTGACCATGCTTCTCAGGGTATCCGTATTAATGGTGTAGCACCTGGAGCTGTTAAAACAGACATTATTGCGAAGCAATTGGATGGCGGTGATGCAAATTATAATGAAGCAAACATTAGCGCAATGCACCCTATGAATCGTTTAGGAAAACCTGAAGAAATTGCGAATGGTATTGCTTGGTTACTCTCTGATGAAGCGAGCTTTGTTACGGGGCATATTTTAAGTGTAGATGGAGGATTTCAAGCGAAGTGATGTCTGAGAATATAAAAGTGCCAACAGCATTTTGGTTAGCCGTAGAGCGGCTTGATTTAAGCCGTTCTGCTTTAATTAAAGAAGCAGAGCTACCTTTAAATGTTGCTCGTGATGATGCACGGGTAACAACTCTACAGTTTTTTAAACTGTGGCAAGCCTTAGAAAATTTTAAGGGTAAGGGTGTTGGTATTAAACTTCTTCAAGTATTAGATAGCGGAAACTTACCTCCGTCTTTTTTAGTAGCATATCATGCAAAAAATTTACGTGATGCCATCCAGCGTGTTTCGCGATTTAAGGCTTTATGCACACCCGAAGAATTATTACTAACTGAAGAGAAAGGGTTACTCTGTATCAACATTAGATGGCCAACTGAACAAATTAAACCGCCCCATGCACTTATAGATGCCACAATTGCTTCTTTAATTTACTTAGCTAGAGAAGGTACTCAGCAATTGGTTCAACCTGCCAAATTAGATTTAAATCGTGACATTGCTGATGTTTTTACAGGATTTATTAACTGTCCGATACACTGTAACTCAAGTGAAAATAGAGTGTATTTTTATCAAAAAGATTTAGATCTCAGTTTCCCTAGCTATAACGATGAATTATTAAAGATTCTAGATGCAGCGTTGGAAGTAAATTTGAATCAACAGAGCACAGGTTTAACAGTTTCTGAGCAAGTTAAATGGCTATTGCGAAGATCTTTAACAGCCGGACGCCCTGAACTAAGAAGTGTTGCAAAAGAATTGTCTATCAGTCAGCGATCACTGCAAAGACATTTAAAGAATGAAGGTGCAAGTTTCCAAGCATTACTTTCTGAAACTAGAAAGCAGCTCGCTTGTGAGTATTTATTGGATTCCAGTCTAGATATTGCTGAGATTTCTTATTTACTTGGGTATGAAGAGCAAGGATCATTTTTTCGTGCATTTCAGGAGTGGGAAAACTCAACACCTACAAAATGGCGGCAAGTTCATCTTAACGAAGCAGTGAAAGTGAGAAAATAATGAAAATTGTCATCTTTGGTGCCAGTGGCATGGTGGGAGAAGGTGTTTTAAAAGAAAGTTTATTAGCATCCGATGTAACTCATATCACGGTGATAGCACGTAAAAAATTGGATCGTATAGATGCAAAATTAGATCAGATCATAATTCCTGATCTATATAAAACTGAATATTTACAATCTATTCAAAATTACGATGCCTGTTTTTTTTGTATAGGCCAGTCTGTAACGGGACTAACTGAAGAAGAATATCAACACGTTACATATGAACTAACAACTAGAATTGCACAGGCAGTGGTGACTCATAACCCTGATATGACGTTTATCTATGTTTCGGGTAGTGGTACAGACAGTAGTGAAAGCGGTAAGACGATGTGGGCACGCATCAAAGGAAAAACTGAGAATGCATTACTGAAGATGGATTTTAAAGCGGTCTATCTTTTTCGACCTGCAATTATTCAGCCTCTAGATGGTATTCAATCTAAAACGAAAAGCTATCGCTTGTTTTATAGAATTATGAAGCCATTTTTCCCTATATTTAAGTTTGTTGTACCAAATTCAATTTTAACAACTCAAAGTATTGGTATTGCTATGTTAAATGCTATGCGTCGAGGTTATTCAACTAATATTTTAGAAGTTAAAGATATTGTTAAATTATCAAATAATGTGGAATAGAAATTATGTAATTTATCTAAAATTAACATAATACGCCTTATACGAAATTAACTTTTTATCTTATATAAATCAGAGCCTTATTGTTTAATAAAAAGCCCAATTCATAATGTTTGGGCTTTTTTATTTTTCCAAAAATAATATTTTAAAGAGAAATCACTTAAATCTAGAAATTTCAAAATTCAATCGATATGTCATAAAATTTATTAAGCATGCTTCTCGAATTCTTTTTCTAAACAGTTCTTGAAAATAGGGGTTTGTTAAAAAAAGACCCAAGGCAACAATTAAATATACAACAGACTTATTTTCGATCTGAAGTACCTTTAAAAGCTCAGAAAAGAACTCATCCACTAAGTTAAAATAAGTTGAAGTTAATAGAGAAACAAATAAATAGAAAAAAATACGATAAAAATTTCTTTTAAACATAACTATTTCTCCACTAAATTATTCTAAGTGCATCAAAAATATAGCATAGTTAAAAAACATTACCCACAGAGATCAAAAATGTTAAAAATTCTTCTGTAACATTGGCTTATGTCCGCTAGCTCAAATCTAAATAACCAAACACAGCTTTTTCAACTCGCTGCTGTAATTTTTTTAAATCACTTTCCCCTGCTATGCCTGCCGCGTTAATCATTCCTTTGCTTAAAGCAATGACATCTTGTGCGGCTAACTGTGCATGTGAAATACCTGAGCGTATAAACAGATCAGAAATTATGGTTTCAAGTTCATGTTGAAGTTCACTTTCCTCAATGTCTTTTCCAATGATTTCTGAAGCAAACTCTAAGGTTCGTGCCAACTGAGGACGGCTCAATTGATGTTGCACCGCAGCATGTATGATGAGTTTTAGTTTTTCTTTTAGGTCTGCGGCTTCATGTTGCTGTATGGCTTCAACAATATGATTTGAAAGCTCAGCTCGTTCACATCGAATCAATTCGACTATTAAGGCATCTTTAGATGGAAAGTATTGATATAGGCTACCAATGCTTACTCCAGCAAGTTCAGCCACGGCATTTGTGTTAAATCCAGCAAAGCCTAAAGACTCTAAAATGCGAGCAGCCGCTTCTAGAATTGCTTCAAAGGTAGCCACTGAGCGTGCTTGACGCGGGCGTTTGCGTGGGTCTGGGAGTGTTTCTGACATGTGTCAAAATGCGAGTATTTAATGTGAGTAATCACTCATATACTGACTGAGTCATGTTGATCTGACAAGCAAACGCTGTCCTTTCAGTTGAACTACAACTCGACTCAGTCATGGAGTGGTTATGTCCAGAACCTATACTTTTTTTATTCATTTAAGAGCTTTGCCCGCTTGGTTGGCTTTAGCTCGTGAAAAGCGTGCTGAGTTTAGTACACAAAAGCTTGAACCTATTTTTGAGAAGTACCCGACTGTAAAAGTTCGATGGTATGACGTGGAAGCGTTTAGTATTAAAGCGACTGATATTGCTGTGTTTGAGACGGCATCTCTGCAAGATTATTACTTTGTGATTGATGCGATTCGAGACTCTGAGTTTTGTACAGTTCCCTACTTTGAGTTTGTAGAGATTATTCCTGCAATTGAAGATGGGTATGTGGAGTATGAAAGTTCTTTATAGAGGTTGTGAATAACCTTATTTAGTTCTTAAGGCGTTATACCTATATAGCCAAGTTACTGATTTTTATATATGATCAAAAAAATTCAATACTTTTTTGATACATGGATACTAAAAAGAAAGGCGATATTTTTGAAAATTATGTTTTTGACTATTTTTCAGCTCTAATCCAAAAAGGTTATATGGGGCTTAATCCAAGTCACACTAAAATTTACAAGCAAAAGAAATATTATTCAAAGGATCGAGAAGACTATATTACCTTCGATGTAGCTATTGAAGTTTTCTTATTTGATCAAAAGGAACCATATTTAGTAATCTTAATTGAATGTAAAAATTATGAAAAAAATGTTCCTGTGGACGATATTGAAGAGTTTTCAACCAAAGTTAGTCAAGTCGGAAAACATTATACAAAGGCTATCTGCATTACTAAAAATGGCTTTCAGAAAGGAGCATTAAATGTTGCAAAAAATAGAAAGATAGGGCTGTGGAGAATTACAGCCAATGATAATCATGAAATTATCTTTAACAGAACGATTAATAGAGTAAAAAATATTGATGAAATTATAAGTAATGCTCTGACATCAGAAAACTTCCAAGATATTTCTTCTTCAAATATCTTTATTCAAACACCTCTACGCTTTACAAGTATTCCAAAAGATCTAATTTATGATTTCCTTTCATTACAGAAAGATATATCTCCAAAAGAATTTTTCACGCAACATCGTGTAAATTCATACTCTAAAACTATTCCTTATAAATCTAAAAAAGAGTTAAGTATTCTTGCAGAAAGCTTATTTAATAAATTTTATAAAAACGATGAGATAGATTTAAACGAAATAATAAATACATTAGGTTATAAAATTATTGAGATTAATACTCCCGAACATCCAAATATTATTGGTAAGCTAGAAACCAAATTAAAAACTATTACCATTTTTGGAAGTGGCTTCTTTTCTCAACATCAAATTAATTTTGCAAAAGCACATGAAATAGCTCATGTTTTTCTTAATCATAACAAGTATTTAATTTCAGAGAATTTTTCTCCAACTATGGAATCTCACTCTGTAAATATAGAGATTACCCAGAATATTGATCGACTAGAATTTCAAGCAAATTATTTTGCGGGTTGCTTACTACTGCCTGAAAATCGGTTAAAAGCGACTTTAAACTATTATTTACAACATTATGGCATTAGGAATAGAGGTTTCTCCCCCCTATACATTGATTCACAACCATGCAATTTTGAAAATTATAGAAAAATCATTTTACCTTTGACTGAAATTTTTAACGTTTCTCAAGAAACAATGAAAATTAGGCTTACAGAATTAGGTTTAGCTCAATTTGCTTTTCAACCTACTTCTCCGCATAAGGTAAAGAGGTCATATATAGATCGGTTCTAAGCCTCCCAAAACCTCTCCAACATCACATCCCGTTCATTCAAACTGTTAGAGCTTAAAACCTGTAGCATCAAGCCATCAATTAAATTTAAAACCATGTTGGCATCGGGATTAAATGCATTGCTTTCCAGACTAAAGACTAGATCAAAAAGCTCTCGAAGTAGCCATTTTCGATATTCAACTGCCATGCGGTAAGCCGTTGGATAAAGCTGTTTTATTTCAAAAATGGCCTTAAACAAAAGGTGGTAAAGGCTATTTTCATTGGCATGTAAACGGACAATTTCTTTAAGTTTATCGCTTGGTTTTGAGTAGCGGTGTGAATAGACAATTGCTAGCACTTCTTCTTTCAGTCGGCTTTTTTGAAAGCTTATGCAGGTTTCAACGAGCCTTTCTTTCGAGTGAAAGTAGTTATAAAGCGTGGCTTTCGGAATTTTAGTTTCTTTGGCAATTAGGTCTACGCCCGTGTTGTGAAATCCATAGAGATTAAATAGGTCTATTGCGGTATGTATTGCTTTTAATTTTTTTGAAGTCGTTTCTAAAGTTGGCATAGTTTTACCGTTATAAAAATTAGTTGTTATGTCTGGCTGAGATAAAAAGCCTGTGCCCCTTCTGGGAGAAAAAAAGCACAGCAAAGCCGTAAGACGGTGCTTGGCACATCTCAAGTTTTGTTTTGCTAAGTTTTAAGTAAAAATGACTTAAAGCCTGAAAACCTTATGGCGTTCAAGCTGCTTTAAATTTTTAAGCTGTGTCGTTATAGCTTTTGGCACTGAGGGCCAAGAAATAATGGATGTGCATAGCCAACTCCTGATTTTGGGAGTTCTGCCAAAGCATTCATTTGAAATTATGGTGGCAGAACGAAAGAGGGTTGACAGACTGGTGAAAGATTTAACCAGCACACCCGAAGGTGTCCCTCTCCCGTCCTACCGCTACGGGAGGAGACGAGGAGTTTACGCATAAGACTATTCCTCAGAAGGAATAACTCTGATGCGATCTTTCATTCAGCCTGTCAAAGCCGGCTGGCAATGTAGGCCAGCACGCAAAGCATAATCTGAGAGTTTAGAGGTGTCAATGTAGCTTTTATGACAAGTATTTAAATTTATTATTATTTTTCATTAGATTAACTTAATTATTATTTTAGATATTATATTTAATTGTATTTTTTAAATTTAGAGAGAAGCGATCCATGCTTATTCGTTTCTATCTTTTAACTTTTAATATGAGACAACAAAACGGAAAGTGGGATTAGACAATCTCGGTCTGCCCCACTTGGTGATAAGCACGATTAAAATAAACCAAACTTTGGTCATGCTCGCTTTGTTTAATCGCCACAATCGGACAAATAAGAATAGTGTGTGTGCCGACTTGTTGAACTTGCTCAATCTCGCAATCGAAACTGACCAAAGCATCATCTAATACAGGTGAACCTGTTTCTAACTCAATCCACGCGCCATGTTTAAAGCGTTCTTCTGGTGTGAGCTTAGATGAAAATGCTTTTGAAATATGTTCGTGGTGTGCGCCTAAAACATTCACAGTTAAGATTTTGTTATCTAGGAAATGTGCATGTGAACTCGCAGATTGGTTCATACAGACCAATAATGTCGGAGGTGTGTCAGTCACACTACAAACAGCAGAGGCAGTAAATCCAAAACGGCCAGACATGCCTGCCGTAGTCACAACACTAACCGCACTTGTGAGTAAAGACATTGCATTTCTAAAGTCTGTTGCTTGAACCATGACATTATTCCTAAATTGAATCGTACCTTGTCCTGAGTGTTTGCTATACCGCCCAACTCCATCAGGAAGGTACTTTATCGACATGCATTCTGAGTAGAACGACATGTAGTAAGTAAAATGAGGGTTACTTGTTTGATTATCAACTGCCATCAAAAAAGTAACCCTTTATACCACTTATTGGTAAATATTAAGCAGAGAGTTCAAAACCCGTAAGTTCTCTACGAACGATTTCTGCACCTGCACTTAAAGCATTTAACTTGCCACGTGCAACTTCACGTGAAAGAGGCGCCATACCGCAGTTTGTGCAAGGGTAAAGCTTGTCAGCATCTACAAACTGAAGCGCTTTACGAAGTGTGTTCGCCACTTCTTCTGGAGTTTCAATTTGGTTAGATGCAACATCAATTGCGCCGACCATGACTTTTTTACCACGAATGAGTTCGAGTAAGTCGATAGGCACATGTGAGTTGTGACATTCTAACGAGATAATATCGATGTTAGATTTTTGCAGTTTCGGGAAAGCTTCTTCGTACTGGCGCCATTCTGAACCTAATGTCTTTTTCCAGTCTGTGTTAGCTTTAATGCCGTAACCATAGCAAATATGGACCGCAGTTTCACACTTAAGACCTTCAATTGCACGCTCTAAAGTCGCAACGCCCCAATCATTTACTTCATCAAAGAAGACGTTAAATGCAGGTTCGTCAAACTGAATAATATCTACACCAGCAGCTTCTAACTCACGCGCTTCTTGGTTCAAAATTTTTGCAAATTCCCAAGCAAGTTTTTCACGGCTCTTGTAGTGACCATCGTAAAGCGTATCAATCATAGTCATTGGGCCAGGTAATGCCCATTTAATTGGTTGATCAGTTTGCTGACGTAAAAACTTAGCGTCTTCAACAAACACAGGCTTTTGACGAGACACTGCGCCTACAACAGATGGTACGCTTGCATCGTAACGGTCACGAATTCGAACTGTTTCGCGCTTCTCAAAATCTACGCCATTTAAGTGTTCGATAAACGTGGTCACAAAGTGTTGGCGGGTTTGTTCACCATCGCTCACAATGTCGATGCCAGCAAGGCGCTGTTCGTGCAACGCTAAACGTAGCGCGTCTTTTTTACCTTCAAGCAGACCTTCGTTTTCGAGTTTCCAAGGCGACCAAAGCTTTTCAGGTTCTGCAAGCCAAGACGGTTTAGGTAAGCTGCCAGCAGTTGAAGTCGGTAGTAATTTTTTCATGATCAATGACCTATATGTTGATTAGTTAAGAGCGTAATTAGCAGACCACTGCTCAAGAATCGCTTGGTATGGTTTGATAAATTGCTCTTCAACAAACTTCCCTTGCTCAATAGCGAGGCGGCTACGTTCTTCACGGTCATACACAATTCGAGTAAGTGAGTAATCTTGGTTCTTTAAGCTTGGCTGATAAGACTGTCCAGCCACTGAATTTGCGTTGTAAATTTCAGGGCGGTAAATCTTTTGGAACGATTCCATGGTGCTGATGGTGCTGATCAACTCAAGGTTGGTGTAATCACTTAGCAAATCACCAGTAAAATAGAACGCCAAAGGTGCAGCACTGTTTTTAGGCATGAAATAGCGAACTTTTAAGCCCATTTTTTGGAAATATTCATCAGTGAGTGAATAGTCTTCTTGCTTGTATTCCACACCCAAAACTGGATGTTCATTTTCAGTACGGTGATACTCTTTAGTTGTTGAAACGCTTAAGCAAATCACAGGTGCTTTTTTAAAGTTGGCTTTATAAGTTTCAGAGTTAATAAAGCTCTTAAACAAATTACCGTGCAATTCACCAAACTTCTCTGGCGTGCTAAAAGTAGACTTGTTTTTGTTGTGATCTAACAACAGCACACTAAAGTCATAGTCACGTACATAAGACGAGAAGTTATTGCCTACAATGCCTTCAATACGTTCATTGGTTTTCTTATCAACAATATTGGTTTTCAATATTTCGATTAAAGGAAGCCCGCTTGCACGGTTCTCGGCATCAATATTCATTTCAACTGAAATGATTTCAAGTTCAACGCCATAGCGGTCGCCTTTAGGGTTGTCCCAATGAGCTAAGGCATTAAAACGATTATCGATCATCTGTAAAGTGTTGCGCAGATTCTCTTCACGGCTCATCCCTCTCGCTAAGTTAGCAAAGTTGGTTGTAATACGCGTATTGTCTGCTGGACGATAGTTTTCATCGAAACAAATACTCTTAATCGTAAATGTAAATTCTTTACTCATTTTGATCAGTACCCTAATTTCTGAGATAAACCTAAAAATATTTCGAGCTCTTTTTAAACTTTCCAGCCTTGTCAGATTTGTGCCTTAAGGTCTTATCAAAAGTGAATAACTGGAACGCTTCAGAGCGTGAATAGATTTATACCGCAATCAGAACATGAATAAAAATGATTTAGTCTCATTCAAAACTGAGTGAAATTCATGTTTAGGGTTTAATAAAGAAGTATGAAGTTAAATATTTTTCATCTTAAGGAATTTTAGACAGCAGAAATTCATTATACGGCGCTCACACAGCACCTTAATCATTTTAAATATTAATTATTACTTTCAAATACTTAATAGTAAAAATTTAAGTTAAAAAGAATCAACCTAAAGTAATGTGTGCTGACTTTCATTCATCTCTGCTTTTAGCCATTCTAAAAATATGGTTTTACGTGAATCTTCCACAAAAGCACTATGAGAAAGTAAATAATAGGCTGAATTATCTTGTACAACAGGTGAAATTTTTTGCAGTAAGTTCCACTCAAGCTCTTTTTCAATCATATAAATTGAGATGATTGTTGCGCCAAGTCCCGCCAAACAGCCTTCTAAACATAGATAAAAATGTTCGAGTTCAACTTTAGCGTAGGCTTTTAAACTCTGCTTTAACTCAGCAATGCGATTCATGCTTGTGAAAAAATTTGGCCTAGAGGTCGAGATGAGTACGTCGTTTGTTTCCGATGGCTTGGTTGCTTGAACTAGAGCGATATATTCATCGGCAATCTTTTCACTATAGATATGCTCTCCCCAATCAAAGTCATTTCTACGAATCGCGATATCAATATTATCTTTTTCAAAGTCGACCACGCCGCCTGCGGTAAGTAGCACAACCTCAAAATCATGACCGAGCTTTTTAAATTTTGATAACCGTGGAATAAGCCATTTCATTGAAAGAGTCGGTTCACACGATAAAACCAATTGTTTGTTTTCAGCTTTAGGCTGGCTGAGTTCTATTAAACATTCATCGAGTTGACCAAACACCTGATGGCAACAACTTAGTAAAATTTCGCCCTGCTCAGTCATCACAAGAGTTTTATTTTTTCGGTCGAACAAAGTCGTATTTAAAGCTTCTTCTAAATTATAAATCTGTTTACTGACCGCACTTTGCGTCACAAATAATTTCTTTGCAGCTAAAGTGACGCTGCCATATTTCGCCACAAAGTAGAAAAATTTTAGTGAATTCAGCGATATTCTTTCAATCATTCCAAAAACTCATAGATATATAGTCGTTTTTATCGATTTTTATTTCTAGGTTTCTGTTCAAAATAAAAATCATCTTTATTAAAACCCATTTTAGATGATGAAAAATATATTGAATATCGATATCTATCTTCGAAAACCGGAAGCCTCCGCATTTCTTGCAAAAAGAATAGCAATTTTAAGTAATACTTTCGCTTTCTTAAATACATTCCAAAAAGTACAGATCAATTCCCTCGTTTTCAGTGAGGGCACAAGATAATGGCAGAGTTTATTGCGGTTATTTTAATTACGATTTTGGCGGTGGTTAGCCCCGGCGCTGACTTCGCGATCATGACGAAAAATAGTTATCTGTATGGCAGAAAAATAGGTGTGTTCACTTCACTAGGCATATCGCTTGGCGTGTTGGTACATGTGACCTATACATTAGTTGCCGTTGCCTTTGTGATGACTTATACGCCGCAAATTTTAAATATTGTTAAGTACATTGGTGCGCTTTACCTGATCTATATTGGCTATAAAACTTTTACGCAGAAACCAGTTTTAGACACTGCTGCCTTAACGTCTATAGGTACTTTGCAAGCCATAAAGTACGGCTTTTTTACCAACGCCCTGAACCCTAAAACCACGCTATTTGTGATTAGTACCTATACGCAAATTGTGAGTTTAACCACGCCTAAAACCATTCTTTTGGCTTATGGCTTTTTTATGTCATTTGCTCATTTTGCATGGTTTTCACTTGTGGCTGTGCTTTTCTCTTCCATGCTATTGAGACAGAAAATGTTGGCCAAGCAAGTACAGATTAATAAGGTGATTGGCTCAATTTTATGTGTATTAGGCGTGATTCTTCTTTTTACTCAGTTTCAGTAGAGCCACTTCATTTTTAAGAAACTGTAGAATGTGGACTGAACCCTGTGTACAGAACTCAGTCCATTCAAGCGAGTTAAGAATCTATTTGTTAAGTATTCGATTCAGATAAATTATTTACATTCCAACGATTTGCTCTTTTAAAGGTTCCGACATCGTTAAACCGCACTCCCATATCACGCATAACTTTATGGGCAACAGGCGCAGTCATTTGTCGAATGTAGAATGGTTCTTTCACCACAAAATGATGGATGGCATGTGTCGAACCAAAGTTAAAGCAAAAGAGTTGGAACGGCATCATCCACCACGGTGTTAATACTTGAGTTTGTTGAATGACATTACCCAATTCAACATCACCGTAGTAATGCATGTTGCTTGTCACAAAGTGCAGGCAGAAAGTACGCAGCACATTTGGCGCAATCCACACCACAGTCAAAATATTAATCACATGCATAACATTTAGCGTTGTAGCTGACCATGCGATCGGTGCATTTGCCAAGCTTGAAATCATATCAACTGCATGGAAGCCTAAGAAGATATACCAAAGAGACCAATGAATAATTCCAAGTGGAAAATAAGCTAAGAACGCACGTTTAAAAATAACTTTTCTAACAGTCCAATTGCTTGCAGCAATAATGCGTAGCAAAACTGCAAAACCATTGTCACCGATGGCGACGAGTCGGCGTATGCTCCACTGCTCTCCATTGGTGAGCGCTCTTTCTTCTAAATCAACTTCAGTGCCTGAATTTTTATGGTGATTAAAGTGAAGCTCACGGCGTTTCCATGGGTTAATGGTACTTGGGCGAGCTAACCACACTAAGCCCATCATAAGGTGATGTGCCCATGGCTTCTTTCTAAAATACATCCAGTGAATGAGGTCGTGTTCTAACTCATGGGTAAGAGATGCAAAAAACGCAATAATTGGAATTGCGAACCACGCTGAAAGCTGATGATTGATATAGAGTACAGCCGTAGCAATCATTCCAACGAGGGAAACAAATAGAATCATCGCTCCTATTGTGTTTTGATGGTTCAAAATGGGATGGCGCTTGCGTAAAGCCACACCTTCCGCTGTGACTACTTTTTTAATGTGTTCCGTTTTTTCGCTATCGCTCATTCCAGCAGGATTTTTATATATGTAGGTCATCCGTTATTCCTCAGTTTTCTCATATCCCTACTTTATTTATATCTACCTTTGTACGCTTAGCTCGAAACGCCAATCTATTGGCTATGGATGCCAAAATAGTAAGATTCAAAACAAACAAAAGATTTTTTAGTTTTGAATCTTTTATACTGCTCACAGGAATATGAGTCACAAGTTATAGGACATAACATGCCACAGACAGCAACGGCACTGGCTAGCTGGGTTAAAGCGATTCAAAAAGCGCTTGAGAAAGCAGGTGTGGATAGCCAACCTTTATTAAAACAAGCAGGTTTAGATGTTCAGGCCCTAAACGATCCAGATGCACGCTATTCATTAAAAAACACAGCAAATTTATGGAAATTAGCCGTTCAAGCGACTCAAGACTCGTGCTTTGGCCTTAAAGTTGCGAGCCAAGTCAACCAAAATACATTTCATGTGTTGGGCCATTCACTCATTACCAGCACCACACTAAAAGAAATGTTTTTAAGAATTATTCGTTACTTCCGCATAGTGACCGACATTCCCGAACTTGAATTTTATGGCGAGGGAAAAAATCATTATTTCGTTATTCATGTTCCCGACGAAGTTCAACCCGAATCTATCGATGCTTTTATCTCTGTTTTTATTCGTTCAAGTCGTGCGTTACAAGGTTCTGTTTTTTCGCCCTTACGCATTGAACTAAGACGCTCAGAGCCACAAGATTTAGAAACTTTTCAGAGTATTTTAAAAGCCCCGATTGTGTTTAATGCACCCAAAGACATGATTGTATTTGACACAGCAACCATAGAGCAGCCTTTAGATGGTGGGAATCCTAGCCTCACCCAAGAATATGATGAGATTATTAATCGTTATCTCGCACGGTTTGATAAAGAAAATATATTGGCTCGTGTGAAAGTAAAACTCATTGAAAAATTATCTACAGGTGACTTTCAACAGCAAGACGTTGCGAAAAGTTTAGGCTTAAGTATACGCAGTCTGCAACGCAAGCTTTCGGCAGAAAATACCTCTTATAGCGAGCTACTCGACAATACACGGCACGAACTCGCTTTGTCGTATATCAAAAATTCAAGCCACAATATTACCGAAATTGCCTATATTCTTGGCTTTACCGATGTGAGTAGTTTTACCCGTGCTTTTCGACGCTGGACAGATTTATCACCGCTACACTATCGGGAAAAACATCTGTCTTGTTCTTAAATTTTTAGAAATTTTAGATAAAAAAAGATGCCTCGATGTGCATCTTTTTTTATGAACATCTTATTTTTTATTTAATAGTTCGAGCATAGACACCGTGGTGACTTTAGCCCCGACAGGCAAGGCTTTTAAATCTACAACATAGTTCGGACTATGCGGAATATAAGGCACAGGTTTGCCTTGCTTGACTGCATTAGCAAACACAACCGGATCTGCCACGCCAATGAACATAAAGTTAAACGGAATGTCTTTTTGATCACCTAACAAATGGTGAACATCTTCAGAACCCATAACGGCGGGATATTCAGTTAGAACATGTTTGTCGCCTAGCAAAGCTTTTAGTGGTCCATTTAAACGCGCAGAGAATTCTTTATTATTGACTACAGGCGTACTTGAACCCTTAAAGGTAAAAGTAGGCAATTGATCTTTACCCATGCCCTGCATTTCGGCAGCACCTTCACTCATGAACTTAATGTTATTTAACATGGTTTCACGTACTTTTGGATCAAACCAACGTAAATTCATTTTGACCAGTGCAGTAGAAGGAATCACGTTATTCGAATTTCCGGCTTGGATCGAGCCAATCGATAAAACTGCTGCTTGTTGAGGGTCGACTGCGTTACCCATAATGGTTTGATATTGAGTTACTGCATTTGCCGCCATACTAATTGGATTTTTGGTTAGCATTGGTAATGACCCATGCCCACCCACGCCTTTAAATAAAACATCGAGCTGATCGGTTCCCGCCATGCGTGGCCCCGGCGCATTAATGACCACTCCAACAGGTGCAGGTGTGGTATGTACTGCAAAGAAATAATCAGGTTTTGGTAAGTTGTATTTTGTCCACAAACCGTCAGTCACCATAGCTTTAGCACCCGTTATAGGCTCTTCAGCAGGTTGTGCGACTAAAATAATAGTTCCGCTCCATTCCTTTTTTAAAGCGACTAAGGTTTTTGCCATACTGAGCATCCATGTCACATGTGCATCATGGCCACACATGTGTGCAACAGGCGTTTCGGTTCCATCGTCAAGTTTTACCCGCACTTTACTTGCATAAGGTAAGCCAGTCGCTTCTTGAACAGTATTGGCATCCATGTCGGCACGGTACATGACCGTTGGCCCATTACCATTTTTCAAAATGCCGACCACACCTGTCTTGGCTATGCCAGTTTTAACATCAAACCCTAATGACTTAAGCTCTTTGGCAACAATGGCAGAGGTACGCGTTTCCATAAACCCAAGTTCAGGGTGTTCATGAATATCTTTATAAACCTTACTTAACCATTCTGTTTGTCCATCAATAATCGTTAACGCTTTTTGTGAGACAGTAGGTAAATTAGATGGGTTTACTTCGGCATGGAGGACAGTTCCATAACCTGCCATCAAAGTCGATAACCCTAAAAATATGCCATTTTTGATGATTTTATTCATGTAATTAAAACCTTATAAATGAATGATTTAATTTTAAAATTTATATCCTATTTTTAAGCCATAGCTTATAGAGTGATTATCCTTAAACTCACCCACATAATAGTCACTGCCTGCCTGTGCGCCAAGCTGAGCTTTTGCATCGCCTAACCAGTAATATTTCACACCACCAGAAATAAAGTATTGCGATGTTGGACTGTATTGGGCTCCCACTCCTAAGTTGTAATATCCCTTGGTTGGGCCACCCGTTGAAACTTTATCGCCAGCTCCCGAGTCCCAGCCCACTGACACAGAACCTAGCCATTTAGGTGAAAAACGTTGCCCTAGTCCTAAATTTAAAGCCCACTGGTCATCATCATAACGAACCAAATTAAACCCTTCTGGACGGCTTGGTGTTGATAATCCCCCAATAACTTTTGAAATTTCACCAAAACGGTAAGGTTGTAGCGCCAAATCACTCCAATTTACCCAGCGCAAGCTCCCAAACAATAAAGTTCCTTGGCGTAAACCTGTTTGAAATTCTAAATTCACTGAGTTTGGAGATTTAAATTTGGTTGGGCCAGAGCCTTCGCTATTGGGTAACTCTGAAATAATATGATTTAAATAGTTTTTCTTTTGCTCGGTCATCTGCCCGATAGAAATCATATAGTCGAGATGTTGGCTAACTAAATCGCGTCCTTGCTGAGTCGTTAACATATCAATTAACGGCGCATTTTCAGTTGCGTTTACTTTGTGGGTAATGGCAGAACGATAGGTAAGTGAAACTTTAACGGCCTTTTCAGGAATTTGATAAGCCAGTCCAGCTAACCAGCCCCAATCACCCACAGTTTTAGTTTGAAAGTCATAGCCATTATAAAGACTAAATACATTGCCTCTTAAATTGACCTGACTTTTGAAAGTTTGATAAACCGGCCCTGCAAAAATATTCCAGTTTTTATTAGGCTGATATCCGGCAATGAAGCTGAAACTTTGAATATCAAATTCCGATTTTGCATTTCCTGTGGGAACTTGACCAGAAGTAGCATTTGCAAGGCTTGTAGTCGTAATACCGGGAAGCATAACTGTGTCTTTCGGCGTTGCGATAAAGCCATTTACACCAGAATATTCTGTGTCAGCACCAAAAGGCTGATCGTAAAGCAACCCAAATGAATACTGCGGTGCAAGCTGAAATTTTAAAGCCGCAGTCGGCCGATAATCTGTATTGGCAATGTCGGAAATTGACTGATGGGAAGGGTTAGTACCAGATTCCACTCCTTTTAAATCAGTATCTGTCACACCAAGACTTGCTTCAAAGTAATTTCCCGGTTGTAAAAATGCTGATACGGATTGGCCTGTTTTATCAAATGCAGCAGCCTGTAATGCACTTGTACAAATTGAAGCGATTCCCAATACTAATGTTCTATTTCTTACGACAAAAATCATGGATCCATCCTGGATTTTTTTATTTTGATTGTTCACTTTATTTAGATTTTGAGTGGTGCGCTTAGCTCCAAACGCCAATTCGTTGACTGTGGATGCCATATTTAAAAATTATACGATTGCCTCTCTGAAGTGAGATAATTTCCTTTGAACTCAAGATTAAAGACGACAAAGATTTAAAACTTTCAGATAATTTTTTAAGAAACTTTTGTATTTATTGCTGTTAATATTAAAGCACATGATAGATTTCCCAATCCTTCATATCTCTATAAATTAAGGATGATGAGCGAATACATTTATTATGGAAATCAAGCAAATAAAATATTTTTTGACGGTGGTTGAAGCAGGCAGTATTGGTAAAGCTGCTCAAAAACTCGATGTCGGTGCGTCAGCAATCAGTCAACAAATTAGCAAGCTAGAACAAGAGCTAAGCATTCGCCTATTACAGCGTAATGCTTTTGGTGTGACCCCAACTCCCGCAGGCCTCGCCTTTTTAAAACATTCTCAACTCATTTTACGTCAGATTAACTTTGCGGTAGATGCTGCCCATTCGGCACGGCTTTCAGGCCATGTGAGTCTTGGTTTTCCACCTACCATTACCGCTTTAATTGGCATCCCTTTAATGAAATTAATGTCTGAACGCTATCCAGACATTCGTCTAGAAATTGTGGAAACTCTGTCAGGCAACCTGATTCAGTCGATTAATTCGCGTCAGCTTGATATTGCCATTATTTTTACCAATGAAATTGATAAACAGTGGTCAATACAGCCTTTGGTCCGCGAACAAATGTATTTAATGGCACGCAAAGAAGTGCTTGAAAAATATGGTCTTGCCGATTGCATCAAAAGTGGAATTATTCAGTCCCAACAAATCGGTGATATTCCTTTAGTATTACCACGGCAGCGTCATAGCTTAAGAAAATTGCTTGAACACAAGATTGGGCAGCTTAATGTTGTCTATGAAATTGATGGTCTACACTTACTCATGGACAGCCTGATTCACCTTGACCTTGCAAGTGTTCGCCCCGGAAGTGCTTGTCTACAAGAATACAAACATAAGCTTCAATTACTAAAATTGATCGACCCTGAAGTTGAGCGAATCAATTACTTGGTGAGCCTTGCCGAAGAAGAATTATCACCTGCTGCACTGGCTGCAAAATCAGCAATTAAAGCCTGTGTAAAAGAGTTGATTCAAAACCAAATATGGCCGTGTTCTGAAATTATTTTATAAAGGGTCATTAATTTTATTAAATACCTAATTAATTTTGCCCTCTCACTCCCTCCTGCTGTTTGAGATTACATTTTCATCTGAATGATAAGTGAATTTCTGTTTATCGAATTATAGATGTGTAGTTTGAACTGGAAACAAGGCATCACATTTTCTACGAAGGACACCTTTAAATCTCATCTCTAACCCATTTGCTATTTAGGTTTATTGAATGAGTCGATTTAAGGCCCTCCATTGAAGATCGTGAATGTTTCCATTTTGTCAGGCCAAGGAGGTCTCCAATGGATGTCGTGAATAACCGTAGGGCTACTTTTAAAAAAATATTAAATGTAACGAGTGGCAACTTTTTAGAACAGTACGATTTTTTTCTTTTTGGTTTCTATGCCACTTATATCGCAGCAAAATTTTTCCACTCTGAAAATGAATATGTCTCTTTAATGATGACATTTACCGTATTTGCTGCGGGTTTTCTTATGCGTCCTCTCGGCGCTATTTTCTTAGGCGCTTATGTCGACAGAGTTGGTCGACGTAAAGGTCTTATTGTGACTTTAAGCCTTATGGCAATCGGAACCATCTTAATTACCTTTGTACCGGGTTATGAAACCATTGGTATTATTGCGCCAATTTTGGTGGTGATTGGACGTCTATTACAAGGCTTCTCGGCAGGTGTTGAATCTGGTGGTGTATCGATTTATCTAGCTGAAATTGCAACAGATAAAAACCGTGGATTTATCACAAGCTGGCAATCTGGCAGCCAACAAATTGCGGTTGTATTTGCAGCATTACTTGGCTACTGGCTCAACACCATTTTAACTACTGCTCAAGTGGGTGAATGGGGCTGGCGCATTCCGTTCTTAATTGGTTGTTTGATTATTCCTTTAATCTTCTTATTCCGCCGTACGTTAGAAGAAACTGAAGACTTTAAAGCGCAAAAAACTCATCCATCGACCAAAGAAATTTTCAGCACGCTTGCGAGCAACTGGCGCATCGTACTTGCAGGCATGATGATGAGTGCCATGACCACAACCACGTTCTATTTCATTACGGTTTACACCACTGTGTATGCAAAACGTACTCTAGAAATGTCGGTAACAGATAGCCTTTTAGCAACCGTATTTGTGGGTTTATCCAATTTCTTCTGGTTACCAATGGGTGGTTTACTTTCAGACAAAATTGGTCGTCGTCCAGTTTTAGTCGGCATTACCACGCTTGCTATCTTTACAACTTATCCAGTTTTAAGCTGGTTAGTGAGTGACATTAGTTTTACCAATCTCATTATTACGCTTGCTTACTTCTCGTTCTTCTTTGGTATGTACAACGGCACCATGGTAGCAACACTTGCCGAAGTAATGCCAAAACGTGTACGTACAGTTGGCTTCTCTTTAGCGTTCAGCCTTGCAGCCGCTATTTTTGGTGGTATGACTCCAATGGCTTGTACGTACCTTGTCGAAAACACAGGCAATGCAAGCACACCAGCATTCTGGCTGATGTTAGCAGCGGTATGTAGCTTAATCTCAAGCTTATATCTATGCCGTGGTTCTAAGCAGAAGAATGCAGACCCAATTGCTGAACCTGCGAAGGTTAGCGCTTAAAACAATAACTATTTAACCTGAAATTTTAATGAACAGTACGGCAGATCTTAAGTCTCCGTACTGTGCTCTCCTATCATTAAAGTGAGATACTATGAAAAAGTCCCCTATCTTCATGACCATTTGCCTAGCTGGTGCAGGCTTAGGCTCAACGCTTGCTAACGCAGATACACTCGAAGTGATTAGTTCAGGCGGTTTCTATTCATCTATGGAAAAACTCATTCCAATATTTGAAAAGCAAACTGGTCACACGGTTCACCTTTCGTCTGGTTCATCAATGGGCGCATCACCAACTGCAATTCCAAATCGACTCGATCGTGGTGAACATTTTGATGTGGTGGTGTTGGCTGCTCCTGAACTAAACAAGCTTGCAGAAAAAGGTTATGTAGACCCAAATTCACAAAGTGCTTTAGTCAATTCAAGCATTGGCATGGCTGTACCTAAAGGTGCACCAAAACCAGATATTAGCTCTGCGGCAAAATTCGAAAAAGTTTTATTAAATGCTAAGCACATTGGTTATTCAGCAAGTGCGAGCGGCACGCATCTTGAAAAAGATGTTTTCCCAAGCTTCCCACCTGTCGAATACAAAGTGATTTCTGGTAAAGCAGAAAAAGTGGTCGGTGACCGCGTTGCAAAACGTATTGCTGAAGGTCAGTTCGATATTGGTTTCCAGCAAATTAGTGAAATCAAACCTTTTACAGGCCAATATGGTCAAGTTGATTTAGTCGGCCCAATTCCTGCGCCTTATCAAAAAGTCACTGTATTTGCAGCGGGCATTGGTAAAAACTCTGAACATGAAAAAGTCGCAAAAGAACTCATCAAATTTGTGAAGTCACCACAAGCAACACAAATTATTGAAGAACAGGGTCTTGAGCAGGTTAAACAATAAAAGCTCTAAAAGGCAACATCTTGAGGTGATGTTGCCTTTACTCTGTTGGTGGTTTACTCAGCGTAATAGAACAAAATCAATAGCGATAAACCAGTGTAGAATAACCAATAAAGGACAATGTAGTATTTGCCGTGGAACTCAAACAATTAAAGTATTTTATTGCGGTGATCGAGTCAGGAAGCTTGGGTAAAGCTGCAAAAAATCTCGATATTGGAACTTCTGCATTAAGTCAGCAAATCTCAAAATTAGAAAGCGAGCTTTCGATTCGCCTTTTACAACGTACTGCTTTGGGTACAGTTCCCACCCCTGCGGGTTTAGCTTTTTTTCAACAAGTTCAACTGGCGCTTAGGCACTTAGACCATGCCGTAGACTCTGCACACTCTTCACGTTTAAGCGGTCATGTCACCGTCGGTTTTTCGCCGAGTGTCGCGTCGGTTATAGGCACGCACTTTTTAAAACTCATGAGAAACCGTTACCCCGACATTAAAGTCCGTTTAATTGAAGGCTTATCGGGTGACCTCAAGGCCTTAGTTAATGCAAGGCAGCTCGATGTTGCCATCATCTTTAGTGACGATGTCGACCCACAGTGGGCCATACAGCCTTTAGTCAAAGAGCAAATGTTTTTAATCTCGCCTAAAGAAGTGCTGAGTCAGTATCATCTTGAAAGCTGTATAGACACTCAAACCATTACTCATTCACAGCTTAAAGAACTTCCGCTAATTTTACCGAGTCAACGACATGGGCTGCGCTTGTTGCTCGAACAGAAAATTCATCAGCTTAAAGTGGCCTATGAAATTGATGGGCTGCATTTGTTAATGGAAAGCATCAGCCAACTCGAAATGGCAACCATCCAACCTGCGGGTGCCTCATTAAACTCACGGCAAGACCTATGTTTACTGCGCGTTGTAGAACCTGCTATTGAACGCATTAACTATTTAATTAGTCTGTCTGAAGAAGAACTCTCGCCTGCAACTTTAGCCACCAAAGTAGTGATTCGTGCTTGTGTGACCAACCTGATTAATGAAAAGCGCTGGCCCGGTGCGAAACTCATAAACACTTAAGCCATTAGTGTTTATTTTTACTAAACACCCATTCAAGCTTAGCCTCTCACTTCATCATCTCTTTTAAAGCTACATTAGCCCTAGCTGAGAAAGGGAGAAATCCATGCATGATGTGATTGTAATTGGTGGTGGGAATGCCGCACTGTGTGCCGCGCTCACGGCAAAAGAAAGTGGCGCGTCTGTGCTTGTCATAGAAGCAGCACCTAAAGAATGGCGTGGTGGTAACTCACAACACACTCGTAATCTCCGTTGCATGCATGATGCTCCTCAAGATGTATTAGTCGATGCCTACCCAGAAGAAGAATATTGGCAAGACCTACTTAAAGTCACTGCGGGCAAAACCAATGAGCACTTAGCTCGTCTGGTCATTCGTAGCACGGCAACATGTCGCGACTGGATGCGTAAACATGGTGTGAATTTTCAGCCACCACTATCGGGTGCTTTGCATGTTGCACGTACCAACGCATTTTTTATGGGTGGCGGTAAAGCCCTCATTAATGCGTATTACCGTAGTGCCCAAGAGCTTGGGATTGAGATTTTATACAACACAAA
This sequence comes from Acinetobacter sp. V89_4, assembly GCF_029967875.1. Lineage (NCBI taxonomy): Bacteria > Pseudomonadati > Pseudomonadota > Gammaproteobacteria > Moraxellales > Moraxellaceae > Acinetobacter > Acinetobacter sp. V89_4. The sequence goes on from NZ_JASCAI010000018.1 coordinate 122,187, forward strand.
AATTAAAGATCTAAAGTTAAACCAAGGACATTTTGAAGCTGCAATTGCGGAAGATGGCCGTGTATTTAAAGCGAAAAGCTGTGTATTGGCCGCAGGTGGTTTTGAGTCAAATCTGGAATGGTTAAGAGAAGCATGGGGACAAAATGAAAACGGTGAATGGCCTGCCGATAATTTCATTATTCGCGGAACCCGCTTTAATCAGGGCAACTTGCTCAAATTTATGATAGATCAAGGCGCCGATATTATTGGTGACCCATCGCAATCGCATTGCGTCGCTGTAGATGCACGAGCACCATTATATGACGGCGGCATCTGCACTCGTATTGACTGCGTTTCATTAGGAATTGTGGTCAATAACAAAGCCGAACGTTTTTACGATGAAGGCGAAGACTTCTGGCCAAAACGTTATGCGATTTGGGGACGTCTTGTTGCCAAACAGCCTCAGCAAATCGCCTATTCGATTATCGACTCAAAAGCCATTGGTCGCTTTATGCCACCTGTGTTTGCGGGTGTGAAAGCAAATAGCATTCAAGAATTGGCCGAAAAAATCGGGCTAGATGCAAAAACCTTCTGTCACACCGTAGAAGAATTTAATCAAGCCTGTGTACAAGGCACCTTTAACCATACGGTTTTAGATGATTGCACTACCCAAAATATTGTTCCCAACAAAACCCATTGGGCCGTTCCGCTTGATCGCCCACCGTTCTATGCCTATGCGCTTAAACCCGGCATTACCTTTACCTATTTAGGTTTAAAAGTCGAAGACGATGCTGCTGTACGTTTTAACAATAAAGCCAGCCGCAACCTGTTTGTTGCAGGTGAAATGATGGCAGGTAACGTACTCGGTCAGGGTTATACCGCTGGCGTTGGTATGTCGATTGGCACGACCTTTGGACGCATTGCCGGAAAAAATGCAGCCCACTATGCACTTTCACAAGGAGTTGAACATGAATGCTAGTACTAAAGCCCTAATTCCAGTTGTTCAGCTCTCTGACCATGAGCAGGAAGTTCAAAGAGCCCTACAGATTTGTAATGCTTGTCGCTACTGTGAGTCTTTTTGTGCTGTATTTGCGGCCATGACAAAGCGCCTTGAATTCAATCAAGCCGATATTCATTACCTCGCAAACCTATGCCATAACTGTGGTGCTTGTCTACACGCTTGCCAATATGCCCCGCCGCACGAGTTTGGTGTAAACATTCCAAAAGCGATGGCACAAGTACGTTTGGAAACTTACCAAGAGTTTGCGACGCCTAAACCGCTAGGCCGACTTTATAAGTCTGTTGGGATTCCTTTTGTTTCGGCGTTATCACTCATTTTCTTTTTATGCATGTTAGCTGTGGTGTGGTACAAAGGCACCGACCTGTTTGCAGGCTATCAAGGTAATTTCTATGCGATTTTCCCGCATAACTTTTTAGCGCTACTGTTTGGAGCGACCTTTACAGTTGCCATTGTTTTACTCGGTATCGGAATTAGTAAATTTTGGAGACAGACGTCTAAAGTTATTCACGGCAAAGTTGAGAAACCAGACCTTATTCAAGCCTCTCAAAATGTGTTAACGCTTAAATATTTAGATGGTGGACATGGCAAAGGCTGTAATGAGCAAGATGACCGTTACACACAAATCCGCCGTGTGTTCCATCACCTGACGTTTTATGGTTTTATGCTGTGCTTTGCAGCCACAGGCGTAGCAACTTTATATCACTATTTCCTTAACCTACATGCGCCGTACCCTATCTTTAGCTTGCCTGTTATGTTGGGTACTTTGGGTGGGTTTGGCTTAGTGGTTGGGCCATCTGGCTTGCTCTATTTAAATCTTAAACGCCATCCATTACATGGTGACCGCGAGCAAAAACCAGTAGATCGAGGCTTTATTTTCCTTTTAATTTTAGTCAGTGCTTCAGGCTTAGCCCTCATGGCATTTCGCAATACACCGTATATGGCACTTTTACTGATTTTCCATTTAGCTACGGTCATGACATTCTTTATTACCATGCCATTTGGAAAGTTCGCACATGGTTTTTACCGTAGCGCTTCTTTACTCAAATTTGCCATCGAAGAACGTATTTCTAAAAAGTCATAATTTCATTCAAAAGTATTCACTATCTTAGCGTAGTGAATACTTTCATTTTTTTAAGCTCAAAATATTTCATACATCGCCTACTTTTTACTATTTAAAATTCCTAAGCCATACATCGGCCACTTGGTACTCGCTTTAATATTATTAATCAGCATCGCTACCAAAACTAAAGATACTGCGCCGACCAAAACAGGGAAAATCAAAAAGCTCCACTGGTATTGTATGCTGCTTGCGGTGAGTAAAATAACCAAAGGGTTGGCCCCAGCAGGTGGATGAACGCATTTAAACACTTGCATGAGCGCAATGGCACAACCTACTGATAAAGCAATTGTAAAAATAGAAACACCGACAAATTTTAGAAAAAACAAACCTACAAAAGCCGAAATAAGATGTCCAAATATAATATTTCTCGGCTGCGCCAAAGGTGACTGAGACACGGTATAGAGCAATACACAGGTCGCACCAAACGGCGCCATGATAAAGATATTGTGTGTGAGCTTACTCAACCACAGAAGTATAAAAATACTGACTGTCCCCCCAATAAGACTTCTTAAAACATCAACTTTACTGGGCGATGGAGCCAGTTTTTCTTTGCCATAAAAGATCGAGAACATGATTTTTTCCTCAAACAAAAATTTGCTTTTTAAAAAGCATATAGATAAAATTTCAAATAGTACAGATCTGTACTATTTTATTTTTTGGAAAAGACATATGTCAAAATCTGCCTTAAAAATATTAGATACAGCCGAGAAACTATTTAATGAAAATAGTTTTGTCGGGGTTGGCGTTGACCTGATTCGCGATGAATCTGGCTGCTCTAAAACCACTATGTACACGTACTATAAAAATAAAAATCAACTGGTTAAGTCTGTACTCGTTGCACGTGATGAACGGTTTAAGCAAAGCCTTTTAGGCTATGTGGGAGATGCAACAGGGTTGGAAGCCATCAATAAAATTCTGGATTGGCACACCAATTGGTTTAGACAAGATTTTTTTAAAGGCTGTTTATTTGTAAGAGCGGTCGCTGAATCTAACCAAGATGATCAAGACATTATTTCTATTTCTAAAGCCCATAAACAATGGATTAAAGTATTGATTGCGCAAAACTGCAATATACCGAATGGTGAAGCTTTATCTGAGCTGATCTATACGGTGATTGAAGGCTTAATTAGCCGCTTTTTAGTCGATGGTTTCGATGAAATACTTGCGACAAACATGAAAAACTCTATTAATCAATTATTTAATATTCATCAACATTAGTATGAGAACTTAAAATGGAAGTGGACCATATTTTTATTTGTGTACAATCAGGCGCTCCCGAAGCTGAAACTTTAAAAAAATTCGGTCTAACAGAAGGTTCATCCAATAAGCACCCGGGTCAAGGTACAGAAAACAGACGCTTTTTCTTTAAAAATAGCTTTATCGAATTAATCTTTTTAAATAACCCAGAAGAAGCCTCAAGTGATCTCACCAAACCGACTCTGCTTTTTGAACGACTAAGTGCTCAAAATAATATTGCGTCCCCTTTTGGTATTTGTTTTCGCCCTAAGAATAAAGATGATAACGGTGCAAAATTTCCTCATTGGGTTTACAAGCCAAGCTATTTACCAGCCAGCTTAGAAGTAAATGTTGCCAAAGATTCTGTGGTATCTGAACCGATGTGGTTCTTCCTTTCATTTGCTTCACGACCAGACCTTGCTGCAAAAGAAAAACAACAACCACTTGTGCATAGCAAAGATTTATCAGAAATCACTGCGATTAAAGTTTCTATTCCAAACCTTGAAAAGCACCCTACTTCATTGCTGTTCAATTCGCTTGATGATTTTGAAGTGACTAATGGATCGGAGCATTTAATGGAAATTAGTTTTGATCATGAACCTCAAGGAATGATTCATGATTTCAGACCAGAGCTGCCACTTATTTTTAAATATTAAGGCTCTTATTTTCCAATAAAAAACTGTGATTTATTGCAAATCACAGTTTTAATTTAAATTGAATCACATTAAAAAAGTAACAGCTTAAGCAATTTTCCCATCAATAATGCCTTTCTCTTTTAACGCAGCCAGTTCTTCTACTGTTTTAAATCTCGATAAGATTTGAGCGGTATGTTCACCAAGCTCTGGTGGTGCATGATGATATTCAACTGGAGTATCAGAGAGTTTGATTGGTGAGCCAATCGTTTGGAAGTTTTCATTTAAACGATGAGGAATATTCACCACCAAATTACGATGTACGATTTGTGGTTCAGCCAAAGCATCTTCAATAGAGTTGATAACACCTACGGGAACTTTAAGCGCATGAATCATGTCGACCCATTCTTTGGCAGTTTTCTCTAAAAAGTGCTCGGACAATAAAGGAATCAGTTCATCTCGATATTTGACGCGGTCCTGATTACGCACAAATTTTTCATTTTCGAGTAACTCTGGATAACCAATCGCAATACACAAATCTTTAAACTGTTTATCGTTACCACAAGCAATAATAAATTCTTTATCTTTAGCCTTAAAAGTTTGATACGGCACAATACTCGGATGTTGATTACCCATGCGCTGCGGGGCTTTACCTGAGGCTAAATAGTTCATTCCCTGATTTGCCAGTGCCGAGACCTGCACATCAAGGAGTGACATATCAATATATTGTCCACGTCCTGTGTGTGACCGTGCAATCAAAGCTGCCTGAATCGCGATGGTTGAATACAATCCCGTTTGAATATCTACAACAGCCACACCAACCTTTTGCGCACCGCCGCCTGCCACATCATCAGGCTCACCAGTAATGCTCATTAAGCCGGACATACCCTGAATAATAAAATCATAGCCGGGTTCTTCTGCACGTGGGCCATCTTGCCCAAAACCGGTAATCGAGCAATACACAATGTTCGGGTTCAGCACACTTAATGACGCATAGTCCAAACCATATTTAGCCAAAGACCCTGTCTTATAATTTTCAATGACGACATCGGCAGTCTTGGCAATTTCATAAATTAAAGCCTGACCTTCGGGTGTAGTAATGTCTACCGCAACCGAATATTTATTGCGGTTGGTACACTGGAAATACCCAGATTCACGAGTCATGTTTCCATCTTGATCGGGCATCCATGGTGGCCCCCACATGCGGGTGTCATCACCGACTCGAGGGCGTTCAATTTTAATGACTTCCGCGCCAAGGTCTGCCAAGATCTGTCCGCACCAAGGCCCTGCAAGCACACGACTTAAATCTAAAACCCGAATTCCTTGTAATGCACCCATAACGATACCCTTATCTTTTTAGAAGGTACTCAACGCACCTTCCTGTCATTGTTTATGATTGTTTTTGCGGATCGTACTGACGATCTTTAATAAATAAGCCCGGCAATACACCCGCAACAAAATACGCAGCGCCCATCACAATAAAGGCCATAGTAAACGTACCGCCCGATGCTAAGAATCCAATGGTGGCTGGTGCAATCGCTGCCCCGACACGACCAATGTTATAAGCACCACCAATGGCTGTTCCGCGCACGTCGGTTGAAAAACTTTCAGCCATATAAGTCGCATTCACACCGTATGGAATGCCATATAAGAAGCCAAAAGTGATTAATAAATACAAAATGTTGTCAGGGGTATTGAAGAAAATAATAATTGGCAAGAACACGGCACTGGCAATTGTTCCAAACACAAAAACAGCACGGCGGTTAAATTTGTCTGCAAGATAACCTGCTAAAATTTTGCCTAAAATCATTGCAGTATATGAACCCACCATATAACTGGTTAAGTTTTTAAAGTTCATATGCACTTCTGTTTCTAAATAACTTGGCATCCAGTTGTTAATGCCGTAATAACCAAACTGTAAGAAGAATGCTGTCGTCATCCACAACAAAAACATCTTACGGTGCTTAAAGTTATTAAAGATTTGCTTATAGATACTGCCACTTTTTGGCTTTTCAGCCACGGCTATTTCTTTAGGCTGTCTGTTGCCTTGCAAGCTTTCAATTTTAGTGAGCTGCCAAGATTTTGGCTCTGGTACAAATCGTTGTAGGAAAATATTTACAAAAGCAGGCACCACGGTCAGGAAGAATAAAACACGCCAGCCATGATCTGGAATAATTGCCCCTGCTAATAGCGTCGCAGCAATATAACCTACAGTCTGACCCGTCTGTAACGTGCCCAAGACCGTTGTACGGTAAGTGGTTGGCACATATTCAGCCATTAAGGTATTACAAGCCATATAGAGTGCTCCAATACCCAAAGCACCAATAAAACGTAAAGCCATAAATTGCTCGAAGCTTTGCGTAAAGCCCAATAAGCAAGTTGCTACAGAAAAGAAGGTCACCGAGTTGGCAATAGTTCTTACGCGACCAAACTTGTCACATGCCCAACCACCCAAAATACCGCCAATACCCATACCTGCTAAAGAAGCACTGCCTAATGCACCAGCCTGAAAGGTACTTAAACCAAACTCTGCCTTTAAGCTGGTCAAGCTATAAGACAGCAGCATAATATCAATGCCATCGACCACCATTGCAAAATAGGCAAATAACAACGCCCATTTCCATGTATGAGGGCCAATCTTTTCATATGTTCCAAGGTTACTTGGAAATGTATTTCTTAATTCTTTCGATATTACTTGAACGTCATTGTTCATCTTTAGTTCCTCATTTTCCCAAATGAGTCATCGGCAGCCTACTTATGTTTTCTGTGTGACTTAATTTTCTATATTTTCATCATCTTATATTTAGTTTTAAGTACACAGAGGCGTATCTTTACATGAGTATCCTTACGATGAATCTTGTCATTATCCATAAATTTTTGCGTAAAAATCCCTAAAGGTGCTCTCGAAAGAACACCTCTATTTTTTAAAAAATGAATTAGTTGCTAAATGCCGCGATGCCTGTTTGCGCACGACCTAAAATCAATGCGTGAACGTCATGTGTGCCTTCATAGGTATTCACGACTTCAAGATTAACTAAATGACGTGCCACACCGAACTCATCACTAATACCGTTTCCACCCATCATGTCGCGTGCCATGCGGGCAATATCAAGTGCTTTCCCACAGTTATTACGCTTAATTAAAGATGTGCCTTCAACTGACGCAATGCCTTCATCTTTCATACGACCAAAACGTAAAGCCACTTGCAGACCTAATGCAATTTCAGTTTGCATATCTGCCAGTTTTTTTTGAATCAACTGATTTGCAGCCAACGGACGACCAAATTGTTTACGGTCCATAGTGTATTGATGTGCAGTATGCCAGCAGAACTCAGCAGCACCCATTGCGCCCCATGCAATACCATAGCGGGCGCTATTTAGACAGGTAAATGGGCCTTTTAAACCTCGAATTTCAGGGAACGCGTTCTCTTCAGGTACAAATACGTTATCCATCACAATTTCACCTGTAATCGAGGCACGTAAACCGACCTTGCCATGAATTGCTGGTGCAGATAGGCCTTCCCAGCCCTTTTCTAAAATGAAGCCGCGAATATCACCAACATTGCCTTCAGCAGAAACTTCTTTTGCCCAGACTACAAATACATCGGCAATTGGGCTATTGGTAATCCACATTTTTGCGCCACTTAAACGGTAACCACCGTCAACTTTTTTAGCACGTGTAATCATACTGCCCGGGTCTGAGCCATGGTCAGGTTCAGTCAAACCAAAACAACCAATATATTCGCCAGTGGCAAGTTTAGGTAAGTACTTTTGCTTTTGTTCTTCCGTACCAAACTCATTAATTGGAACCATCACCAATGAGCTTTGCACGCTCGCCATAGAGCGGTAACCCGAATCCACATATTCAATTTCACGCGCAACCAAACCATAACTCACATAGTTCAAACCCGCACCGCCGTATTGCTCAGGAATGGTTGGACCCAGTAAGCCAAGCTCTCCCATTTCACGGAAAATAGATGGATCTGTTGTTTCATGACGGAATTGTTCAAGTACACGGGGTTGCAAGCGTTCTTGGCAATAGGCATGAGCCGCATCACGAATCATGCGCTCATCTTCGGTAAGCTGTTGCTCAATTAAAAATGGGTCTTGCCAGTTAAATTGAACTTTTGCTTTTTTTGTTGTCACCATGTGATTCATCGCATCCTCTGCTTGATTGGATCTTCTTTATTTAACTCGATGTTATGCGTGAAAAATGCAGTAATCAAACGATAAATGTTCATGCAGATATGCGACTTACGCATATTTAAAATAAGACATATTAAATTTAGATATTTAATTGGTTGTATTTCATTAAAAATGGCTTATTTTTATACTAAACTCGGATATCTGCATTTAGATCATATGCTGTTTTGAAATATGACGACAAATAAAAGGATTTTATTTATGCGAAGAAGCATCCCATCCATTCAGGGCCTGATTTGCTTTGAAAGTGCAGCAAAACATCTAAGTTATACCTATGCTGCGCAAGAGTTATGTATTACCCAAAGTGCGGTCTCTCGCCAAATTCAGCAGTTAGAAGACTTCTTGGGCGTTGAACTCTTTATACGTACTCGGCATGGTGTTGAACTCACTATTGCTGGTCAGCAGTATTTTAAAAGCATTAAACCCTACTTGTTAGGGCTAGAGAAATGTACGGCCGATGTGATTTCTCATAAGGGTTTAGGTGGAACATTAAAGTTAGGTGTGGTTCCTACCTTTGCAACGCGATGGTTATTACCCAAGCTCCATCTTTTAAATCAAAAACACCCTGAAATTACGGTTCATTTAGAAACCAGTACCAAACCTTTTTTATTTAATGACAATATTTTTGACGCTGCGATTTTTGCAGGTACGCAGCAGCAAATTGACCACTGGCCCGGCATACAAGCACATTATTTAATGGATGAAGAAATTGTACCTGTGTGCTCACCAAGACTAATCGAAAAGTATTTTCCAGATGCTGTGATGATTAATGAAAATACCTATGATTTAAGCCCAGAAGATTTGCTAAAAATCCCTCTCCTACAACAAACCACTCGGCCTAGCATTTGGCAAGAATGGTTTCTGACCCATCAGATGCAGCACCCGAAACCTTTTGATGGACAACGCCATGAGTTATTTTCAATGCTTGCGGTTGCTGCCAGTCATGACATGGGAATGGCTCTAATTCCGCAAATGTTGATTGAGTCTGAACTACAAAAAAAAGAACTAGTGATTGTTTCCAATAAAAAACTAAAAGGCAGCCGAAAGTACTATCTCATTCACTCAAGCCAAGACATTTCACCGACTATTCAAAAATTTGTTGAATGGATTTACCAAGAACTAGAACAACTAAAAAGCAATACAAATTAGCTCAGCAGGTTTTATTTATGCTCAATATTGCGATCTATAAACATAAAAAAAGATTGTGATTGATGAGATCACAACCTTTTTAATTGAGCATAAATGACTTTGAATTAATGACTCATCAACTGAATGTCTGAACCATTACGTTTCGGGTCAATCAAAATTTTGGCATGCTGTTCAGGGTCACGTAACGCTTCAAATGCATTGGTAACTCCTTCTAGGCCAACAACACCGGTAATGAGTGGTGAGCAGTTCACTTTACCTTCTGCAATCATGTGTAGTGCATCTCGGAACTCCAGCGGTGTATAGCCCAACACAAACTGAATTTCTAGCTCTTTATTAATCGCAAGTGCAGGTTCTATTTTGTCACTTTGCATGCAGACGCCCACCCCGACAATTCGAGAAAATAAAGGTGCACCTTCAATAATCTGCTGTAAAACACCCGGTACGCCCACGCACTCAAAAATAACAGGACGTTTTGGCAAAGCACCTAATTTATCAATCATGCGCCATCCATGCCACCACGGTAAGCGTGTCGCTTGCAACTTATCAAACAGTCCCATGCCCATGTTAATGGCATCGGAAACATTGCCAAGCAAACCAAACTCTTTCCAGTTGGCAAATGGCGATGTCTCTTTAGGGTCTACCACAATATCGGCACCGCATTGCTCGGCAAGCTTACGGCGATTTGGTGAAAAGTCGCTGGCAACCACGGTTTTAACCCCAGCTGCTTTAAGCATTAATATGACACCTAGCCCGACAGGACCACACCCAATCACAATTGCAGGTTCACCAGTTTTCACACGGCTACGGCGAACAGCATGCAATGCAACCGCCATAGGTTCAGTCATGGCAGCACTATCGGCATCTAGACCGTTGGGTACTTCAAACATCAAGCTCGATTGAGCCAATACTTGCTCGGCATAGCCACCCGAAGCATTTGGTGAAAGCCCTGTAGATAAATAACCATGCTGATCTACATTTAAAAGCGGCATTGCACAAACGAGTGTATCCGCTTTAAATTTATGGCGTGTTTTTGGACCATAGTCTAAAACCTTGCCGCAAAATTCATGTCCAAGTACAAATGGGTCTGTAGACTTGGCTAAACCATGAAATCCGACACGTGCAGCCAAATCATGCATGTGGTCGCAGTGGTGCTGCATATGTAAATCTGAACCACAAATCCCACATCGAATCACTTCTAACAAAACCTGCCCTTTTGCAGGTGTTAAGTTCGGTTGGTCCACGACTTGTAATTTTGCTTGATGACAAAGTACCGACTTCATTTGAGTGCTTCCTATTTCTTCTTTTTCATTTACTTGCCAGAAATAGATTTCTACAGATAAATTAATCGCTTTATCAGTTTGGTCTTTAGCAAGCCTTTATTCATCTTTACAACTAAAAAGCAAAATACCAATGACCATTCTTCAGCCAATCTATTGTTGAAGAGTCAACAAAAACAGGCGCAGCGAAATTAAAAACAATAAAAATCTTGGTGCTTGTATCTTACACAGACTGCGTTGTCTTCTTAGGCCAGAACAATGTCATCAAAATTAAAACTTATACAAATATAGTAAGTTCAAAAAACTCAACTCAACGCTTTTCACAAAAACATAGCAAATCCAAACTTTTATCAGCAGTCCTAAACAGGCATGATAAATTAAGATGAACAGATAAGAAGAAGTCTATGATTACAAAAACGCTCCCCCTTACAGATATACACCGCCACCTTGATGGCAACATCCGCATTCAAACCATTTTGGAGTTGGGGCAACAATACAATTTAGATTTACCTGCCTACGACATTGAATCTTTACGGCCACACGTACAAGTTATAGATAACCAACCTGACTTATTAAGTTTTTTATCTAAGCTCGATTGGGGCGTAAAAGTATTAGCGAGTTTAGATGCCTGCAAACGCATTGCTTTTGAAAACATGCAAGATGCAGCAAAACAAGGCCTAGATTATGTAGAGCTGCGTTTTTCACCAGGTTATATGGGAATGACACATCAACTTCTACTTGAAGGCGTTGTTGAAGCGGTTATTGCGGGCGTAAAAGAAGGTAGTCAAGCTTACGGAGTAAAAGCGAATTTAATTGGCATTATGAGCCGTACTTTTGGTCAGGAAGCTTGCGAAAAAGAATTAAATGCCCTACTTGCCCATAAAAATGATATTAAAGCACTGGATCTTGCTGGAGATGAGCTTGGTTTTCCGGGCAATTTATTTATTGATCACTTTAAAAAAGCGCGTGATGCAGGTTGGCACATTACGGTACATGCAGGTGAAGCTGCCGGCCCAGAAAGTATTTGGCAAGCCATTGAAGAATTAGGTGCCGAACGAATTGGACATGGCGTTAAAGCAGTTCAAGATTTAAAACTTTTAGATTATTTGGCTAAACATGAGATTGGTATTGAATCTTGCCTCACTTCAAACATTCAAACCAACACAGTACCGTCTTTAGCAGAACACCCATTAAAGACTTTTTTAGAACATGGTCTACTTGCCACCATTAATACAGATGACCCAGCAGTAGAAGGTATTGAGATACAACATGAATATTTAACTGCTGCCCCATTAGCAGGTTTAAGCCCTGAGCAAATTTATACAGCTCAAGAAAATGGACTTAAAATCGCATTTTTATCAGATCAAGAAAAAGATGAGTTAAGACAGAAATATCAATAACAGAGAACAGAGAACAGAGAACAGAGAACAGAGAACAGAGAACAGAGAACAGAGAACAGA
>NZ_JASCAI010000019.1:0-132177 GCF_029967875.1 Acinetobacter sp. V89_4
ATAACCTTGCCAAGGTTGGGGTCGCGAGTTCGAGTCTCGTTTCCCGCTCCAAATTTAAAAGGCCCTAGTCGAAAGACTGGGGCTTTTTTCTTTTCATTGATTCATAATTTTTTTACGGTCTATCTATTCACAGCGTAATTCATTGAGAATGGTTTAGCTCAAAGCCAAATATTTCCTTACTAGATTTACTTTTTTAAATCGTCAGTTATAACGATTCAATCTAGCTATATGTACAAGGCGTTGGAGTTATTCGATGCCTAGATATAAAGGGTAATAATTGAAAACAGTCCAAGTTAAAGCGCTCTAGGCTACAACTTTGTTGTAAACAGATAGAAAAGATGAAATTAGAATCATATATATAGCTTTCAAAATAATACTCTTCTGTCTTTTGAGCATCATTGGTTGAGTCGAGAAACTGTATATGCTCAGGCAACACATGAAAGTTGAGCTTCTTTAAATGACGGCTCATTCCTTCGCCAGTACATTTGATATAAGCCTCTTTTAAGGTCCATATTTGAAAAAACCGCTGGTATACACTGAATGGATCAGTGAGTTCATTCTCTTTAATCCATTCAATTTCAATCGGTGCTAACACACTATCAACACGCATCCACTCGAACTCACGATCCACTTGTTCAATATCCACTCCTATTTCCCCTTCTTCAGTCACAGCGAGGATAATAACGTCCGCTGAGTGAGTAAGATTAAAATACACAGCCTTGCTACCTTCTACAAAAGGCTTGCCGTTGGGATGTAATAGGAGGTTGACCTCATGCGGGGAAATGCCTAGCTTATCCGCCAAGACAGTCTTCACTAATACGCGAGAGATCAAGAAAAGGCGAGCCGCCTTAGGATGATATTGATCATATCTCAGCTTCTCTGCCGAACTGAGAAAGCCGAGATAATGACTCAATACCAAATGGTCTTGTGGTACCCGTGAAACTGGGCAGACATAAACCTGCACTTGGGCACGATCAGACATTAGGAAGCGGTAGTGCTGTTGTATTTCATTAGAACAGGTGCGAGATAGTCAGAAACCGCATCTACATGTGTAACGTGTGGATTATGGCCTGCGCCAGCGATAATATGTATAGGGATATCTGCGCTTATTGTGGTAACAATTGGATCTTTATCTCCCACAATGATTTCAACTTTAGAACTAAGTTCATTTAACAAAGCTGTCTGAGTTGCTCGCTGCTGCGGCAAACTAATACGGTGCATATACTCACTAATATGCTTGACTACCGACACTCGACGTAATGAATCCATCGCATAACCAACAGACGGATTTTGTTGTCCATGTGGATGTAGGTCTTTAGCAATCATATCTTTTGGCACAAAACGGAAAATCAGATTAGATATGGTTTTTATCTGAAACATTTTAGCGGCCTGTGCCTGAACAAAATAAGGCGATATGAGGATGAGGCGTGCAACTTTATCTGGATATTTCTTTGCAAGATTCAAAGCAAAAAGACATCCTAACGAATGCGCAACAACAACACTATTTGGCGCTAAAAGCTTTGCAGCGGCATCAATAAATTGATGATTGTTGTCTTCCATCATCTCATAACTGCCTGAACGCCCAAGTCCCGGCAGGTCCATCATAGCGACCTGATCGTATGTGATTTTATTAATGATTGGAGACCAGCATGCACTATCAAATGGAATCCCATGTAAAAATAATGCAGATGAGGTGTCAGAACTAATCGGCTTTTTAGTATAAATTTCTGTCCAATATCGATTCTGATAGCTGAAATGACTAGGTGTTGATACTTGCATACGACCAAAGCGTGTAAGCACCAAACGATCAATCCAACGAGAGAAATAAGGAGTGACATTGATCAGGTCTGCGATGCCCATTTTCGCTGCCATCGCCTCTGCCCCAGCAACATGATAGTGCTCGGTAGAAATGAAAGAGAGTTGTTCTTTAGAACCATCAAGCAATACCTCAGGTAATTTCTCTAATAGACCTTTGGGTACTTGTAAATGTGGTGTGCTGACTCCCAAATGCTCGGCAGCCAGGTGAACGAGACGATGAAATTTCGGCGTCGCAGGATCAAGTAACATATACTCCTGAGCAATAGTCTCAGGATAAGACATCGTTCGGATCAAAAAGCTCACGATATACTGCATATTGCATAGTGGCAGGAATGTATCACGACCACCTGGCAATGCCAGCAGACGTCCCTGATAGAGCTTGTCAATCATGTCAGCAATACCGATATATTGCATATCGCCATAGTTATAAAAACCATCAATGACCGTCGCTGGATTTATTGCAGTCCATGGCACATTTAAACGCTTACAGGCCTCAATAAAAGCTTGATAACCCAAAATTTTTGAAGCTTCATAGCCACCATGTTTGCAATACAACTCATCAGCCGACTCGTGTGGCGGAGCCGCCACACGATATCCACCAATCCAGATAAATCGCTCAAGCTGCTTCAATGTTGCAGCCCATTCAATTAAGGCAAGTCCTGACTTAATATTGGTACGCTCAGCTTCAGCTTTGCTAATGCCCCAATTAAAGGATGCGGCAAGATGATAAATCACATGGATCTTTGCCTGAGCATCCGCTAGCAGAGAGTCCAGCTTAAAATCGCGACTTAAATCATATTCGACAAACGAAATAGACGGATCGACCAGCCCTTCTGTTGCAATAAAACCTAACAGCTTATCTTTCTTGGTTGCGGCATTACGCAGCGCAGCAATCACCTGATGACCTTCACGCAGAAGATCAACGATCAGTCTGCTACCAATAAAACCTGCTGCACCTGTTACTAATATGGTCTTCCGTGAAAAATTATCTTTTTTTGCGTTATTTAAATTATCCATAAATCACCTTATTAGGGACTGGGCACTCCCAGCATTGTTTTGGAGCGAATTATCTTAAAAATTATATCGAACCTGGGCATACACCAGACTGTTATCTCTAAATTGTCCTAACACCGTATCATTTCTACCCCAGAAGCGATCTCCACCTACATTCAATTGCCAGTGATCATCAAGGCTGTAATTAATACGTACTCTCAACAATTCATTAGGCTCTGGTGCAAAGTAGAGTCCTGTCACTTCTAATTTCAGATTATCATTCAGTAAGTTAAGTGCATAGCGCAGCATAGCTCCATACTGATTTTGCTGATACTGGTTACTGATTGTTTGCTGATAACGGTAGACTGCGCTCAATGATGGATTTGTTAAGCTGTCGGCAGATCTAAAGTCCTCCGTATGTTTGTATACGCCAACCAAACTTAGCGTGGAATTCTTCAATGCTAATTCTGGACCCATGACCACGGTCAGATTATTTTTTTTGTGCGTAAGATCTTCACTACCATTCGAGTCAGTGTGAGTATATGCCGCTTCACCACGCCATACGATATCGTTATGGTTATAACTAAAATCAAATCCATAGACGGACATAGGATTATTTTTCAGCTGCAATGTTGCCTCCCCTGTTGGAGATGCTGAAAGAACTGACAGATCGGGCATGTGATCCAAACCAGAGAAATACGATGCCCCAACATCTAGACCATCTACAGAATAATCCCAGCGCATTGCAAATGCAGGACGGCTCTTCTTATCTATTTCATACTGGACACCAGAAATCTGGCGCAATGGAATCACATCTGAACGGCTACGCGGATACCACAATGCTGTCCATTTATTGGTTCCTGATTCAGGAATATATGTCAATTTGATTGCATCATTTCCAAGACGTTGATCTGTTTCATCGGGCACTAGGCGCGTATAGTCACGGGGTGATAGATTATCTGTCGGATTAATCCCATCAGCTCTCCCCCAAACCACAATCTGGCGACCAACATCGACATAGACTGTCTGATCCCAGTTATAAGAGGCATACAACTCACGTAAGTTGCGATTTACCTTACTCACCTGATCTGGGTTTACAGTATGGTCCGTTTCGTCTCCAATATTTATGTCGTAATGGATCTTAAACTCTGGATTAAACTTGAGGGTACCATTGGACCAGAAGCTTGCTTGTCCAATGTTTTTTAACGAACTTAAATCACGATCTGATGACCACACATCGAGTCTGGCTGAGTTCTGGCTCACAAAACTAATTTCGCTGTCATCTGCATGAGCATGCTGCAGTAGCATAAAGCTACTGCAGCATGCAAATACCCAATAGGCACCTTGTGTCATTTTTCAAGACTCTGCGGTGAGAAAAGCTTATCGGATAAGGTTTTTTCTGCTACAAAATCATTGACGATCACTTGTGTCATATGCTGAGTTTGCAGATTTTTCGCCATAGATTTCATGGCCTGCCATCTTGGTTTCACTTTGCCGTAAGGGCGGATATCCGTGAACTCAATATGCTTTAACGGTTTACCTGCAGTATCCCAAATGTCGATGGTTGCTGTAACAAAGTTGTCTTTGAGGATGCACATACGACGTTTGCTATAACCAAAGTCACTCTTCACAGTATTATTGATTGGCGTTGCTTCAATCGTGTAGCAATCTTTGCCATTAAATTTGCCATCTGCCAGTTTAGTATACTTCCAGTCACTTAGCTTATAGCCAAGTACATCACCATAACTAAAGTCCGTACCAATAAAAGCATCACCCTTATTCGCTGATGCAAGACGACGTACTTTTTTCAATGCAGGCAAATAGACAAACATGCTATCACTGCCTTTTGCATTCTCAATCAACAGTGTCGTGGTTCCCTGTACATCTGCTGGTGAGATGAATTCAGTCAAACGCATATTGTTCTGGGTATTTCCAGCAAGCTTAGTCATATTTTTAGTCAAACGTACGCGTTGCTCGCCGCTTTTAGAGGTCAGCACAAATTTAGCACTAGCACTTGAAGACAAGAACTTAGAGGCATCATCACTACGGTTAACAATGTCTTGAACTTCATCTGCATGAGATGTTTTAGGCATCGACATTGTGAGCGCCGTACCCAACAAGAGACTTGTAACAACAGTTTGTGCAACGGTAATGTTCTTCTTATTTGAGGGAAAGATAAAACGAGGTTTCAACATTAGAATCATTGTAGGTACCATAATTAAGGTTGCAAATACACTGAAAAGCATCGCAATCACAATAAACATCGCTAGCCATTGATGCACATGGAAGCCTTGCGATAAGGACAATACGCCATACCCACCAGCAACAGCAGTCGCAACAAAAAGCGAAGCCTTACCAGCAGTACTTAAAGTTTTACGAATAGCATCTTTGATATCACCACCTTCTTCACTCAAGATTTCACGCAAGCGATAGAGGAAGTAAATGGCATAATCTGCACCAATACCAACCGCCATGGCTGAGATCAGAGAGTTCGGAATATTGAGCGGAATGTCGAGCCAGCCCATCACACCAAAAATCGCAAGAATCGAGAATAGAAGTGGCGTCAGGACAATAAGTCCCGCAGAGAACGACCGGAAAACTAACGCAGAGATAAAGAATACGGCAAGTGAAATCTGTAGAATATTCATAAGCTTGCCGTGAACCATAGTTTCAGTTAAAGCGATGGTTTGAGTCACATCACCACCAAAACTAACGACTGCTTTATCACCCAATTGACCCGCCATATATGTTTTTAGCGACTCAAGGATTTCTTTGATACGGTGATTACTACCTGTTTTTAGCAGAATCGTGATCTTGGCATAGCGTTGAGTTGTATCAATATAAGATTCAAAATCAGTCGGCTCACCAGACATTGAATACAGCAGCAGATACTGAGCAACAACATCTTTGGTTGCAGGAACCTGAAATGCCTGTGGCTGATCGGCATTCATTGCCTGATTCATTCTCTTGATATAGTCCACAATAGAGATGGTTTTACCGACCTCTGGAATTGAATTCGCGAACTTTTCTGTATTATCAATCGCTTTTAGAATTTCTGGATTTTCAATACCATCACGAACCTTTGTATCGACCATGATGTAGAGACTGTTTGTACCACCAAGAGACTGATTCAGAAACCTGTCATCTTGCTGCATTGGTAGGTCGCGCGAGAAGAAGTTACGGCTATCGTTATCCACCACAATACGGCTAGTGCCAATAGCAAGAAAAACACCCAGTACTGCAATCACAGTCATTAGCATCATTCGCGGACGAACTGACAAAATGACATCGCCAATGCGTTTTGGAATCCAGTCCCAGATCGGTAAACCTTTGCGTGCGACCTTGGTAACCGAAGGCGGTGGTAGCATCGAGCGAAGTACAGGAATAAAAGTCATCTCAATAATCAGCGTACTGATGATCCCGATTCCTGTAAAAATACCGAATGAACGGATGGTCGGAATATTAAAGGTCAACAGCGAGAAGAATCCAGCCGCTGCAATTCCGCCAGCCAATATCATAACCGGACCAACACGAACCATAGACTGCACCACGGCTTCACTATTCGCAGCTTTAGGTTCCATACCTTGGGCAGTCAGTCGATCAAAGTCTTCATAGTATCGCTTGAGCAACTGCACGGCGTGCCCTGCCGCAATGGCCAGAATCAGAATAGGTGTAGGAGAGTTAAAGATATCCATTGGCTGTTTGAACAGACCCATCATACCCATACCCCATGCCACAGCCAGTAAAGCTGTAACTAATGGAAGGATCAAACCCTGCTTACTTCGGAATGCTTCGAAGTGCAATAACCCAATGACCAGTATGGCAATCGGGAACAAGATATTGATCCGTTTAGAGTAATCTTCGGCTTTATCCAAATAAACAGGATTGCCGCCGACACTGATGGTCATATCCTTAGACTGTTCAGCCGCTACGATTTTGTTGATTGGGCCCATCATCTTTTGGAAGCCCTCTGGACTTTCCTCAAGCTCAAGCAAAATAGCAGCAGTTTTCTGATCTTTAGATACGACCGAATTCATGTAGATTGGATTCAGCGCCAACAGTTTTTTCAGGTGATCAACATCACCTTCGGTCACAGAACTGTTCGGCAGTAGTTTCTTGGCATCAAATCCATCCGAATTAGCGGTAATCCCTTTGGCCTGACGTGCAGCCAGACTCATTAGAGTAGATCGAACCACGCCCGGAGCATTATCAACTTCTTCAGTAATACGTTTAACTTTTTCTAACACTTGCGGCTGATAAATATCACCCTGCTTCGGTGTAATACCGATCACGACCATGTACTTGGAGCCGAATTTCTTTTCAATCAGCTTGGTGGAGGTGATATAAGGATGACCTTTGGGGGCAAGCGCATCTGGATCAATAATAATTTTTACGCCAGATGCGAGATATGCCAAGGCAAGCGTTAAAAGCATCACCACAGTCAGTACAATACGGCGATGTCTGAGAATCCAACGCGCGTATTGTTCCATCATCTGATGAGTTTTACGAAGTGGTTTACTATTGGTCTCATGCGTTTGCTTACCATCGTTGCCAACCGACTCATAGGCTTCACCCTTCTGAGCCAATGCCTCAAGATTAGCAACATCTTTTTTAAACTGAGCAAGAACCATCTTTTTTAGCAGTGCTGGGGGCAATACACCAAAAAAGCTGCCTGGCTCTGCCTCAAACACCCATTCAATCCAGGTGCCTTCTGCATATGGTTTGAAACGGTAAGTTCCAGTGTAGTGAAAGGGTCCTTCCACTACTTTAAACGCATACAATTCATTCGGTACTAGATGTGTAATTTCACCTTTAAAGGACATCTCACGACCAATAAAGCTAAAGCCGATTTCATACTTACTGCCCACACGTGGAGTATTGTCTAGCAGTTCAGAATGCTTACACGACAATTGCCAACCTGCATCATTGGCCGGGTTTGCAAGATAGTTAAAAACCTTGTCAATCTCGGCCGGTATGAGGAAAGCATGTTCTATGGTCACCATAGTGGTTCTACCTTCTTGTATTTCTTATGCGGGAATTGGATACATCTGATCAATTGTCTGGGCAACAGCCACGACATTCTCAGCGTACATAATTGATGAATGATCACCAGGAAGGTCCACCTGTTTAAAGGTGTCTTTAACCAATTGATCCCAACCTAGGCTTTCCCCAAAATCTTCTGGTTCATCTTTGGCCTTCACAAAAAGAATCGGAAACTCTTCAGGCTCTGGGAAATAGGTCTGGAGTGCGATGCCATTCGCCAAATAGGTATCAAAGTAAAGTCGGAAATCTGATGGGTCTGCATCTAGAGGCAGGACATTAATGGCCTTGGCTTCTTTAAGCACATGATCAAACATGTGATCTGGACTCAATTCACGCAAGTATTGCGCTGGGATCGTCAACTTCTTGCCATAAGGCGCAGCCAAATCACGGGCAAACCAAGACAAAAGCATCGCATCATCAGCATCTTCAGGCACATTCTCTGGAATTGGAGCACGGGTATCGATCATGACAATACCTGTGACCTGCTGTCCCATTTGACGCAACTGATGACTGATCTCGTAGGCGATCGCACCGCCAAAGCACCATCCACCAAGGAAATAAGGTCCCTCAGGCTGCATCTTTTGCATTTCAGCAATATAGAGCGTTGCCATATCTTCGATTGCCACTTCCGCAGCATCTGCCTCAATCAGTCCAGGAGACTGAATAGCACGCAAGGTACGTTTCGGATTGAGATGGCGCGAAAGCTCCATATAACAGAAGGTGCTACCACCAATTGGATGGAACAACCACAGTGGTTGCTCGTAAGTTCCACGGCGTAGTTCAATTACAATAGAAGGCTTAATTTCTTTATTTTCACGAATGATCTCACCCAAACTCTCCACAGTGGAATATTGGGCCAACAAAGCAACTGATAGTTCGGTGCCAAATGCTTTTTTAAGGTGATTAACAAGCTTCACAGCAAGTAACGAATGTCCACCCAAGTCAAAGAAGTCATCATGTATACCAACCCGTTTAACCGATAAAATCTGCTCAAAAGTAGTACAGAGTTCAATTTCAATCGGATCACGTGGTGCAACATAATCGTTACTTTGTTCAAACACAGGCTCAGGAAACGCTTTACGATCCAACTTATTGTTGGCCGTCATTGGAAATTCATCCAACGTCATAAACGTATTTGGTACCATGTAAGCTGGTAGATGGATTTGCATCGTCTTTTTCAAACTAGCAATATCAATCTCATGGCCGGTTAAATAGGCCACCAGTTTCTGGTCGTTGCTGGCTGTGCTCTTAACCAGTACAACTGCATCGGTGATACCGTCGATCTGTTTGATAACATTCTCGATTTCACCTAGTTCAATACGGAATCCACGAATCTTGACTTGGAAATCTAGACGTCCATGATGAGTCAAACTTCCATCCGTACGCAGACAAACTTTATCTCCGGTACGATAGAGTCGACCAGCATTTGGTAGAGATGGCAATGTTCTAAATTGAGCATCTGTCAGTTCAGGTCGATGCCAGTAATCAACTGCTAGACCATCACCCCCAATCCAAAGCTCTCCCATGACGCCCGGTGGGACTAAACGTTGCTGTTCATCAAGGACATAAAGCTGGGTGTTCGCTAGTGGTTCGCCTAAATCAATACACTTTGCATCGGTGATACGAGCTGCACTAGACCACACTGTAGTTTCGGTCGGTCCATAGACATTCCAGAGACAGCCGACTTTACCCAGAAGTTTTTCTGCAAGAATAGTATCTAGCGCTTCGCCTCCACAGAGTGCAGTCAATTCTGTATTGCCGCTCCACTCGCTATCTAAGAGCATTTTCCAAGAAGCCGGTGTTGCCTGCAAAACATTGATAGATTTAGTATTTAGATAATCCACCAATTGATTGCCATCTTGTGATACCTCACGTGGGCAAACATGTACTACACCGCCGTACATCAGCGGAATGAGCAACTCAAGAATCGAGATATCAAATGCATAAGTGGTGATTGCTAACAACTGAGTCTCAGTTGTTACTTGCAATCTATCATTCATAGATAGCAAGAAATTGATGATTGAAGGATGCCCAATACGCACGCCTTTAGGCTTACCTGTCGAGCCAGAGGTGTACATCACATAAGCAGTTTCACCAAAGGCCAGCGTCTCGCGCACTTGCTCTAGCGGCACAACGCCAGCTTGATTGATATCTAAACGCGGCACAGAAACATTAAGAGCATCCATCAACTCGGTTTGAGTTAAGATGACTTTAGGTTCAGCATCTTCGATGATGTTATGTAGACGTTCACTTGGGAAATTAGGATCTAGCGGTACATAAGCTGCTCCCGCCGCCCAGATCCCGAGGATTGCTGCTGGCAATAAAGCTGTACGATCTAACATCAGACCTACACGATCGCCACGAGTAACGCCATGCGCACGCAAATATTCAGCAATACCAGCGATATGTTGACCTAACTCACGATAGCTAACCGCATGATCCTTCGAGGTCAAAGCATGATTGTCACCACGCTCATCAATCTGCTTTAGAATCATTGCCAGTAGATCATGTTGAGGATAATCAGTCGCCTGTCCACTAAGGGTGTCGAACTGGATGCCATCCACATAATCAGGCGCAATATCTAACTCAACGATCTTACGTTCAGGGTGAGCTACCATCTCTGATAGTACAGATTGCAGCAGTTGCACCATATTCTCGGCAGACTGTGCAGAAAATAACTCGGAGTTATATTTCAATACACCAACCAATTCGCCTTGATATTCACCGCCCATTTCCAGCGTAAGATCTAATTGACCTTCTTGCTGGCGAACTGGAAAACTTCCTAAGGTCAGGTCTTGGCCGACCAAAGTCGCTGGGGTCTGGATTGGCAAGAGTAGATCTTTAAACTCATCCATGCCACCTAGACGTTCCCAGAACATTCCCACCTGAGCTAATGGGTTAATACTGCCATCACGCTTTGGTGAAACAGCTTCAACTACTCTGGAAAAGGCAACTTTTTGATGCTTGAGGCTCTGTCTTAATTGTTCCTGAACCTGCTGTGTAAATTGACGTAAAGTCTGGTCAGCATCAATGTCCATGTGAATAGCAATCGTATTGACAAACTGCCCCAGCGCATTGCGCAACGAACGCTCAAGTCGACCAGCTACAGGTGTAGCAATAACGAGTTCATTTTCATTTGATAGCTTGTGTAGCAGGATATAGAAGCCAGATAGTACGAGTCCAAACAGCGTGATTTCATAATCTTTCGCTAAGTTCACAAGACCAGACGACACTGACTCAGGCACACGGAACACCAGTGAGCTACCTTTGTGTTGCTGCACAGCCGGACGAGGATAATCAAGCGGAATGCTATGTACATGTGGTGCATGTTGTAACGCATTTTTCCAGAACACTAGACTCTCATCAACATCGTCAATCGCAGTACTCTGCTGCTTATCAGCATACTGTGCGAACTCGATTCCGTTCACTACGCCTGACTCTGTAACTAGTCCAAAACGTTTGCCGACATCACGCAGTAAGAGACCAATCGACCAGAAATCCATGAGGGCATGATGAATCACGACTGCAATCACATAGTGATTTTCACCACGTTCATAACAATGAATACGCCACAGCGGTGGCTGAGTCAGATCAAACGGCTGTTTAGTATCCTGCTCGACCAATTGTGTCAAATCAGATGCATCGACATGGCGAGCATCAGAGAAGACGATATTAGGATAGATTCGATCCCAGATAAGTTGCTCAATACCCTGATCATTGGCAGGCATACTTACACGTAGCAGCGGATAATCATGCATTACCGCTTCTAGAATCTCCATCGGCTTATTGCCTAATGGTTGGTTGACCTTCACATCAAAGGCCACCACCATATTGTAGGCACTACAGGTCGACTCAAGGCGCTGGATATACCAGATGCCGAGCTGTTCTGCAGAAATCGCATGACGTGACAGAACTTCTGGTTCTAGTCGTACAAGGTTATTCACGAAGCAACTCCCTGTTGCAACTCAGAAACAAGATATTCGGCCAAGGCATTAATTGTCGGGTAATCCCATAGTAATGTCGGTTCAAGCTCTAGTTTTGTCAGATCTTCTAAATCCCCAGACACAGACAAAGCAACGATCGAATCAAGACCGTAACTGGTAAATTTTTGATCTGGATTAATCGTCTCAGGCTCTACGCGCATTTCTTTGGCTACTAGCGTACGAATGATTGCGCTCCAGTAAGCTTTATCTTTATTCATGGGGTAATCTCCTCTTTAACCGGTTTGGCATCACGTGGTGCCAGTGCAAAATCGATGACAGATAACATATGGTTGGTTGAAATTCGGTCTAGCAGATCTGCCAATGTGCTTTCACGTAGTGATGTCATTGGAGGGGATGCCTGCCCTTCAGCAGCATTTAGGAAAATGATCAGCCATGCACCATCCTGCAAAGCAGGTCTTAAACCATGACGGTTAAATATCCAAAAACCCAGCACAGCAATGCGAGCAAATAACTCGGCATAGTCACGGGCCAAGCTGAAACGTAATGTTTCAAACTCTTTAGCCGCTTCTGAATTTGAGAAATAATCCTGAATTTTTTGATCTAGCGTGCGCTGCTCGATAAGAAGTTGATCAGCACGTTCACGTAACGGGGACAGAATCTCAGCAGTCAGTCCCTCTGTAACGTCCGCATCGTTGAGCATCTCGATGATCGTTCCCAGTGACTCCATCACCAAGTCACCATCGCGGTTGAAAATCTCAAGCTCACGAAAATCAATAGCATCCGTCTTCACCTGTAAGTCATATAACTGGTGATAGCGTGCTTTAGCTTCGGCTTGGTCGAGATGGTTTACTTTTTTGCTACGGCCTTTATTGGCAGACTTGAGCTGAAAACTCAGGCTGTCTAGACAGACGGTGCTACTGCCGTCAAACACACTAACAATCAGATGGTCTCTGAAAGCTTTCTGGTACATTCCATCCGCATATGCATTTCTTAAGAAAAAACGCGACCCAAGCACTGAGGAGGTGATCTTAGCGAGTGACTCTACATACTCAGGCACCAGTACCTTAATGATCGGTGACCATGTACTGAACTGATTGATACAAACATGTAACCCACGCGCACCAACGAGTGACAACACCTCAGCCACCAATAGATAGGCATAGGCTGTAGCCAGTTGCTCACGCACTAGCGGAATGCTTATTACTTTTTTGTTATATAACTCACGCTCAATAGCAAACTCAGTCGCGATGCGCAGCATCGTATCGCCCGCACCCAAAGAGAAGCTGCTGCAATATGCACGCGTCACCTGTAGCGTCTTGAGCCCAAGCTCTAAGCCCTGACCTTCTTCACCGATCAGAGCATCTTTGTGAATTTCAGCATTGTTAAAGCCAATACCACTGATATCTAACCCACGCATACCCACTGTTGGTAGACGGTTCAGGCTATAAGTTCCCTTAGAAACCATATGACGCTTATCAAGCCAGAATGCACTCAGGCTACGTGGTCCACGGTCATCCGACGTTTTAGCAATCAGACTTAAAGAGTCACCTAGAGTAGCGCGATTGATTGACCATTTTTCGCCATTCAAAACGTATTTGCTTTCAGTAGCTTGTGCAGTTACTTCACTAGATAAAAGGTCAGCTCCATGCGCTTTTTCACTATAAGCCAGCGCTGGTGCAGCACCACTCAAAATTCGACTAGCAATGTTTTGGCATTGGTTCGCATTACCACCGATCCATACAATCACAGACCAAGCATTCGTGCTATAGGTCGAATTGATGGTTAGATCACGTCGTGCCAACACACGATGCAGATATAGCAACTCTTCACCAATTTCCATGCGACCACCAAGCTCTGAAGGTACATAAAAACGGTTCATGCCTACGGCATTTAGAAAATCAACAGCACGCTGAGGGTATTGTTCCTTCTCATCACGCTCAATAGCAGCGGACCAAGAAAAATCATTATTGGTATCATGTACGGAGCCTAAAATTTGCTCCAGACGAGCAGCAGATTGAAACTGCCGCAAATTAGATGTAAGTGACATGAGTTTTTGCTCAAATGATTAAAGGGTAAGGATTAAAACAAAGCACTTTTCAATCGATTAAAAATGAGCGCGCGCACTTCTCGTTCCTTGATCATTGAGTTGAGTAGATTGGAGCTATAACGAATCAGTTGCCCCCGCTGCTCACGATCACGGATGATTTCTAAGCCATTTTTGACATAGTTTCGAGCCATCACCGTTCTACGGTTTGGATGGGTTAAACAGATCAGTTGACCGCGCTCGATCTGCTCTTTAATTTTTCTTCTTCTAATTTTTCCGCTAGTGGTCTTGTTGATCCGACCTTGATGCAGCAAATAAACACCTTCTACAGGCAAACCGATATCAGCCGCGACTTGTTCTTTAACGTGAGTTCTGATGGTTTCAAAATTAAGTGCCTTGTCTATCGACTTCTTTTTGATCTCAAGCACAACCGTGACACCATCAGAATTACCGAAATTCACTGCTGCGACACAGCCTTTACGAACAGCAGGATGTGCTGTTTCAACAGAACACTCGATATCTTGTGGGTAATAGTTTTTTCCACGGATGATGATCACATCCTTAAGGCGACCAGTCACATACAGGTCTCCGTTTTTAACAAAGCCCATATCACCAGTTCTCAAGTAGTGCACTTGACTAGGCTTATCTGCCTTATCGAGGAGGGTTGCAGCAAAGGTTTCCTGATTGACCTCAGGCTTCTGCCAGTAACCCGCAGTGACACTCTCACCTGCTAGCCAGATTTCACCAACTTCATCAGCCCCTACCTCTTTGCGGGTATGTGGATTAACAATACGGCAATCAATGTGTGCGGAAATTTTGCCACAGCTTACTATTTGCACGGCTGTCTGATCTTGACTGGTCTGCACCAAATTGGCATTCAACTTTTCACGATCAATTGAAATAGTATTAAGCGGACCAGTCACACCACTGACTAAGAGCGTAACTTCTGCCAAGCCATAGCACGGCAAGAAAGTATCCATTCTCAATTTCGACTGAGTATTGAACTTCTCCATGAAGCTTTGCATAACATGGGCTTTGATTGGCTCGGCACCGTTAAACATCACACGCACACGGCTCAGATCAAGCGCTGCTGCGTCCTCATCCGAGATGCGATGCAGACACAATTCATAAGCAAAGTTTGGTCCGCCACTAATCGTGACACCTTT
Organism: Acinetobacter sp. V89_4; assembly: GCF_029967875.1. Taxonomy (NCBI): domain Bacteria; kingdom Pseudomonadati; phylum Pseudomonadota; class Gammaproteobacteria; order Moraxellales; family Moraxellaceae; genus Acinetobacter; species Acinetobacter sp. V89_4. Next base: position 15,009 of record NZ_JASCAI010000019.1, read on the forward strand.
TTCGCTAATAAATTGCAGCCACTTAAGTGGCTTACGAATAAAATCCAGCGGTGACATTACATAGCAGGTCAGACCTACATACACGGTCTGCAAAACTGAGCCGATCAATCCCATGTCATGATAAACAGGTAGCCATGTAAGACCGATATCATCGGCTTGTGTACCAAAAGCTTCAGCAATCATGACTTCATTTGCCATGATGTTTTTATGAGTGACGATTACCCCTTTAGGCCAACCAGTTGACCCTGAAGTGTATTGAAGGAAGCAGATATCGTCTTCAGCAATATGTGGAAAATCCTTTTCCACTAAATCACGCTGCAATTGGGCATCAACAGCATGCAATATTAAACTTTCGTTTTGGGCTTTTAATGTGATAAGACCCGATAGCTCAAGAATCTTTTTGGTTGTGAGTACTATCTTTGGCTCACAGTCATTCATAATATTCAAAATATTAGAAAAACCGTTACGGTTAAAAGGCAAGCTGACAGGTACTGCAATAATTTTAGCTTTTAAACAGGCAAAGAACGATACGATAAAGTCCAATCCAGGCTCAAACAGCAACACGGCACGATCACCGCTATCGACAAGATTCATTAAGATTTGGGCCTGACGTTGAACTTGCTCGTTCAGCTCTGCATACGTCAGAGATTGAATCCCACCGGATTGGCGCCCTAAATACTCGAAAGCAACCCTAGCTCCATTTGAATTTGCGTGGGATTCCAAAGTTGCAATGATATTATCCGTACCCATTACAGCCATAACTTACTCCGATTAATTATAATTCACCCTTTAAACTCGCTAATTCAGACATGACACTTCTAGCTGGGGCTTTTAATAAAAAATGAATATACTTTTTGTTTAAAATATAAATTCACATTATATTTTATGTGCGAGTGTTTTTTATTACACCTGTAAGGTTTTACAGGTTGGCCTGTTTTTATTAAGAATTAAGAAATTGGATATCTTTCATAAATTATTTTTATTCAGTTCAATATTGTGAAGGCCGGCAATTAAATTAAACCTCTAACTCAATTTTTGCCCTTATTTCGTTAATGTTTAATAATGTTTCGCAAGGTTTTAGCATGCCAACTATATGGCCTGTTCGTATTCTTATTTTGTGAGTCTCTTGATTGAATATCTTGTTGTATTGTTTATTTGCTTTTCTTAAGGGCAATAAATGATTCAGGTAAGGCCCCTTCACAGCCTTTATTTATAAGGATAAAGCTACTAAAGAAATCTGCTTTAATTTGTACTTGAATAGCTTAAAACTATGTATAGCATCTTGAAGGATATATAATCCTATAAATTAATAAATTTCATCTTCTAAGAACCGATAAAACGCGAATACCAAATTTTAAAATAACAATATTAATAAAATATTTTTAATTATAAATTTCATTTATTTTTACTTTATCTCCAAGTAAAAATATTATTAAATCACCCCATAAAATCAATTTTAAAAACCCTTATAAATAAGATTATCTATATAAATTCGATTTTAATTAAAATTTTTTAATTACTTCCATTTTAAATAAACATCTAATAATAATTTATTTTATCAAAATTAATTATTATATTTCTATATATTTAACTTTATAAAATTCCTAACATCACGGCTCTAATCGCTGCTGAAATTTTATTATTCACATTTAACTTCTGCATTGAATTACAGAGATGAAAATTTACTGTTCTTTCAGTTACACCGAGAATCTGAGCAATCTCTGCTGACGTTTTTCCTTCCGCAGTCCAACGTAGAACCTCTTTTTCCCGATTCGTTAAATAAAGATTAAACTGAGCAAATTCTGTTTCATTCACAATTTTAGCAATACTGGAATGTACTGTCTGAGATAACCAAAACATATTGGTATATTGAGCTTTCTGCTCTTTTTCTGATAATTGGTCAGTAGATCTTGCTAGAGTTAGCATTCCTCTTGTACCAATAAAGTCACGACTTGACTGTGCCCAACCGACGTTTAAACCATAAGAACGCGCCTCCTCCCAAAAATCTTTTTGAGATTGTGTGTTTGCAGATTGGCTCGACCAGACAAGAGGTTGAAGTGATAGCATACAATGCTGTACGGTTGGATCTACTCTCACATATTGCTGTTTAACATAACGCTTCTGCCATGCTTCGGGATAATTATTCAACATAATTGTTTTTGGTTCAGCAATAGATAATGGCGACCGCATACCATAAGCACAATAATCAAATCCAAGCTTTGAAGCTGTAGATTTGACTACCTCAAATAGCTGATATTCATTTTTTACTACCAGAGATGCTGATAGTAGATCTTCTTGCCAATTTTCCATTTATTCTCATTAAACCTCATGCATAAATCATTTTTATTTAGTTGCATATAGTGAATACATAATCCAATTAACAACATTTTTGAGCCTGAGAGGGTGATAAATTTTCCGGATAAACTGGTTTCAGAAAGCTTTTTAAGGTTGTTATATTGCACATGCGAATTATGCTTGAAAGTCTCAAATTTACAGGATGCATTTTATTCCAAAAATGAGTATTTTTTATTTTTAAAAGGAGCCTATTATTTCTTCTTATTTGTATATTTCTATTAATTTAACTAAATAATAACATCTCCTAGTGATACTAGAAGTATAAATTTTTATTTATTATTTAATGAAACGCATAATAATGATAATGATTTCTAAAATATTATTTTAATAATATGATAGATATTATCTACAATACATATGAAAAACTTAAGCTGTTGATAATCTTGAAACAAGCAACTCTCATATTGAAGCTATAGATGGGTCAATTTCCGCGTAAGTAAAACTTCCTACCCGAAGTACTTTCTAAAGAACAGCTTAACGTTGTGTATCACCAGATTACGGCTAACCTGTAAAACTTAACAGTATTTTGTTGGCAATAATTTATGTTATTTATCTATAGAACTGTAATTCAAGTCACTTGAATAGGTAGCATGGTCACAATCCCCCCTGATTTTTCAATCTCAACAGATGGTTTTATTCGGATGAATGAAATCCAGCTTATGAATTACCCCCTCCAACACCTCATATCTATTGTTGAAACTACACAAATTGAAGACTCTCGAATTCTATATTGTGGGTTTACTGAATGGGCAACATCACGGAGTCCAGCTTTAAGTACCGGATGGGACTGGGAATTTATTGAGAACAATGGAATTGCTAGCTTAAAACGAATTGGGCTACCTCGAAGCAATATCATGATTGTTGATTTATCTGGTACAGATATTGGATTTGATGTTACTGAAACATTAATCGAAAAAAAAATAGATTCTTTGTTTTGGGAACAGTTCATTTATGCTCAAATCAATACAACACAAACAAAGACTAAATTAAGTCCAAATTTCTCTTAGAAACCTGTAAATTCTTACAGTTACCACCTTTTCAGCTGTCGAGTAAAGTCGCCTGAAAAATAAGTGGAAGCACTTGTAATGAATGTTATTGCTGGATTCCAAAACAATTTTTCAGAAGTCCTATATACCAAATTTAAAAGTTATCGCTACAAGGTATTTGTTGAACATTTGGGTTGGGAGTTGAACTGTCCAAATAATGAAGAACTAGATCAATTTGATAAAGTCGATACAGCTTACGTCGTCGCTCAAGATAGAGAATCCAATATTATTGGCTGTGCCAGACTACTACCCACGACTCAACCCTATTTACTGGGTGAAATATTTCCTCAATTAATGAATGGAATGCCTATTCCTTGCTCACCAGAAATTTGGGAATTATCAAGGTTTTCAGCCGTAGATTTCTCGAATCCACCGACCTCTGCTAATCAAGCAGTGTCATCCCCAGTCTCTATTGCAATTCTGCAAGAAGCGATCAACTTTGCAAGAAAACAAGGTGCAAAACAACTCATTACGACCTCACCTCTTGGGGTAGAGCGGTTATTACGTGCCGCGGGTTTTCGCGCCCATCGTGCAGGACCGCCAATGGTTATCGAGGGATATGCCATGTTTGCATGCTTGATTGAAGTGTAGTTTGCTAATCAAAGTCTAAGAATATTAGTGACATTGCAAAGATTAAAGCCTTAAGCCCGAATCTCGTTTCGCTCGCTCAACGTTAAAAGCCCTAGTCAAAAGATTAGGGCTTTTCTTTATTTGAAGAATCAAACTTAATATTAAGACTGCTCAGTAATTTTGGTTTTCAAATTTAATTCTGATTTCTTATGGTAAGCCTCATCAGTTTTAGTCTGCCAATCACGTGGCATAAATGAAGTCGATATGATCGCAACGATAGCCATAGATCCAATATAAATCATAATTAAGTAAGGATTACCCTGCCCGATACTTAAAAGTTTGGTCGCAATTAACGGTGCTAAACCACCACCAAGCACCCCAGCCAACTGTACCGAAATTGAGATTCCGCTATATCGAATTTCTGCCGGAAATTGACGGGCAAAAAGCTGAGCTTGTGGTGCGTACATAATGGGAAAGACCACGCCAATTGCTAAAACAATTGCTGTCCAGACTAATACTGGGTCTTTTGTGTTGAGCATGGTGAAAAATGGGTAGCAATAAAGTGCCAATATGCATAAACCAAACATGAACATATTGCGTTGACCGACTTTATCTGACAAATGTCCACATAATGGTGTCATAAATAGAATGACTATTGCACCGCAAATGGTGGCAAACAAAATGTCTTGGCGTGCGATCCCAAGTTGTGCAGTGGTATAAGCCAAAGTAAAGGTTGAAGCAATATAAAACCATGCGTTTTCGGCAGCACGCGCCAAAATAATGGTGATGAGTTGCTTTGGATGGTTTTTAAAAACTTGTAAAGCAGGAACTTTGACTTCTTCGGACTGCTGTTTTACTTTTTCAAAATCTGGTGATTCAGGTACTTTCACTCGAATGTACCAACCTACTGCGAGTAAAATAATGCTGGCAAGAAACGGTAAACGCCACCCCCAGCTAAACAGTGCTTGTTCAGGTAATAACGACACCAGACCCAACGCGATTGAGGCTAGCATTAAACCGCCACCTGTACTGGCTTGAGGCAAACTTCCCCAGAACCCTTTACCGCCTTCGGGTGCATGTTCAACGGCCATGAGCACAGCACCGCCCCATTCACCGCCCATTGCCATCCCTTGAATGAATCGTAAGACAACCAAACAAATTGCAGCCCAGTAACCAATTGATTCGTAAGTTGGTAAGAGGCCAATGAGTACAGTCGGAATCCCCATGAGCATCAGCGTTAGCAACAACATCGATTTACGGCCAATCTTGTCACCAAAATGACCAAAGACTAAGCCCCCTAGTGGTCGCCCAATAAACCCAACGGCATAGGTGGCAAATGCAGCAAGCACACCCGTAAGGGCATCCAGATTTGGGAAAAATAATTTATTAAAAATCAGCGCCGCCGCCGCACCGTAAATAAAAAAGTCATACCACTCAATGGTCGTGCCGACCATGCTAGAGATGCCTGCTAATCGATGTGACGACTTTTTAGTATTTGAACCGTTTCCATGTACTGTTTGCATCGTAATATCCTTTTTAGATTTTCTTGTTTTATCTTTTTTATGCTTATGACCAGCCCTGACCATAAGCATTTTCAGGTCTCGCTTTATCTCCTTAAGCTTTTTATGTTTTTGTAATGCGGTTTAGCTCAATTTTTCTAAAATTGGCTCAAATTTCGAATTACGTTCTTGCCACTGCGGTTGTTTGTCTTTATCGACAATGAGAGCACGGACACCTTCAATAAAGTCACCATGCTCAAACCAAATATCCTGTAAATCACGTTCAAGCTGCATACACTGCGGTAAAGAAAGCCCACGGCCTAAATGTTGCAGTTTCAAACTGGTTTGCTTGGCTATAAATGAGCGCTGCTGCAAAATACTAAGCATCTTACTTGCCCAAGTTTTTAAGCTTTCATCTTGTTCATTTTCAAGACTTTGCTCGATTTCATCTAAATGCTGATATCCGAAGTGTTTACGAATACCTTCTGCCAACTGTTTGAGCTCACTTTCAGCAGGACGAGTAATAAATCGGGTAATGATGTGTTCAATTCCCTCTTTAGTTAAACTTGGTGCTTCAACGAGAGCATCTTGCAAAGCTTGTAACTGCTCGCTTGGCACATGGTAGTCAATTAAATCGAGGTAAAGCGCATCACTACTGCTGATCTGCTCACCCGTAATGGCCATATAAACACCAATATCATCAAGACGAGACAAGAAGTGTGTTGCACCAACGTCTGGGAAAAAGCCAATTGCTGTTTCAGGCATAGCAAATCTGGACTTTTCGCTGCTCACCACAATGTGACAAGCCTGAGCCAAGCCAAAACCGCCACCTAATACATAGCCATCAAGTACAACAATGACTGGCTTTGCATATTCACGCAGTACATTCAGCATTTTATATTCGGCACTAAAATAGCCTTTGTAGTCGGCCGTGCCATTTTTATAACTGTCATAGAGATAGCGAATATCACCGCCTGCACAGAAGGCCTTTGGGCTATTTGATTTGATTAAAACGGCCTGAATAGCAGCATCATTTCGCCACAGTTCCAATTGGGCACCAATACTTTTGATCATATCTAGCGACAATGCATTGAGATGAGTCACACGGTCTAAGGTAATGACGCCAAGCTTACCTTGTCGCTCAATCATTAAGTGATTTTCTGTATTCATTTTATTGATCTCTTATTGATTTTTAAAATTTGGCTTTCGTTTTTCAACGAATGCCTGCATTCCTTCTTTTTGGTCAAATGTTGCAAATATTGAATGGAACATACGTCTTTCAAAACGCAAGCCTTCAGTAAGGTTTACTTCAAAAGCTCGGTTAATGGTTTCTTTAAGCATCATGTTTGCAGTTAAAGAGCGTGCCGCAATTTTTTCAGCTGCTTGCAAGGTTTGTTCAAGTAATTCTTCTTTGCTAAACACACGTGCGACTAAACCACTTTGCTCTGCTTCTACAGCGCCCATTTGACGAGCGGTAAAACACATTTCCATTGCTTTGGCTTTACCAATGGCATGGGTTAAGCGTTGAGTGCCACCAATACCCGGAATTACCCCTAAGGTCACTTCGGGTAAGCCAAACTTGGCGTTGTCGGCACAATAAATAAAATCACACATAAGCGCCAATTCACAGCCACCACCTAACGCATAGCCACTCACCGCTGCAATTAGAGGTTTACGGCGCTGTGCAATACGGTCTGCAAGATGGAAAAAGTCATCAAAATAAATATCAGGAAATGCTAAATCAGCCATTTCTTTAATGTCTGCACCTGCGGCAAAAGCTTTTTCAGAGCCTGCCAATACGATGCAACCAATTTCGCGGTCTTTTTCGAGCTGATCTAATGCCTGATTAATTTCACTAATTAATTCGCTGTTTAAAGCATTGAGCGCTTGAGGGCGATTTAATATAATCAGTCCAACCCCATTACGCTTTTCTAATAAAATACTTTGCCACTGCATTATTTATTCCTTGTTCTGATTTTATAGACTACGTGTAATCACTAAACGTTGGATATCGCTTGTGCCTTCGTAAATTTGACAAATACGCGCATCACGATAAATACGTTCAATTGGGAAATCTCTGAGATAGCCATAGCCACCAAACACTTGTAGCGCACTCGAGCACACACGCTCAGTCATTTCTGAAGCAAATAACTTGGCCATTGAAGCTTCGTTGAGACACGGTTGACCTGCTTCTTTTAAACGCGCAGCGTAGTGAACCAGTTGTCTCGCTGCTTCAATTTCAGTTGCCATACTGGCAAGGCGAAAAGCGATGGTTTGATGCTCAAAAATTGGTTTTCCAAAAGTAATACGTTCTTTGGCATAACGAGTTGCTTCTTCGAGCGCCGCACGTGCTAAACCGACTGCTTGTGCAGCAATACCAATACGTCCACCTTCTAAATTGGCAAGAGCGATTTTCAAGCCCTCACCTTCTTTGCCAAGCATGAGGCTTTTATGGATACGTACATCGGTCAGCGCAATCTGACACGTATCTGAAGCATGCAGACCTAGTTTTTCTTCAACACGAATCACTTCATAACCCGGAGTTTCACGTGGGACTAGAAATGCACTAATGCCTTTTTTACCCGCGCTCGGATCAGTCACTGCAAACACAATAATGACACCCGCATTATCACCCGAGGTAATAAACTGCTTGGCACCATTTAAAATGTAATCATCGCCATCTTTCACCGCTCGGGTTTTAAGAGCTGCCGCATCTGAGCCAGTATGTGGTTCGGTTAAAGCAAAAGCACCGATCATTTCACCTTGCGCCAGAGGTTTTAAAAAACGCTCTTTTTGCTCATCAGTACCAAATTTTAAAATAGGCACACAGCCAACCGAGTTATGTACACTCATGATGGTTGAGGTTGCGCCATCTGCTGCCGCAACTTCTTCGAGGGCTAGTACATAGGCTAAGTTACCAGTGTCAGAACCACCCCATTGCTCTGAAACAAGCATACCCATAAAACCGAGTTGCCCCATTTGAGCCAAGGTTTCCTTTGGGAATGTCCCGTCTCGATCCCAATCGCTGGCATGAGGCTTAATTTGTTCTTGGGCGAAACTTTTCGCCATATCACGAATGAGTAATTGTTCTTCGGTAAATTGCATTGTTATTTCCTTTACCCTGCTTTAGCTTGTTGTTTAGCAATTTCTTGATTACGCAATAAAAAGCGCTGAATTTTACCACTTGGAGTTTTAGGTAATTCACTCACAAATTCAACTAAACGTGGGTACGCATGTGCAGAAAGTCGTCTTTTAACAAATTGGCTGAGCTGTTCAGCAAGTGCATCTGAAGGTTGAGCATCCGTAGCTAAAATTACAAATGCCTTAACCACTTCGGTACGGTCTGGGTCAGGCACACCAATCACTGCAGCCTCAACCACTGCATCATGTTCGAGTAAAGCGCTTTCCACATCGAATGGCCCAATCCGATAGCCCGATGTGGTGATTACATCATCGCTACGGCCAACAAAGCTCATGCTGCCATCGGCATGTAACTCGGCAGTGTCGCCAGTTAAATAGTAATGACCAACAAATGGTGATTTTCGGCTTTCTTTATAGCCGCCGAACCACATCATTGGAGACTGGCTAATGTCGACTGCTAAAATTCCTGGGGTGTCCGCTGGAAGCTCTTCACCTTGTTCATTGACAATCGCAACACGGTAGCCCGGACTTGGGAAACCTGCTGAACCGGCATGAATTTCATGTTTTAAACCATGATGATTACACACCACCATGCCCACTTCAGTTTGCCCATAGTGATCATAAATCGGAGCATCAAGCACTTGTTTAAACCAGCGAATCACTTCTGGGTTAAGCGGCTCGCCTGCGCTGCTCACTACACGGAACTGCCCTCTTAACGGCGCCATTTGTGCTGGATCAGCTGCCATCATCATGCGGTAGGCCGTTGGTGCCCCTGCCAAGTTGTTAATTTTATAATCTTTCACAATTTGGCATAGGCTATCCGTGCTGAAACCACCTTCATAGAACAAAGTAGCGTGGCCCAAAAATAATGGCCCAGTAATCGCGTAGTACAGGCCATATGCCCAACCTGGATCGGCAATATTCCAGAATGAATCTTCTTCGGTTAAACCAATGGCATCTTGCATATATCGACCAAAGGCAATCAGTGCTTTTAATGGCACTTCCAAGGGTTTAGCAGGACCTGTAGTACCTGAAGTAAACATGAGCAAGAAAGGATCTTGAATGCTACGCATCACCAGATCGCATTGATCGGACTGCTGTTTCACTTCATTCCAAAAGTTAAAATCGCCTGCTTTAAGCGGAGTACCTTGTGCGTCGGCCACCGTCACAATTGCAGGGCAATTTTCAATTTCATCAAGCTTGCTACGGTTGCCCATATCGGTCACCACCAGCTTACTTTGTGCAAGCTGAATACGGTGCTCAATCGCTTTTGGGCCAAATGCAGTAAATAGTGGTTGATAGACGGCACCAATTCGCCAAGCTGCAAAAATCGTCACGACCAGTTCAGGTGTTCTTGGTAATAGACCTGAAATACGGTCACCTGCTTTCACACCTTGTGATTTTAAAAAGTTAGCAAATTGACTCGACCATTCTTTTAATTCACGGAAGGTATATTGCTCTTTTCGTCCGTCTTTTCCTTGCCAATACAGCGCAATTTTGTCGCCATCTGCATGTCGATCACAGCATTCATAACAAGCATTTAAGGCATCAAGTGAACCTGATAACATCTGTTTTGCAGTACTTTCCAAATCGAAAGCCTGTGCAGCATTTTGATAATCCATCATATCTTTTCCCTCAGTCCGGATTTGTTGTTATTCACGACAGGGTTTAATGTGTTTAAAGCCATCCTTTGGCTTTACCGTTACGCCTCTTGTGGCAGGTATTGCTGAATAATGCTCGAAAAATCGAGATTGGCATTCCCGCGCATGCACATTTGCTGATAGAGCTGCTGTACCATGCCACCTAATACAACTGGCTGTTTGACTTGGCCCGCGGCCTCTACAGCGAGTCCTAAATCTTTTAGCATCAGCTGAGTCGCAAAGCCGTCTTGGTAGCCTCGAGATGCTGGCGCATTTTCATTAATATGTGGCCATGGGTTACACACATCCGAGCTCCAGCAACGACCACTTGAGGTGTTAATAACGCCTGCCAATGCTTGTGGGTCGATGCCCAACTTCACACCAAGTGCCATACCTTCGGCAACAGCAGCCATTGAAATACCCAAAATCAGGTTATTGCAGATTTTGGCAATTTGACCTGCACCGACATCACCACAATGAACAATATTTTTGCCCATGTGACTAAGCACAGGTTTTACTTCATTAAAGGTTTGCTCATCGGCACCCACCATGAAGGTTAGAGTTCCTGCTTGGGCACCAATGGTTCCACCAGAGACGGGTGCGTCACAGATTTTAATATTTTTGCTATGTGCAACAGCGGCAATGTCTTTAATGGTTTGTGGGTCAATAGTACTGCTATCAATGCATAAGCTACCTGCTTTTAGCACTTCCAATACACCATTTTCACCCAAGTAAACTTCTTTAACGTGCTTGGCCGCAGGTAGCATGCTAATGACCACATCAGCTTGTTTTGCTGCTGCCTGTGGGCTGTCGCATACTATGCCACCTGCCTCGGCGAAGTGCTGAATAGCAACTTCACTGAGGTCATATCCGTAAACTTTGATTCCGGCTTTAAGTAGGTTATGGGCCATTCTGCCGCCCATATTCCCTAGACCGATAAAGGCGATATTCATCCGTGATCCCCTTAACGTAAACTAATGGTTGTATTTACACCGCCAACTTCATGGCTATCTTCAAACCAACGACTGGTAATGGTTTTAGTTTGGGTATAGAACTGTACAGCTTGTTTGCCGTATGGCCCCAAATCACCAAGTTTTGAACCTCTTGAACCCGTAAAACTAAAGAAAGGCACTGGCACAGGAATTGGAATGTTGATACCGACTTGGCCAACATCAATTAAGTTTTGGAAAGTACGTGCAATCGCGCCACTTTGTGTAAATAGACCTACACCATTACCAAATGGGTTGGCATTGATTAAAGCAATCGCTTCCTCAAGGGTGTCTACACAAATAATGGAAAGTACAGGCCCAAAGACTTCTTCTTTATAAATACGCATGTCGGTATTTACGCCGCTAAAAATCGTCGCGCCGACAAAGTTGCCCGATTCATAGCCTTGAACTTGAACATCACGGCCATCGAGTAGCAACTCTGCCCCTTGCTCAACACCGCTATTAATTAAATCAAGTACACGCGCTTTGGCACGTTTTGAAATGACTGGGCCAATGTCAGTATTTGGCTCATGGCCTGCGTTTACTTTTAAGGTTTTCGCTTTTTCAACTAACTCTTGAATCCACTGTTTACTTTCACCCACCATTACCGCAACCGACAGTGCCATACAGCGTTGCCCCGCTGCACCAAATGCTGCACCGACCAAGGCATTTAAGGTTTGCTCTTTATTGGCATCTGGCATAACAGCCACATGGTTTTTTGCACCCATCATCGACTGCACACGTTTGCCATGTTGTCCTGCAAGGTTATAAACATGCGTTCCAACAGCAGTTGAACCTACAAATGAAATCGCTTTAATGTCTTTATGTGTACACAGACGGTCAACCACTTCTTTACCGCCATGCACAACGTTCAGCACACCTGCTGGAATGCCTGCTTGAATCGCAAGCTCGACTAGCATCATGGTTGATAACGGATCTTGTTCTGATGGTTTTAAAACAAAGGTATTGCCGCACACGATTGCCATTGGGAACATCCAAAGTGGAATCATGGCAGGGAAGTTAAACGGCGTAATACCCGCACAGACACCCAAAGGTTGCTGCAATGTGTAAGTATCTACACCACGCGCAACACCTTCAACATATTCACCCATTTGCAAAGTGCCTATTGAACACGCATGTTCAACCACTTCTAAACCACGTTGAATATCACCTTCTGCGTCGGCCAAAGTTTTGCCTTGTTCAGCCGTTAGGACTTGTGCAATTTCCTTCATGTTGGCACGGATTAAGTCTTGTAACTTAAGCATGATGCGCATACGTGCCTGAATTGGGGTCTGACGCCAAGAAGCAAAAGCATCTTGTGCAGCTTGAATAGCAGCGTCAACTTCTTTAACCGTTGCAAATGGTACACGACCAATCACTTCCTGAGTTGCAGGGTTAACAATGTCTTGCCATTCCTGTGTTTCAGATTCGATAAAATTTCCGTTAATGAGTAATTTAGCGGTTTCCAATTCGATTTTTTGGATTGTGTTCATAACCTCTCCGTAGGCCATATTTTTATTGTGTTCAATTATTAGAAAATACTTCTTGATCGTATTTTCTTTATTCCAGTTTCAATTGAGACTAGCAAAGAAAACTTTGACCACCAACGGAAATTCATGCACGATTGTTGTGCAAATATGCACAAGGATGACAACAAAAATGAAAGTGGATTGGGATCATCTACATTTTTTTCTGGTTTTAGCTCGGACTAAAACGCTGACCAACGCTGCGCGGATTATTGGTGTCGAGCACAGTACAGTAGCTAGACGGATTCAGGCACTAGAACTTGCTTTGGGTACAACGTTGTTTAAGCGTGAAGCGACTGGTTATGAGTTGACACTCGAAGGGATGGCACTTGTTCCTCGAGTTGAGCAAATGGAACAAGCTTTCTTACAAATTGAGAAACCACATCAACCTTTGCAAGGTCGTGTGCGAATTGGCACACCTGAAGGTTTTGGCACTGCGTTTTTAGCCCGTTTACTGGCTGAGTTCTCTATTCAATATCCACTGCTCACCATCGATCTGATTCCAGTACCGAAAATGATTAAGCTCTCCCACCGTGAGGCAGACATTGTGGTGTCAATTGATCGTCCAACGTCTGGGCCCTACATCATTACGCGGTTATCAGACTACTGCTTAAAAATTTATGGCAGCCAAAACTATCTGGCGCAAAACCCACCCATTCGTGGTTTAGAAGATTTAACCCAACACCGTTTTGTTAACTATATTGATGATCTGGTGTATAGCCCTGAGTTGTACTGTTTAGAACGGTTACCCTTAAAGCTTAATGCCAACTTCCGTAGCAGCAGTATTTTAGCCCAACAAATTGCGGTGAGTGCTGGTGCAGGGCTTGCGATTTTGCCAAAGTTTTTAGCAGATGATAAACCAGAACTTAACGTCGTTTTAGAGCAGCAAGTTCGCTTTACTCATACCTTCTGGATGCTGACTTTTGTTGATTTACAGCATGAACCGCGCATTAAACTGGTCTGGGATTATTTGCGTAAACAAGCCGATAAATATCAGCATTTGTTGGTTGATTAGAGAGTGTAAATAAAAAAGCCAATCACGGATGATTGGCTTTTTTGAAATTAGTAATAATTAATCAAAACTTTCTTGGCCTAGTTTTTTCATGCGTGGTTTATAAAACACATGATAGCTAACGCCTAAAACAACTAGCCATAATGGACTAACATAGAGTGCTTTTAATGTATCTGGCTCTAGTGCCAAAATCACTAAAGTGAACAAGAAAAATGCAATGACAACATACGCCATCAACACCCCGCCCGGCATTTTAAAAGTCGATTTAGCATGTAACTCTGGACTCAACTTACGGTAACGTAAATAGCACGCCATGATCAGAAGCCATACACTAATAAAGAGAATCACACAAAGTGAACTTGCCAAAGTAAATGCTTCCATGGTGTTTGGAACAAAGTACTGAAGCACTGCCCCACCCATAATGAAAATACATGAGAAGATTAAACCATTTGAAGGTACGGCACGTTTTGATAAACGCCCCAATGCACTTGGCGCCTGACCATCTTTCGATAAACCGAACAGCATACGACTGGTTGAAAACACACCGCTGTTCATTGAAGACATCACTGAAGATAGTACGACCAAGTTCATGATGATGGCTGAAACTGGAATACCTGCATTTAAGAACAACTCAACAAATGGACTTTTATCTGCACGAATGTGATCCCAAGGTGTTACTGACATCACCACAAAGAGTGCTAGGACATAGAATAGAATAATACGTACAGGAATCGCGTTAATTGCCTTCGGTAGATTTTTCTCTGGATCTTTCGTTTCAGCGGCTGTTGTACCAATCAATTCGACGCCAATAAAGGCAAATACGGCAATCTGGAAACCTGCCAAAAATCCGCTTACGCCTTTTGGAAATATGCCACCATGCGACCACACATTACTTACACTAACAACCTCACCATGCGGAGCTTGAAAATGAGTGAGGATCATGTAACCACCGACTCCAATCAGGCCAATAATGGCCAAAATCTTAATGAGTGCGAACCAGAATTCAACTTCACCAAACAACTTCACCGTAAGAAGGTTAAGCCCTAAAATGAATAGTACACAGCCTGCACTAATCATGGCTTGTTGTGTTGGTGAGAAACTGGCGCCTTCGGGCAGCCAGAAACTTAAATAGTTAATGACCGCAGATAAATCTGCAATACCGACCAGTACCCAGCCTAACCAATAGGTCCAACCTATATAATAACCAGCCCATGGGCCAATCAAATCATATGCCATATCGACAAATGACTTGTAATGCAAATTAGCGAGTAGTAATTCACCTAATGCACGCATTAAGAAAAAAAACATGCCACCAATTAACATGTAAATCACGAGAATTGAAGGACCAGCGAGGGAGATGGTTTTGCCCGAGCCCATAAATAGACCGGTTCCAATTGCACCGCCAATTGCAATCATTTGTAGATGGCGATTATTTAATTTCCGTTGTAAATGATCAGGGGAGCCTGCCTCATCGGGATGATGAACCATTGTCATATTAGAAGTCCTTTTTATATTTTGCTTAACTTAAAATCAGCAACCTATAGGGAGAAAAACGAACCGTATATCGTGGGTTGCTGAGTCTATACCTCAGGACAAGATGTTCAAGTATATTTTTTCCTTAATTGATAAATCGTTTGTCCTGTTTTTTTAAGTCACATTATTTATGTACTGCCTTCACGGCAATTTTAATTAACATATCTGGATTCTCCAGATTAGCCGGAGTGTAGCATGTGATAATGCTAGATGTCGCTTTTACGCCCCCCTCTAAACTGCTCTATTGAGTTAAAAATAAACAACATTATTCCGATAAAAAATCGAAAGAAAATAAAAAAAGCCAATCATGTTTGATTGGCTTTTAATAAAACTTAATGATCGTTGACGAGTTCGCGTCCTAGTTTTTTCATGCGTGGTTTATAGAGCACATGATAGGTAACACCTAAGATAACTAACCATACTGGACTGACATAGAGCGCTTTTAATGTATCTGGCTCAAGTGCCAAGATGACTAAAGTGAAAAGCATAAATGCCAAAACGATATAGCTCATCCAAATGCCACCGGGCATTTTAAAAGTAGATTTTTCATGTAATTCAGGACGTAATTTACGATAGCGTAAATAGCACACCATGATAAGACTCCAGACACTAATGAATAGAATCACACAGAGTGAACTTGCCAAAGTAAATGCTTCCATGGTGTTTGGAACAAAGTACTGAAGTACTGCCCCGCCCATAATGAAAATACAAGAGAAAATCAAACCATTTGAAGGTACTGCACGTTTTGATAAACGCCCCAAGGCACTTGGCGCCTGACCGTCTTTTGATAAGCCGAACAGCATACGACTGGTTGAAAACACACCGCTGTTCATTGAAGACATCACCGAAGACAGTACCACCAAGTTCATGATGATAGCTGAAACAGGAATACCCGCATTTAAGAACAACTCAACAAACGGACTTTTGTCTGCGCGAATATGATCCCAAGGCGTTACTGACATCACAATAAAGAGTGCGAGTACATAGAACAAAATAATACGTACAGGAATCGCGTTAATTGCTTTCGGTAAATTCTTCTCTGGATCTTTGGTTTCAGCAGCCGTTGTACCAACCAGTTCAACCCCTACAAAAGCAAACACGGCAATCTGGAATCCTGCCAAGAAGCCTTCTGTACCTTTTGGAAATAAACCGCCATGCGACCAAACATTGCTAATGCTTGCAACAGCGCCTTGTGGAGCTTGGAAATGGCTGAAAATCATATAGCCACCCACTCCGATCAGGCCAATAATGGCTAAAATCTTAATGAGTGCAAACCAAAATTCAATTTCACCAAATAGGCGTACAGTCAGTAGGTTAAGACCCATAACAAACATTACACAACCTGCGCTAATCATGGCTTGTTGCGTTGGCGAAAAGCTCGTGCCATCGGGCAGCCAGAAGCTCAAATAGTTAATGACCGCTGAAAGGTCCGCAATACCCACCAGCACCCAACCTAACCAATAGGTCCAACCCAAATAGTAACCGGCCCAAGGACCAATCAAGTCATGAGCCATATCAACAAAAGATTTGTAATGCAGATTTGCAAGGAGCAACTCGCCCATTGCCCGCATTAAGAAAAAGAACATTCCTCCAATAATCATATAGATTAAAAGAATTGAAGGACCAGCGAGGGAGATGGTTTTGCCCGAACCCATAAATAGGCCGGTTCCAATTGCACCGCCAATTGCAATCAGTTGTAAATGACGGTTAGACAGTTTTCGTTGCAGATGATCAGGAGAGTTTTCCGTATCTGAATGACGAGCCGTTGTCATATTAAAATTCCTTTTTGAATTCCTTTGTTAAGATCAGCAACCTATGGCGAAAATCGAACCGTATGCCATAGGTCACTGAATCTGTTCACCAAAAATGACTGGATAAACCGTATCTATCTTCCTTCTGTTAGATACATCATCATTTTTGGAGTAAAAACGAATTACTTTTGTGCTGCCGTCACGGCAATTTCAATTAACCAATCTGGATTGACCAAATCGGCCTGAATTGTGGCACGCGATGGAGCAACACACCCTTTTAACCAGTCAACCCAAATTGCATTTACGGTTGAAAAGTCAGAAAGATTTTTCAAATAGAGCTGTGCAGAGAGCAAGCGAGATTTGTCGGTATTGGCTAATGCCAAAAGTTCATCAATCGTTGCAAGAATTTCACGAGTTTGGCCTGCCACGTCTTGCTCGGTATTTTTAGGTACCTGACCTGACAGATAAACCACTTTGTTAAAAACAGTCACGGCGCTCATGACTTCGTTAGTGTTAATCTTTTGTATATCTGAATTCGACATTCGGATTTCCTTATACCTGATTAATAAATTGAACACGGGCGGTGACAGCACACATCAGTTCATAGCCCACCGTACCGGATGAAACTGCGACATCATCAATAGGTAAAACGACGCCTGTACTTGATTGGCCCCAAAGCACAACTTCACTGCCGACTTTGGCACTCTCAATGCCCGTTAAATCGACTGCCAACATATCCATGCTGACGCGGCCAATTGTACGAGTGAGGACAGAGTCCACTAAAACAGGCGTACCTGTTGGTGAAATACGCTGATAACCATCGGCATAGCCGCAAGCCACAATCCCAATCATCATAGGTTGCTCTGCGACAAAGTTTGAGCCATAACCTACGCTTTCATTCGGTTCTAAATGCTGAACGGAAATAATTTCGCTGCGTAAGCTCATGGTCGGTTGTAAGCCCCAGTCCGCAATACTATGCGTCGGGTAGTCTGGCGAGCTGCCATAGAGCATGATGCCGCTACGCGCATAATCTGATTTGAGCTGGTCTTGATAGCGCAGAATTGCTGCGCTATTACTTACTGACCTTTCACCCGGTAAATCTTTAATAATTTCTTCAAATGCAGTGATTTGATAATCAATGCCTTGCTGGCCGAAACGATCGCCATCTGCATCTGAAAAATGCATCATGTGCGTAATCTTGGACACATTTGCCAAGCTATTTAAACGTTTCCATGCCTGAACATAGTGCTGTGGTTTAAAACCAAGGCGGTTCATACCACTGTTCATTTTTAGACAAACATCAAATTGAGCTGGATAAGGATGCTTTTCTACCCACTCGATTTGCGCTTCACTATGAATGGTGAAACTGAGTTGATACTGCACACAATCAAATAAATCTTGAGGAGAGAAAATCCCTTCGAGCAACAAAATTGGACCTGTCCAACCTAGAGCACGAATGCGTTTTGCTTCATCAAGATCAAGTAAGGCAAAGCCATCTGCTGCTTTAAATGCTTCATAAACACGTTCAATTCCGTGTCCATAAGCATTGGCTTTTACAACGGCAAAGACCTTACTGTTTGGCATAGCCTTGCGTACCACCGCCAAGTTATTTTGTAAGGCTTGACGGTGGATCACTGCGGTAATAGGACGAGGCATGATTACTTTCCTAACGTCCGTTATGCAGCATGCGCGTGTGAATAACGCTGAATTGAAAGGCCATCGGTACTGATTTCAGTCTTATGATTCAATACGATGTCACTAATTAATTTTCCTGAACCACATGCCATGGTCCAACCTAAAGTACCGTGACCTGTATTCAAGAACAGATTTTTAAAGCGAGTCGCGCCAATAATTGGAGTGCTGTCTGGTGTCATTGGACGTAGACCAGTCCAGAAAGATGCCTGTGCCATATCACCGCCTGGGAACAAGTCCTGAGTGACCATTTGCAAAGTTGCACGGCGGTCTTCGTTCAGACCTAAATTGAAACCACTTAACTCAGCCATACCACCTACGCGAATACGTTGGTCAAAACGAGTAATCGCGATTTTGTAGGTTTCATCAAGCACCGTAGATTGCGGAGCAAAAGCTGGGTCAGCAATTGGAATCGTCAACGAATAACCTTTCACAGGATATACAGGCAACTGTAGATCAAGTGGTTTCAAGAAATCACGTGAATAGCTACCAAACGCTAAAACATAACGATCTGCTGTTAAGACCTTACCATTGACCTGAACGCCCTTAATTTCATCGCCTTCAACAATCAATTTTTCTACGTTTTGGTTGAACTGGAAGTTAACACCCAACTCTTTAGCAATTTGAGCTAAAGCATTGGTAAATAAATAACAGTCACCTGTCTCGTCATTTGGTAAGTGTAAACCACCAACGAGTTTATCTTGCGCATTTGCCAACGCTGGTTCTACACGGCCAAGTTCGTTGCCATTTAATAACTCGTAGCTTACGCCGCACTCTTGTAGCACGCTAATGTCGCGTTGAACCGCTTCCATTTGCGCTTCTTTACGGAATAACTGCAAAGTACCTTTAGCGCGGTTTTCGTAATTAATGCCTGTATCTTTTCTAAGTTCACGTAAGCAATCACGGCTGTATTCAGCCACACGCATCATACGTTCTTTGTTTACAGCATAACTTTGTGGATTACAGTTTTTTAGCATTTGAGCCATCCACTGTAACTGCCACATGCTGCCATCTAAATTAATCGCAAGCGGTGCGTGATGTTGGAACATCCACTTCACAGCTTTAAAAGGGATTCCTGGTGCTGCCCAAGGGGTCGAATACCCTGGCGAAATTTGACCTGCATTACCAAAGCTTGTTTCTTCAGCAGGACCTGACTGACGGTCAAGAACAGTGACCTCAGCTCCTTGTTGAGCTAGATAATAGGCACTTGCCACTCCGATAACGCCGCTACCTAATACAATTACGCGCATTTCCATTCCCTCACGCACACCAGTTTATTTAACTAGTATATTTCTGCTTCAATAGTTTATTTCACTGTTTTTCAGGGTATAATCTAGGTAAATTTATGTTTTTCTCGCGAGAATTTTAAAAAAAGAGGAAATATCTATGCGTCCCTTAGATCGTATAGATCGCATGATTCTGGACATTTTGCAGCGCGAAGGACGAATTGCGATTAGTGAATTGGCATCGAGAGTCAACCTCTCTACCACCCCTTGTTCAGAGCGTGTAAAACGCCTTGAGCGCGATGGCATTATCATGGGTTATTACGCCCGTCTAAACCCAGCTTACGTAGACCGTAACCTGCTCGTCTTTTTAGAAATTAAGTTATCTGCCAAATCTGGTGATGTATTTGATCAAGTGGCCAGAGATTTAGTTGAGATTCCTGAAGTGCTCGAATGTCATCTTATTTCAGGTGAATTTGACTACCTTGTAAAAGCACGTTTAAAAGAAATGAGCGCATACCGCCGCTTATTAGGCGATCTATTAAAGAAACTCCCCGCATCGGCATCGTCACACAGTTATGTGGTCATGGAAGAAGTGAAAGAAACTTTATATTTAGATGTAAGCAAGTAAAGCGAGCATTATTGAACTCGCTTTACTCACATTTTAGAAATTAGAAATATTTTAAAATCGAAATATGTTTATTTTGATGTTTGAATTTCGAGAAACATTTAACCGCTGGGTAGAGTGCAAAAGACAGCACAATTGTGATTAACCACAACATCCACACATGGCTGACCGACAAATAATTTCCGTAGTTGGCTCCCCATAGACTGAGTGCAAACATATACATCAGTTTCAGCACATATAAATGCAATAAATAAAAGAACATCGGCACCGAGCCAAACACCACCAATGGTTTTAAAAACGAGTGCTGCTGCATACGTTCAAAAGCAACCAGCACAAGCAAACCAATTCCAACATTCAGCAAAATAAATAACAAAGACGGTGGATACTTGGTGAGGTTAAAAAAGCTCATGAGGCTCAGTTGTAATGACTCAAAATGTTGCCACGGCTGGTCACCATAGACGTTGATAAAACGCAGTAAAACAAATAACCCAATACTTGCTAAACCAAGGCTGAGTAAAGCGCGGCCTCTTTGCTTTGCTGTATATTTTGAACTAAAGAACTGACCTAAAACGTAGCCTAATAAAATTACCCCAATCCAAGGTAAAACAGGGTAACTTGTGCGAAGCTTAATACCCGCAAACTCAAGCCAGCTACGTTCATGTAAAACAAACCATATATTCTGTAGGATGCCTTGTGAAAAGTGCACAGAATCTAATAAGTTGTGCCCAAAAATAATGACCAACGCTACACCAGCAAGAACTGGCAAAGGCAAACTTACACAACAAGCTAGCACCACCATGCTAATACCGATCGCCCAAATCACCTGTAAGTAAATGACTTCGGGTGGAAAAGTCGCTGTCCATGCAAAATTCACAAGCGTAAGCTCTAATACAATCAAAAATAAGCCGCGTTTTAATAGAAAAGCACGTGTTTGCTGTAAATTTTGTTTTTTTGACTGAAATAAAAATGCAGAAATCCCGGTTAAAAGTACAAAAACCGGAGCGCAAATATGTGCTAATAATCGACTGCCAAATAATGCTGGTTCTGTTACTGTTACGTCCATTGGGTCAGTAACTTGTTTATGTAAATAGAATGTTTCTCTTACATGGTCGAGCAACATAATCAGGATGACCAAACCACGCAATGCATCAATCGACTGTAAACGTTCAATATTTTTTTCTATAGGCATAGCGGTAATAAATAAAATAATGTAACGTTATACTATTACATTATAGTTCTTTTGTCTTTCATGGCTGATTATTTATGCAACATAAATTAGGATTGTTGTCTTCATTAGGGTTATCTTTTATATCAACATTCTCTTGGGGAGACGAAACCTCAACAGTACTTGAGACCATACGCGTTCAGGCTGAAAGTACCCAAGAAAGTGTGAGCCAAAATAGCTCGGCGACTAAATTTTCTCACGATGTTTTAGATGTCCCTTTTAACCGTGCTTATGTTTCAAAACAAATGATGGAACAACAAGACGTTCAACGGATTGATGACGCATTAAGCTTGGTGAGTGGGGTTTTTCATCAAAACAGTTTTGGTGGCGGCTTTTGGGATAACTACTCTTTCCGTGGTTTTAGTACCGATCCCAATTTAGGTGCTTCTATGATCCGTAACGGCTTGAGTGTCAACCGAGGGATTAGTGCGCCAAAAGATGTCGTAAATATTGAATCTTTAGAGTTCTTAAAAGGGCCAATGGCTGCGCTATATGGTCGCGGCGAAACTGGTGGTTTGCTTAACCTCAACAGTAAAAAACCGCAGTGGGAAAGCGAAAGTGAAGTTAACCTACGTGCCAATACCCAAGAACAATATCGAATTAGTCTAGAACACACGGCGCCAATTAACGATGAACTGGCCTATCGTGTAGCAGTGGCTCACGAAGATAACCAAAGCTTCCGTGATCATGTCAGCAGTGAACGCTGGTTCTTTTCACCACAGCTCACATGGAAAATTTCAGACCAGACACAACTCGACTTTGATAGTGAATTTACAGAACATAAAGGAACCTTTGACCGTGGTGTCAGCACAGTCAATCACCAGTTTGTGATGGACCCGAAAACCTTTACAGGTGAACCTGACGACGGCGATTTGAAAATAAAAGATTACTTTTACCAATTACGTCTGAGTCACGAATTTAACCCTGACTGGAAGCTAAATAGTGCAGTCAGCTATAAAGATGCCAAAATGGTCGGCTTTGCAACCGAACCTCGTCGTATGCAAGCCGATGGCCGTACTTTAGAGCGTCAACGTCGCTATCGTGATTATACAAGTCAAGATGTGCTGGCTCAGACAGAGTTACTTGGCAAGGTTGATACTTCGTGGGCGCGCCATGAAATTTTACTTTCAACCGAGCTTGGTCAACTCGACTATAAACAAAACCAGCTTCGTCGTAATCACAGTGCTAGCATGCCTAACACAATTGATATTTACCAACCTGAATATGGCAAATATTTACCGAACTTAGCTCCGTTTACTAATACCAAAGAACAGCAGCGTTACTTTGCGCTTAATGTACAAGACCAGATCTTTTTTAATGACCAGTGGAGCGTGCTATTTGGTAACCGTTTTGATCAGGTCGAACAAGACTTTAAAAATCACCTGACACAGACTGAAAGCAACCAGACACTTCATCAAAATAGTCCGCGTTTCGGAGTAAATTTTAAAGCCTCTGACCAATGGGCGTTTTATAGCAACTATGGTCGCTCATTTGCCATAAATAGTGGCATGAACCGAAATGGACAAACTTTCGCTCCTGAAAAAGGCGAAAGCTACGAGGTAGGCACCAAATATAAAATAAGCGACCAAAGTGTACTGAGTGTTGCTCTGTTTAAAATGAAAAAACAAAATGTACTGACAACTGACCCAATTGACAGTAACTTTCAAACTGCAGCAGGCGAAGTGAGCAGTAAAGGAATTGAGTTTGACTTAAATAGCCAAATCAATGACCGTTGGTTCATCAATGCCAACTATAGTTATACCGATGCACAAATTGAAAAAGACCAAGACTTGCCAAAAGGCGCTCGTCTGAGCAATGTGCCAAAACACCAAGGTGCAGTAAGCACCAATTATGAATTTCTACAAGAAGGTTCAACAAAAGCAGGTGTAGGTGCCAACCTTACATATGTCGGTGAACGCAGTGGACATAATCTTGATAATGGCTTTAATTTACCAAGCTATACCCTCGTGAACTTAAATGCTTACTATGCCCCATCTGACCGTTTACGCTATCAACTGAACGTAAACAACTTATTTGATAAAACTTACTATGTTTCAAGCTATAGCGATTTGTGGGTTCAACCGGGTGAGCCACTGAATGCTTCAATCTCCGCACAGTGGAAGTTTTAATTCATCTATAAAATAAAAAAGCCCGAATTATTTCGGGCTTTTTTATTAGAACATGCCATTTTCATTCACAAGCTGTTCAGGCTGCATTTGCCCGATGTCCCAGAGCTCAGCAATTTTTCCATTTTCAAAACGGCAAATATGAACCACGGCCACAATGGTAGGTTTGTCATTCATTTGCATTTCAAGTTTCGAATGCACGGCGACTAAAGTCCCATCTTCAATCACATGCTGAACATCAAAGACTTTATTGGGATTTTCAGCCGCGCTTTCACGCATACCTTCCTTCAACGAAGTTGCATCACCCGCATAATAAGGATTGTGATGCTTGAAGTTAGGCGCAGTGTAATTGCTGTAGGCTTCATCAACTTCGCCTGCTGCGGCAAGTTCTAAAAACCGTACCGCAATTTGTTTTTGAGATAAGTGCATGAGTATCTCCTACTCTTTTTAGACCTTATTGTAAGAGGTCGTCTTCTTCACTTTCTTCCTCAAAGACATAGGCCATACAGCCCCATCCGTCATATTCGCCCTGAAATTTTTCAGCGATGCTGGCAAACCATTGCTCCAAGTCAACAATGTCTGAATACTCAGGTTCCATATTCACAAAAATGGTAATTACCCATTCGTTTGGCTCAACAGAGTCATCTTGGAAAAGTGAAACTTTTTGTTCTTGGTAAAGTAAATAGAGTGCACATTGCTCTGCATTCTTTTGATCTTGAAAAGCAATAGAAAATTCAATTTCATGCAGCTCGGTTAAATCATCCCCATCTTCAGCCATTTGCCAAAGTACATTGCCGTTATCGTCATCTGGAAATTGTTCGTAGTCACGAGTCATAAAGTGATCCTTGTTGTTGTCGCAGTATTAATATTATTCGGACTTAGAATACCCGACTTTTATTGCAGTTTGGGTATATATTCCGTTCCCAATTGCATCAAATTGAATTTTTAATTGTATGTAAATTTTAAAAAGGCACTTGGGATTGAATGACTACATCTGTGCCTTTCAATGGATGCTGAAAAGCCAGATAGGCAGCATGTAAAGCCATACGGCTTAAATGAAAACGTTTAGGTTCAGGGTGATACAGCTTGTCGCCCATAATCGGGTGTCCAATGTGCATCATGTGCACACGGAGCTGGTGCGAACGGCCTGTGACTGGTTCAAGTAACACTCGAGTCTGATCTGTTTTTTCGTCATAAGTGAGAGGCTGAAACAAGGTTTTAGCATGTTTGCCCAATTCAAAATGTACAATTTGTCTTGGGCGATTTTCCCAGTCAGTAATGAGCGGAACTTCAACACTACCCTCTTCTGTGATTTGGCCTTGCACCAACGCAATATAATGCTTTTTGACTGTTCTGGCCTGAAACATTTTACTTACCGCGACTTCTGCATCACGGTGCTTGGCAAACATAAGTAAGCCCGACGTCGCCATATCTAAACGATGCGTCACTTTAGCCAAAGGGAACTTTTCCAGCACCCTTAAATAAGCACTGTCATGATGCTCAGGTAAACGACCCATCACCGACAACAAACCCGCAGGTTTATCAACCACAATTAAATCGTCATCTTCAAATAAAACTGAGAGTGGATCTTGTGGCGGAGCATAAACAAAGTTGTCGTTTAAAGGCATGGTCGTAGAAATAGCAAGGGAGCATGGCGGCAGATCATAAAGAAATTTCAGGCCTACCGCAAAGCAATCTATAAGCTCTCATCATGTTCCACGTGAAACTCGAAAAATCTTTATCGCTTTTTATTCATTTCAGCTAAAAGATCGAGCTGAATTTCTTGAATATGTGCAAGCCTTTCCCACTGATGCGATAAAAGATGATCCATTTTTTCATGTAAATGACGAATCTCAAGCTCAGCTTTTAAATTAATTTGATAGTCATGTTGCGAACGTAAGCGATCTTTGGCTTCTTGACGGTTCTGACTCATCATAATGACAGGTGCCTGAATTGCAGCCAAACATGACAAAATCAGGTTAAGCAAAATAAATGGATAAGGATCAACAGGATGCACCACCATCACTACGGTATTAAAAAGGATCCAAGCCACTAAAAACAGCCCAAAACAAGTTAAAAAGACCCAACTTCCACCAAATGAAGCTATTTTATCTGCTAACTTTTCACCCAAAGTCCAATTCTGATCGAACTCTGTCTCTGTATTACGAGTAATGAGTTCATGCCGTTGCATACTACCAATTACTTCATTCTCCAAAGTGGTTAGCTCCCCCTTTTCTGAACGTAATAGGGACTGCACATATTTAATACGGTAGTCCGCCAAATCAGCACGACAAATAAAAGTTGAAAAAGACCACTCTGGATAATCTTTCAAGATTTCTTCACCAATGACATCTCGAATGACTTCACCAGAGACCAGATCTTTCAAGGGAAAACTCTTTCCGCATACGGCGCATTGGCGATACTGATTTTTATTGTCCATATTATTCAGCCCATTATTATGATAATAAGATTAGTATATAAACGATTTCGGCCTAACACATCGTAAATAAAAATAGTGCTCTAACCCAATATCTGTAAAGTTGCTGGTACTATTTTTCGGTGGGCAGGAATCACAGGCACCATGTACAGTCTTCCAAGCCAATTTTTAATATGTACTACTGTGGTTATGGTGAGTACTTGGGTATCTTCATTTTTATAAACAGATAAAGTCACATTTAAGTGCTTGTCATCGTCTCCAATCACTAACTCATTTTCGGTACGTTGTCGTAAGGTAAAAATTCCAATTCGGTCGCCTGCGACATACTCATTTTCTTTTTTATTCGAATCAATTTGCTTAAAACTTCCTAAATCTTTAAGCCCAATTTTTGAAGTAATTTTATTACGCACATTCATGCTCCACTCTATCCACTGCGGAGTATGCCGGAACAATTTAATGAGCTGCCCAAATACATTCAGGTCGGGCTGACCCAGCACAATACTCCACGAGTCGTGGAAGTAAGCATTGTTCAATTGAGATGAGATTTGGCTGTCGGTAGGTAAAGCAGAAAGATAAGGCTTATTCATGAATTATATTCTTGTAAAGTATCGTTTTTATTATAGAGAATTTTTTAGGGTGTCAAGGGAAACCATCTATGGTTTACTTCAACAATTATAACTTTGTAAGTTAGAACCTTTTGCCTATAAACTTTTGATCTATAGCGTCCTAAGCCGAATCGAGACCTTTTGGGTGAGTACACACTAACGTTATACGTTTTGGTGCATGCTACTCTTTTCGATCCCTATCACACCCTTGAGATATAGTTTAGCCAGCACCCTGCGGGATTGTTTTTCTAAGAAAAGCGAATTTTTAATATTTTTGGGAATTTTTACGCCATTCAGCAAATTTAAAAGAATTTATTCCCATTTACTCATAACTAGTTATATTTAAATTCCATTTTATTTGTATTTTTCGGTTTATTTTACCAAAACATTAACTGTTTTTGACAAAAGTGCATCAAACTATAAAAGTAAATTACCCTTCATTTTTAGTCATGAAGGGCAAAAGTCTTTTATGAAGAAATAAAACCATGTTTCCGAGCATGGTAAACAGTAAATAACCCAATCAGGGCAAAAGCCAGCATAAACCACGAAAAAGAAGCTGCCCCAAAACTTTCAAGCAGTCCTCCGCCAATCATTCCACCAAATGCGATAGCAAGGTTAAATACCGTGACCAACATAGACTGCGCTACATCTGCTTGGTGACCCGCAGTATTTGCCAAAGCTGTTTGTAATAATGTCGGAGCCCCACCAAAAGTAACTCCCCATAACACAACACCCGCCAGTACAACAAAACTTGAAGAACTATAAACACCCAAAAGTGCCGTTGCGATAGCAAAGAGAAATAAGCTTAAAAGCGTTATTTTTCTTAATGAACGGTCGATAAACATGCCTGTAATGAGAATGCCGACAATTGAAGAAATGCCGAATATAAACAGGATAGTCTCAACTTTGTATGTATGCCCTGTCGAGGCCAAAAAAGGTGAAATATAAGTATAAAGAATGCTATGCGCCAATATCCAAAGGAAGACGACTGCTAAAACAGCTCTAATGCCCGGCATTAAAAGAACTTTTAAAATGGGCAATCTTTTTTGTGCTGACTGCCCTGCAAAATCAGGAATACTAAAACGAATCCAGACAAATAAAATTAATGCCAATAAAGACATAATCCAAAATACGCCACGCCACTCAAACAACGTTCCCAACCATGCACCCAAAGGAACACCAATTGATAAAGCAATAGGTTGGCCAACCCCAGCAATTGCTAAAGCTCGTCCTTGATACGATGTAGAGACCATGCGTCTTACATAACCTGCTAAAAGCCCCCAAATAACACCCGCTGCCATCCCTGCAATAAAACGAGCAATCAAAGTCAGAGTATAGTCATTTGATAAGGCAGTAATCGCATTAAATAAAAGTAACCCTGCAATAGCACTGAGTAATAAGGGTCTCCGATTCCAACTACGGGTAAGGCTAATAAGCGGTATTGCGGCTAAAACAGAACCTAAGGCATACACGGCTATAAGCTGCCCCGCATAAGCTTCTGAAATATGTAAGCCTTGACTGATTTGAGGCAAAAGTCCTGCTGGCATGGTTTCTGTCATGATGGTCAGAAAGCCTGCAACTGTAAAAGCCAACAGTTTCCAAATCGGTAATTGAGTAGAGAATTCTTCAGTTAACTGATGAGATGTTTCATTACTCTTAATATTCATAAAGCTTTACTCTCAAATTTTTTTGCAGAGTACTTACTCTGTTCTGCATCGCTATAAGCTTGTTTTATCAGGTTAGGATGGGAAGACATTTGTTCTCCATATGAACTAAAGTCATTATTACGGAATGACCGTTCCAATTTAAGTTAAATAAAAACCTTAACTATTCAGCTCAACCATAGTTAAGGTTTAAATGAGTTTTATAAAACGTTTAAAGCAACCTCGACCACATCCATTAAAGATTGCTTTCTTTGTTCAAGCGGGCTGCCTTTTCCCAAAACACGTAATCCTTGAATAGTATTTACAAAAAAACTTGCTAACGCGCGTGGGTTTTGGGTAGAAGGAATTTCACCAGACTTTTGAGCTTTAATGAATAAACTCTCTAAAGCATGTTGTAGTTTCTGTAGGTTACTTACAACAAATTGAGCGACATCTTCATCATGGCCAGCCAGTTCTAAACATGCATTTGCGACAAGACACCCTTTGTGTTCTGGGTCACTTAGCTCATCTTCAACAATATTAAGAAGTAACTGTCGAATAAGTACTTTCGCAGAACCTGAACCAGACAACAACTTCACATTATTTAGTGTAGTTAAAAGTTCATAGCGCTGTAACGCTTTTTGATAAAGACCTTGTTTGTTTTGAAAAGTGCTGTAAAGGCTACTTCTAGATAGTCCCGTACCATCAACTAAGTCTTGAACTGAAGTTGCAGCATAACCGCGACGCCAAAAAACCTGCATTGCAGCATCAGCAATTTCATCAGTTTCAAATTCTTTAGTTCGCATAAAACACACTTATTAGGAACGATCATTCCAATTAATTTATGATAGGAAGATAGAGAAGTCAAATTAAAAAATTATTTTATCAGCAAAGATTTTTTCAATTTGAAAATTGCGACTCTATATTTTTTATAAAATTAAAAATATTTAATAAAAGCTATGCCAGCTGGACCATTCAAAACCAACTGACTTAATTAGTATTTTTCATATTTTTGTCTTGTTCTTTCTGCATTATTTTTAGATTTAATTTTTTCGCTTGAATACATTATAAAAACATATTATAAACTATTTCTAACCAAATAATTGGTTTTTTGGAACTTTATAATGAACAACAATATTATAATTTTTGGTTATGGAACAGGTATTTCCAAAGCCGTAGCACATAAGTTTGGTAAAGAAGGCTATAAAATCGGGTTAGTGGCACGTAATACTGAAAAACTCGAAAAAGCCATTTTAGAACTTAAAACACAAGGTATTGAAGCTTACGCTTTTACATGTGATTTAGCGGTTCTTGAAGATATACCAAATCTTATTAATCGTATTAAAGACCGATTAGGAGAGATTAAAAATATCCATTGGAATGCTTTCCATGATATTGAAGGCAATATCTTAAAAACCCCTCCACTAGAGCTTACTAAAAGCTTTCATATTCGTGTTTCGAGCTATATTGCGACCGTGCAAGCTTGCTTAGGTGATTTAGAAAAGAACCACGGTAGTATTTTATCGACAAACGGAATTTTTGCTTTTGATGCAGTGGGTATCGATTTAGTTGCTAAAGAATATTCATCATTAGCAACTACGGCTGCCGCTCAATACAAAGCCACCAACTTGCTTGCTCATAGTCTCGCTGACTCAAATGTTTACGTGAGCCAAGTGATTGTAAATGGTTTTATAGATGGAACTCCTGAAGCGAAAGATAAAACCTACACGGTGCATCCAGAAACGGTTGCGGAGCAGTTCTGGTATTTACATCAACATAAACAAGAAACAGTTTCTCTTTGTGGAGAAGCAATTCAAGCTGCTTAAATAATTTTCTTATGGTAGAAGAAGCGTAATTTATTACGCTCCTTCTACTTTTTAAATTTATGCTTATAGAGTGCAAAATTATTTAATTATTTTTCTTCCCATACAATTGGAAATTTTTCTGATTTAGACACATTGCCAATCATTGCAGAGAAAATGGCTTGGCATTCTAAATTGATTTTTTTAACTGAACTGATATCTATAGGTTCACAGCTTCTATTATCATTATTTGTGCAGAACTCTCTACAGATACCTCAATTTGATTATTCTCGAATCTATCGACATCCACATCTAATATTTGCTGAGGATCAATCATATTTTCACAAATGAACTTTTTTGATGATGATTTTTTTATTTTATTTAAAACGTCCTTATCTTCAATTTTCATAGCAAAATTTAATTTTTCATTACTTTTCATAATATGATCTATTGTGAAATTTGAAATTTTTTCACTACATCCAGTTAAAAAAATTACTCCTGTTAGGTAAAGAATTTTTTTCATTTAAAACTCTATTGGAAATTGGATTTTCTTATAGCTTCTTTTGATATTAAAATATTATCTGCCACAACTTTACTGCTTTGTAATAAGCCACCAAAGACTACTCTACACGAAATATTGTTAGTTAATAATTTTTCCAATTGGTTCTTAGCGATACATACATTCATTGATTCATCTTCGCAAACTTTGAAGTATCCAGACAAAGTATGTTTTCCATTCTTTAACTTTTCTCCTTCGACTGAGATAGCACCTACAATAAGATAATTTTTAATATTATCGCACTTAAAATGTGAATATTTATAACTCCCGTTTTGATAAACACTCTTTAAATCATCAGTTGTTTCTAAATTAAATTTAAAAACATCACCACTCATACCATCCATATGAGAATAAGTTAAATTCTTAAGGGCCATATCCTTAAAATTTTCTTTCTCATTTTTGGCTAAAGGATTACAACCTGACAATAAAAGGCTGAGCACAATTAACAAATATTTATACATCCATTTTATTCAAAATTAGCATTCGTCAACTTTGCTTTATTTGATTGATAAGCATCATTTGAGTAATTTTTTCTTAATTCAACTCTGCATTCAGTATCAATTTTTGCTTTTTTAATATCGACTGAACAATCATCATTTTTACATATTTCGACATGTGCCATATATCTATATAATTGATTATTAATTTCTTCTGAATCTAAGTCTAATCCACCTCTTACCATAAACTGATTTTCCAAACAATTTAGCTTAGAAATAGGAAATGCATTTTTTTCAGAAATTTCTTTTAAAGAAGAAGAGCTTGTAACAAAACCTTGGTATGTTTTTTCTCCACTATACATAGATTGGAAATATTTAAATTTTCCAAAATTAATATCGGTAGATTGAGAGTCTATGTTTTTAGAAGTACAACCAAATAATAAAAATATACATATACATGATAAAAATTTCATTTTACTTGAACCTTTTTTAATTCGGCTTGCAATATTTGCTCTGGTGATTTAGATATACTAGGTATTGTTTCACGCATCATTTTGCTAAACCAGGCATGACTAAATTTAGTTTCATGAAATGTATTGCTGTGTTCTTTTGGATAACTATCCCATTGCCCTCCAGCATCAGCAATTACATCATCTGTTGTATAACTAGTAGGGCTAGGATTATATCCTTTCCATTTGGGTTTATAGCCCTCCCATTGCACCGTATTCTTTAGATCGGTGACAACATTATTATTTGGTTTACAAAAAATATTTATCCAATTATCTGCAACAGGTCGTGGTGCTAGTAAATAAATTTGTGCTCTTACTGCTGGAGTAGCTAATATATTTGGAGTTGCTTTTGATAATAAAACTCCAACAGGGTCAATAGTAATTAATAAATTGACTGGTACCCCTGCTTTGTGTAGTTCTGCAACTAAACCTGATGAATTCCAACCACCTAGACTATGACCTATAATATTAATTTGAGTTTGTGGATTCTTTGTATAAACATCAAGAATATCTTTAAAAGCATTTCTTTTACCTGAGGCTGCAGGAGCAGCTACTTTTCTATTATTATAAGCCTCTTCATAGCCATAATATTGTTTTAAATTTTTTGCATTCCCCGTATTAAAGTTCTTTGCATAATTTCCAACAATTTCTGTAGGCCCTAAAGAATCTCCCACGCCTGGTGGTTTAACATCTCCATATATAAAAGGATATTTATCAGCAGCCCCGCCAACAAAGGCGGTAAAACTTTGGGTATAAACTTTAAGTTGAACTGGTACAACTGCTGGCACAGGATTAACCGTTCCCATTGTTGTCTTAACCAAATTAGCATAAGCCTGTACTTCAGTGCCCATCGTTTATCACCACATGTATTTTATATTGCTTATTCGGCTCTTCTGTTTCTAACTTGACCAAGCCTGTTCTATCTAACTTACCGCGCTCAATTTCTTTATCATGTTCATCAAAAATAATATATTCCGTGCCTGGTTTCAGTTTATTTCCTTGTTTATCCATTACATCAAACCATACACCATATTTTTGTTTTCCTTGTTCAGGTAAATACGGTAATGAACTATTCACACTCCCGCCTCCCATAAACTTATGCTGCCCAGCTTTCACCTCAAACTTACCGCTTGTGGTCATAAAAATACCCGAACCGGTAATTTTGACCTGAGAGCCACCTGCGGTGAGCACAATTTCTTTGGCTGCTGTCGCTTCAATTTTGTCTTCTGCTGAAATAATCTGAACAGCTTTACGGGCAATTAAATCCGCTCCATCGCCTTGTGCTTGTATCTCGACTTTGCCTTTGCCTGCATACAGTCTTGCCCCTTCTTGAGCCGCAAAAAGGCTAATTTTATTTTGGGCATGCGCGATTAAATTCTTTTGGGTAGACAAATTAATGCTGTCTCCAGCAGTTTGGTTTATCTGGCCATCTGCGCTTAAGTGAATGTCTTCGTTACTGCTCAGCGCGATGCTATTTGGGCTCGCCAACAACATAATCGCCTCTTTAAAGGTTTTGGCTTTTGCGTTGTCTTGCTGCTCAAGTTTTTCAATAAAAGATTTTAGGTTTTCTAAATGTTCTAATGGGTCAGTTTGCTGATTTTTGGCTACTTCGCTGAGTGCCTTGGCATTGTTGAGGCCACCGTCGATTTGTTGTTTAGCCTCATTTGCATCTAGGTGTACGCCTTGGGCTTGGTCCTGTTTATGGGTACTAACGAGTAAACCACTGCCAGCTCGAACTGCGCCCCATTGGTCTGTTCTGAGTTCAAACCCTTCACCACGGCCATCACTTTCCGCTTTGTCTTTTGGATGGCTTAAGTTACCCAAGTTGAGCTGGCTTGCTGCATGGCTACTTTGTAGCTGGGCACTGATTTGTCCTGTGGTGTCATCAAAACGGAGTTGGTTAAAGCCTTTGCCGTCGACTTCTTCGGAGCGGATGCCGCTGAGCTTTTTAGTGTCGGGTAGTTGGCCTTTTTGGTCGAATTGCGTTGGGTGACGTTCAGCTTCATGAATACGGCCCACCACAAATGGGCGGTCAATGTTCCCGTCAAAGAAATCGATGACAACAATCTCACCCACGCGAGGTAAGAAACGTGCGCCATAACCTGCACCTGCCCACGGGGTGAGTACATCGACCCAAGCCGAGTCGGTGTCATTGTCGTTACTTCCTGCTCCACCGTCATGACTATGGTCGTCAGTTCGGGTAAACAAGAAACGGACTTTAATACGTCCCCACTGATCGACATGAATGCTTTCGCCCTCTAACCCAACCACTTTAGCGCGCTGCGGGTAAGCGGCTGGTCGGTGTTCTAGCGGGCTATATTCAGGCACAGCTTTAATGTTGCGTCGAACAACGTTCAGTTCAGCAAAGTGGCGCTGCTCAGGGTTTTGGTTGTCGATTTCGGCTGCGTTGAGCTTGTCTTTTGGTAATAGTCGCTCAAGTTGCTGTTGTAATTCTTTCGGTAAATTATTCTGGTTATAGTAATGCTTGCTTAAGATCAAGAATTCTTTATCAGCACTGTCATGTTGATCGAGTTCTGGATGGTCATTGAGTTCAAACCAGTAACCCACCTGTGCATCACGAACGTTACCTGAAACGGTAAATTGTTTAGAACTCAGGTGATAGTAAGCATTGATGTGCTGGTTAAGCTGTTCAATCTGGCTATTACCAGAAGCGGTGGCTTGGTCTTCACCGTTTAAGTCCTGCATCCAAGCTGGGCTAACGTGCCATGCATCTTCAAGGTTTAGGCTGGCATTGTCATAGTGTTCGCTGTGCTGCTGCTTACCTTGTACGCTACCGCTGCCTTCTTCTTGTTGTAGGGCATCAGCTTGCCAGCGTTGCACATGAACCGAGGTTGGTTGTAAGCGGCGCTCAGCTTTAACTTGGGTAATGGTGTCGAACTGTTCTGTAGCACTGCTACGTTGGTAACGTAAGTTACGGCGTTCAAGCGCCTGATAATTTTGGTTATCGTCAATTAAACGTAACACTTGTGGTTGAATGGATGCATTCGGGTCAGCGACAAAAAGCTGTGATTCATCAACCAGCCAGTTAATGCCTTCGCTACGCCATAAACGGGTTAAAAAGTCATAATCGCTTTCATTTGACTGCATCACAAATGGACGCACATCGTAGTCTTTCGTTAAGCCAGATGTATCGAGCGTTAAGCTTGAGGCAAATAGCGGGCTTTTCCCCTGCCATTCTTTAAACAGAATTTCGCTAATATCGCGCACGCTTTTGTTCATAAACACGCGACTATTACGGCGTTTATGCCAGAGTGCAGTTGGGTCTTTTAAGGTTAAATTATAAATGGTGAGTGAGCCATCACTTTGCCCTTGGCTCGCTTCGGTAATAATGCCTGTGGTTCTAAAGAACTGGCCAGTGTCCGTCACCTGATCAACGGCAACCTGACAGCCAATAAATTGTTTTAATGCAATATGCGCGTTCGTCGACAGACACAGTAATTCAGCAACGCTGCCTTGGTTGAGGGTATGCTCGCCTTCAATACGTTGTAAGAAGACTTGCTGATTTAAAGACTGATTTGAGAATTGGATATGAACAGCGCGATTTTGTGAAACAAGGCCTAAACGCTCCAATATACTCGACACACTCATCTGCATTTTTATTATCAATCAAACTTATATTTAGGCCGCATTTTAATTAAAAAAAGACTAATCTGTCTATCTATACTCATTTTCAAAATGTAACTAGTCTAAATATGCGGTTTTACGTTAACTTGTTATTAAATGGGTATTTAATTCGTAAAATTTACTCATTTTAAAGTGCTATAAATCACCCAAAGATATTTAATATTTTTCTTTTATATTCAAATAGATATTAAAGAAAAATAAATATTAAAATTAATAAAATTCAGGATGAGATATGAAAATAAAAAAGTCTGATTTTTATATATTTACAGTGATTTTCTCACTTCATTCTTCAGCATTTGCTGAACCGAGTGTGGCCGATATTCAATATCGTGCAGAACAAGGGCAAGCTGTCGCTCAATATCATTTGGGCATGATGCTTTTAAGCGGCGAACAAGGCGTTGTTAAAAATTATGAACAAGCGTTTAAATGGCTAACTGCGGCTGACCAAAATGGAAGCGTGGGGGCAAAATATAGTTTAGGAATGCTGTATTACACAGGTACGGGCGTCGAAAAAGATCCCAAGCGCGCTTTTGATTATTTCACTAAGGCTGCGGCCAAGGGTCATGCTAAAGCACAATATAACTTAGGGGTGTTATATGACAGAGGTGAAGGAACTGCGCAAGATTATAGAAAGGCGTTTGAATGGTTCAGTCGTGCTGCCAACCAAGGCTACCCACCCGCAGAATATAATTTAGCTCAGCTATATAAAAAAGGTCACGGCGTCGCTCAAAGCGATGAGCAAGCGCTTAAGTGGTACACCAAAGCGGCTGAGCACAATGAAAGCGATGCTCAGTACAACTTGGCTCAAATGTATTTAAACGGTGAAGGCACGCCGAAAAACCTCCAATTGGCAAAGAAATGGTTTCAGCAAGCTGCCGATGCAGGCGATATAGATGCCAAAGAAATGCTTAAAAGTTTAGAATAAATAGCATCTTATTTTTTAGATGACTGGACTTAAAAAAATAATAAATTTCTATTACTTATAAAACATCATGTATGACCTATTTTATTGTTTTTATAAGGCCCACATTCATTTCGATTTTAAATTACCCTTCCCATTTTCTAAAAACGAGACAGGTATTTACCCCACCAAAACCAAAGCTATTACTCATAACTGTTTTTAGTTCGGTTTCTCTGCTCGTTTGAACAATATCAAAACTTTTAGCTTCTTCTCGCAGTTCGGTAATATTAATACTCGGCGCAATAAAGTTATTTTGCAGCATTAAAATAGAATAAATGGCTTCGTGTACGCCTGCTGCCCCCAAACTATGTCCAGTCATCGACTTGGTCGAACTGAGTGGCGGTACTTTTTCGCTACCAAAAGCCCTTTCTATGGCCAATAGTTCGGGAATGTCTCCTGCTGGCGTGGATGTGCCATGCGTATTGATATAGTCAATCGTTTCAGAGCCATTTTGCTTGGCTTCTGCGAGTGCTAGCTTAATACAGCGAGTCGCGCCTTCGCCACTTGGGGCTACCATGTCGACACCATCACTATTGGCAGCGTACCCAACCACTTCTGCCAAAATTTTTGCTCCGCGCTTTTGGGCATGACTTAAAGATTCCAAAATCACCATGCCACCGCCGCCAGCGATCACAAAGCCATCGTTATCTACTGAATATGGGCGTGAAGCCGTTTCTGGTGCATCGTTATATTTAGAGCATAAAGCCCCCATCGCATCGAATATTGCTGTTTGGGACCAATGGTCTTCTTCACCGCCACCCGTCAGCATTAAGTTTTGTTTACCAGCGGCAATAAGGTGAAATGCATAGCCAATTGCGTCGGCTGAAGTAGCGCAGGCACTTGCAATGGATTGAGATATACCTTTTAGGTTGAAAGCATTTGCTAAGTTAGAACTCACCGTATTTGTAAGATAGCGTGATGCTAAATCAGGTGATACTCCGCTTGCGCCTTTTTCTTTTAAGGTATGCAGCATGTCAATAATTGAAGCCGTCGAGCTGCCCCCTGTTCCTCCAATCACGCCATATTTTGAGTTGTTGGCAATATCACTCACATCAAGTTCGGCATGTTGTAGCGCATCGACCGCCGAGTTGTATGCATACATGGCACAAACACCCATATGTTTTTTTAATTCTGGATCAATATTTTCAAAATCCATTTCGGCTGTGCCGCTGACGTGACTCCGAAAATTCAATTTTGCATAGACATCGTTATAGCGAATGCCTGAGCGACCTGCTTTTAAAGACTCGGTTACTTTCTCTAATGTATTTCCAATACAAGAATTGATTCCCATACCTGTTATTACAACACGTTCCATTTTTATCTCTGTAAAAATAATAAAAATAGATCTTAACAATCAGGTTCTATTTTGGAACTGGCAAAATATTTCTATATTTATTATTTTTTCTAATCAAATATAAATAAAATTTTAATAATAATTTTATTATTTTAATAAATATATTTAGATTTATTATTAAATCAAGAATATTTTAAATATTAAATTGACGTAATTAAAATCACCGATTATTATTTCGTTGCTGGCCACATTGCCAGTCGGTTTTGACAGACCGTTGATCCACGGCGGGTTATAGTACAATCTATAAGTCGTTAGACCCTTGCGTCCCCTTTTCTTTGCGGTAGGACGGATGGGGGACGCCCCGTGCGTGCTGGTTCCATGGATCCCAGTCTGTCAACCCCCTTTCGTTCTACCACCATAAATTAATTCGCGGTAATCTGGTGGTAGGACTCCATAATTTTAAGGAGTTGACCATGACACTTTTCAAACTTATTCCATCTCCAATTTAATCATTTTATTTATTTAAAATTCGGGTTTTCTATTGCCTTTTTTTAAATTTATAAATTATTTTTATTTTAAAGTTTTAATTATTCTATTTCCCTACATGCATGGGAGGATTAATTATTATCTAAAAATTATTTTAAGATTTAAATCTATTATATTTTTATTCTACTCATAGATATAAATCTTTATGAGAATAATATGACAATTTATAAACCTATTTTGGCTTTAAGTTTTGTTCTAGGTAGCTATGATTTTTTCAGTTTGCAAAGTCCTGTTCTCCCACAGGAATTTGCCCCTACTTTTTTAGCGTCATGCAGCGGTGTGACAAAAGTAGTCTTGGCTACGCATTTGGCTTAGCTCTTTATCTCTGTGCCGCAATGGTTTATTACTTTAAATCAGCGCAAAAGATTAAAGTCTGTTGTGGCACAGGGGCCTAAAGAAGAATATTTTTAAGAAATTTGAACTCTTATAGTTTAGATATTTCTATACTCAACTCTTTTTTAACGATAAAGTCATGTTTAATAAGTAGTATTTTTTACGATTAATATCATAGAGCTAATAAAAATGAGTTTTTATACAGAACTACAAGTCCGTTATACAGATTTTGACACGATTGATTTCTCTACTGAAAAGCAAAAGATCCTAGAAATATTAACGGAGGATTCAATCCACGAAGATGTTTATGGTGATTTAGTAGATGCTTTTTCTGATGGTCAGGCATCCTTTAATGTCGATCCCGTTTATTGCTTACAACTCATAGAAAAAATTACCGCTCTATTTCCAAATGCAAATTTTGAATGTCGAGGGTTAGGAGAAGAGTATTTCTATACATGGATTCTTTGTGTTGAAAATGGGCAGATCATTTTTAGCAGCAAGCCTTGGGAAACTGAAAATCCGTTTATATAAGAATAACCCTACCCATTCTTGTACGTTTTAGCCTACAAGCTTTTAGGGATTTTGCGGATTGGCGACTTCCTGCTTTTTTCCTATGATGAGTTCATACAGGAACAGGATGTTCCGGAACACAAAACAACAATAATAGGTTCATGCATCAGGACGTGAGATACGACAGGAGTCATATCTAGCAACCAAATACGAAAAAGCTCGACAGGATGTCGGGCTTTTTTTATGTCTGAATATTAGGAAATTTTAGGGGTTAAAAATCTCAGGTAGACTCTCTGCAAGAATTTTAGGAATGTTGTTTGGATAAACAATCTCGTCAGTTTGACTTAGTTCATCAAATGTCCACCAACGGCTTTTACTAATCACAAGCTTTTCTTGTTCAGTCCAGTTTGCTGTATTCAATTCTTCATTTTTAATAAAAACAATAAAGAGTCTTTCTTCAGAAATCACAATTTCCGCACTCGGCAACATCATTTCAAAATTGCGTGTTGCAACATGAGTGCCTACATTTTGTCGTACTACGCCCAACTCTTCATAAAGCTCTCGGTAAGCTGCTTGCTCGAAGGTTTCCCCTTCTTCAAGCCCTCCACCGACAGTTGCCCAATATGATTGTCCAGCCAAAGCATCATTTGTATGGGTAAATTTAAATAACAAAATTTGATGACTTTCATTCAGAACTAATAGTCTTGAAGATTTTCTAATACGCATTTGATTTTTTTCTTAAAGTAACAAGGTGGCTATTATTCATATTCATTTTGAAAAGTTAAATTATTTCTGAATGTACGTTTTAACCTACAAACTTTTAGGGATTTTGCGGATTGGCGACATCCTGCTTGTTTACTATTATGAGCTCATACAGGAACAGGATGTTCCAGAACATAAAACAACAATAATAGGTTCAAGCACCAGGAGCGTGAGATACGACAGGAGTCATATCTAGTACCCAAATACGAAAAAGCCCAACAGGATGTTGGGCTTTTTTTATGGTCATTTAAAAATGATGTTTGCGCTCACCTATAACGGACTATGTGCTTGTTCTTGCTTTTTATGGCGTATCCAACGTATTGCCCAAATAACAGCAATAACCACCACAATCGCAACCAGCGCAGGAACTAACAAAGCTGAAACCGAAAGCAAGATTGCTCCAATCCACTCCCCTGTAGCGACAACAAAATTTCCTAAGCCACCCGTAGTTGCAGTTGAAACACCACGTGCAGCAACGGTACTCATTTGCACCACACCTGCCGTACCACCGCCCACAATAATCGCTGCTGCCCAACCTGCGAACTGTGACATTTCACCACTACTCACAGCCATAGTCGTTAACGTACCCGCAATCATTGCCGCAGGAGTCGCGACCGTATCTAAAGCATTATCGACCCACGGAATATAATACGCTGCAACTTCACACACCGTTGCTACAGCTAGAGCCAAGCAAACCGATGGCATAGCCAACCACTCAAAACCTTTTGATGGCTCAAACCACCCCATCATTGTTGCAATGCTCATGACCAACAACGGCACAAACACGCGAAAACCGCAGGCAGCGCTCAACCCCACGCCAATACATAAACCTAAGATAGTTTCCATAACGGTTTCCTTTTTCGTGCCCATCGCGGGTCTTGTTATGTAAGTCTTATTTTAAACTAACAAAAAGCCCCATCGGGTGACAGGGCTTTTTGTTAAATGCGAACGCAAATATTATTTTATTCTTAACGTTTAAACTCAGTGCAATAGCATTTAGTGCATGGTGGTAAACGATCTGTATTAATTTCTAAAAACACTCTCTGGCCACATTGAGCGCAGAAATAGAAGCCTGTTCCGGGTTTTTCGCCAGCTGTTACCATGATTGCATTCCTATAATCGTATAGATATTAAACAGGAATATAACCCAGTTAGAGTGATTGTCAATTGTCCATTTCGACCGATGATGATGGCATAAATGCAAAAAATGTTATTTGTACGATTTATCTTACAAACTTTTAGGGATTTAGCGGATTGGCGACTCCCTGCTTTTTTCCTATGATGAGTTCATACAGGAACAGGATGTTCCGGAACACAAAACAACAATAATAGGTTCATGCATCAGGACGTGAGATACGACAGGAGTCATATCTAGCAACCAAATACGAAAAAGCCCGACAGGATGTCGGGCTTTTTTTATGTTTTATCTTTATCCGCCAATACCTTTATAAAAAATACCAATCACATATTTATCAAAAGTGTCTAAATCATTCACTTGTTGTAACAGATTATCAAAACCAATTTCTAGGAAAGAATTTATGACATCATTTACTTCCATTTCATTATTTTCTAAATCAATTAATCGTGAAAGATGGATCTTTCTTGAAATAAAACGAGGAAGACCAAATTCTTCTAAATAAAACACGTTTTTAGGTAGAAATGAATGAGATATTTTTTCAATAAATGCATTGATATTTATAGGCTTATAATAAATTCTCTTGTTATAAATTATTTCAAAAGATTTGAGAAAGTTTGCAAGATTATGAGATATTAAACGCTCAATCTTAAAAAAATCATCTATATTAAGATCAAAATCCTCTAATTCAGTAATAATTTCAGGTATTTCTTTTATCCAGTTATTTCTAATGACTAAAAGAACTTTAATAATATCTGAATATTTCGCACCCAAACTTGTTGGCTTTATTGAATAAAAGATATTATTTAATTGACTCTCCCAATATTTATATTCTGCATTTAGTAAATTTACGTTCGTAAACTTTGAAGGATTAGACAGAACAGCATAAGCTATTCTCTGTAAATTAGATGATTCAGAAGCATCTAACTCCTGAATATTCTTTAATTCAGAATATTTTACCCCTAGAAGATCAGCCATTTTATTTTTGAAATTAATAATCCGACTTAACTCATCTGAGCTTAATTCATTCGCAAACTCATCCTCATCCAATAATAATGAAGCTTCTTCTTGAAGTTCTAGATCAAGTACTACTGCTTCTTCTTCAGGTGGCCTTTCTAGAAGAAATGCTTCTCCCACAAAGTACTTGAACATTCTTCCAGTTCTACCCATTATATTCCGATAAGTGAAAAAACTAAGCATAGAATTACTAATTCTATTACTCCAAAGTATTATATTTTTCGTACAAGTATTTACCCCTTCAATAATAGAAGAAGTCGAAACTATTATATTTAGTGGCATTTCGCTTTCATATATACTCAACTGAATTTGAGTTAATGATCTATGTAAATTACTATTATAAGTAGCAACTCCTTTTTCAACAATAAAGCTTAAATACCATGTACTAGAATAATTTTTCCTAATCCAAT
This sequence comes from Acinetobacter sp. V89_4, assembly GCF_029967875.1. Taxonomy (NCBI): domain Bacteria; kingdom Pseudomonadati; phylum Pseudomonadota; class Gammaproteobacteria; order Moraxellales; family Moraxellaceae; genus Acinetobacter; species Acinetobacter sp. V89_4. The sequence continues at coordinate 57,570 of NZ_JASCAI010000019.1, forward strand.
TAGCAAAATCTTTTAAAAAGATATTATTTTTATCCTTCTCTTTTCCAAGTAATATTGTACATACTTCATTTAAAGAGACATGAGAATTCACATAAATTAATGTTTTTCCATTAGTCTTATTTAAGATATCAATAAAAGCATCAAATTTACTATAATTTTCATTTATTTTTTCATATGTTTTCTCTATATTTAATGCTACAGTATTACAATCAAAACTTATAAACTCTATACCTTTAGTAAATATATTTTCAGTAAGCTCACTAATATTTGGAGCTAAATAATATCTTTGTTTAGCAATTTTTTGAAACTCAAGCATTGCTCTTTGCAAACTAATACTTCTGGTATCTTTTTCTTTTTTACTTGCCTTATAAAATTCATCAATGACAAGCAAATCAATTTCTGCAATTTTACCCTGATAATTTAATGCTCTTTCCTGTGGAAGAATTAAAATATTTTTTTCGGCTAGTAAAATATCACTTGTAGTAATAATTTTATAATCATCTTTAAATTTATTTTGTAACCTTCTTCTAATTTCATCAGCCAAAGCAATTGTTGGAACTATTATCATTATATTTTTTGGTTTTATTAAATTAATATAAGCATCAATAATAAAACTTTTACCAAAGCTTGTTGGAGCACTTACTGCTAAGTTTTTTCCCTCTAACAATCCAGACAATAGCTTTGATTGCTCTCTATGAAGAACAACTTCCTTATCTCCAATATTTACAGTAAAAGATTCCAATAAAAAATTTTCTTGCCAATTTGCAGTAGCTCTATCCATATAAGGATAAAGTCCAACTTTTCTTATTAAATCATTTAATGGAAGACGTATATAACTTATTTCATCTTCATTAAGACTATCAATTAATCGAATTATTTTTTCTCTTGCTGCATTCTCCTTACCCTCTATTAATAAGTTATTTATTATATGTAATTTTTCAAAACTGCTCATTAATCTAATGCCTCATCTTTATAAAATTCAACAGCTTTTACGAATTTTTTGATAATTTGTTCTTTATTAGGAACTGGAAACAAAATTAAATGAAATTTTATATTATCATATAAGTGTAAATCTTTTAATTTATTATACTGTTTATAAAAATAAGAGTTGATTTTATCACTATACATTTCTTTAATTTTATTACAGTACTCTTCGTTATAAATAGTAGTATTATTTGTTATTTCACATTCATGCAAAACCATTATTGGCACATTTATTAATGGCTTTATATTATCAATACTGCTTCTAGGGGATAGATCTTTTCTTATTTTTTCAACAATATTTTCATTTAATCCCAAATATTGAAGATCACTTAACCCTAAAATTATAGAGTTTTCTTTTTTCAATTTATCTGTTTGCAATGCATTATATAATGAATTAGTAATTTGATAGAAATTATTATCATTTAAGCTATTAAAGAATTTTGCTTCACCAAACCAAAGACTATAATCATCTCCATCAACCACTAGATGAACACTATCGGCTCCTTTGGCATTATCTTGACTATTTTGTTTATAATAAATTTTGGGTACAACAGGTAATGCTTTATAATAATTTTTCATTATTGCGTAAAGCATAATTTCCGCTATTTCACTTCCGCGACCTATTTCATCACTTTCATTTGCAAATCTTAAGCTTTTTGCTGCAGCAACCAGTTTTTGATGACTTTTATCAAATAATGCCTGTCGCTCTTGATAGTTTAGTGCTGTATCCGCAATATTATCCCATATAAAACTACTAAATTTGCTAGTTCTCCATTTCCCGCCTTCAAAATCATTTAAAAAAGATATCACTTTTTTATTTTCTATAACCGTAATTTTGTCATTTTTACATATGTTTTTAAAATCATCTGAAATTAATATATCAAAATCCATATAACTTTCCAAAAAAATACCCCATTTTTAAAATAGGGTATTTTTCAAACAATATCAATAATGTTTAACTAAAGTATCAAGCCACTTGGCCTTCTAAAAAGTCTTGCGCAAAACGTTGTAATACACCGCCCGCTTCATATACAGAAACTTCTTCTTCTGTATCTAAACGGCAAGTCACAGGCACTTCAAGAATCTCTTCTTTACCATCTGCTGTGGCACGTTCAATCACTAAAGTTAAAGTCGAACGCGGCGCGATATTACCAATTACGCTATAAAGCTCTGTACCATCTAGTTTTAAAGTCTTGCGGTTTACACCCGGTTTAAACTCAAGTGGTAACACGCCCATACCCACCAAGTTAGTACGGTGAATACGCTCAAAACCTTCTGCCACAATCGCTTCAACACCTGCAAGGCGTACACCTTTCGCAGCCCAGTCACGGCTTGAACCCTGACCGTAGTCAGCACCCGCGATAATGATTAACGGTTGCTTACGGTTCATGTAGGTTTCAATCGCTTCCCACATACGCATCACTTCGCCTTCTGGCTCCACACGCGCTTTTGAACCTTGCTTAATGGTACCGTCTGAACGAACTACCATTTCGTTATAGAGTTTCGGGTTAGCAAATGTTGCACGCTGTGCAGTCAAATGGTCACCACGGTGCGTTGCATATGAGTTGAAGTCTTCTTCTGGTAAGCCCATTTTATGAAGATATTCACCCGCAGCCGAGTCCATCAAAATCGCGTTTGAAGGCGACAAGTGGTCGGTAGTGATGTTATCACCCAAAATCGCAAGCGGACGCATGTTCGCTAAAGTACGTGGTGCAGCCAACGCCCCTTCCCAATATGGTGGACGGCGGATGTAAGTACTTTGTGGACGCCAGTCATAAAGCGGACTTTCAGCTTCTTCCGTTACACCTAAGTCAAACATTGGAATGTAGACTTTACGGAACTGTTCAGGCTTCACAGCTTCTTTAACTAAGGCATCAATTTCAGCATCAGATGGCCAAATGTCTTTCAGGTAAATCGGGTTACCTTCTTTGTCATGACCTAACGCATCTTTTTCGATGTCAAAACGAATCGTACCCGCAATTGCATACGCCACCACAAGCGGTGGAGATGCCAAGAACGCTTGTTTTGCATATGGATGAATACGGCCATCGAAGTTACGGTTACCGGAGAGTACTGCTGTTGCGTACAAATCACGGTCAATAATTTCTTGCTGAATGACTGGATCTAACGCGCCTGACATACCATTACAGGTCGTACAAGCGTAAGCCACAATACCAAAACCAAGTTGCTCTAAGTCTTTTAGAACACCTGCTTCTTCAAGGTAAAGTGCAGCCGCTTTTGAACCCGGTGCAAATGATGATTTCACCCAAGGTTTACGAACTAAACCTAGCTCATTTGCCTTACGTGCCAACAAACCTGCCGCCACGGTGTTACGTGGGTTAGAAGTATTGGTACATGAAGTAATTGCGGCAATAATGATTGCACCATCTGGCATTAAGCCATCAGAACGGTTTTCAACAACACCTGCAATGCCTTTTTCTTTAAGGTCCGCAGTTGAAACACGGGCATGTGGGTTTGATGGGCCAGCAATATTACGGGTTACTTTTGATAGGTCAAAACGAAGTACGCGTGGGTACTCTGCTTTGGTCATGTCAGAAGCCCAAAGGCCGATTTCTTTTGCGTACTGTTCAACCAACGCCACTTGAGCATCTTCACGGCCTGTTAAGCGTAAGTAGTCAATCGTGTTTTGGTCGATGTAGAACATCGCAGCCGTAGCGCCATATTCTGGAGTCATGTTCGAAATAGTTGCACGGTCGCCCACAGACATGCTGTCAGCACCTTCACCAAAGAACTCAAGGTAAGCACCAACCACGCGCTCTTTACGCAAGAACTCAGTCAGAGCAAGTACGATATCTGTTGCTGTAATGCCTGCCTGACGCTGACCTACAAACTCAACACCAATAATGTCTGGTAGACGCATCCAAGATGCACGGCCTAACATTACGTTTTCAGCTTCTAAGCCACCAACACCCACAGAAATTACGCCTAAAGCGTCTGTATGTGGTGTGTGTGAGTCTGTACCTACGCATGTGTCTGGGAATGCTACGCCATCACGCGCCTGAATAACCGGAGACATTTTCTCTAGGTTAATCTGGTGCATAATGCCGTTCCCCGCAGGGATCACATCGACATTTTTAAATGCTGTTTTAGTCCACTCAATAAAGTGGAAACGGTCTTCGTTACGGCGGTCTTCAACAGCACGGTTTTTTGCAAAAGCGTCTGGGTCAGCACCACCGTATTCCACCGCTAAAGAGTGGTCGACAATGAGCTGTGTTGGCACAACTGGGTTAACTTTAGATGGATCACCGCCTTTGTCAGCAATCGCATCACGCAAACCTGCAAGGTCAACCAATGCAGTTTGACCCAAGATGTCATGACACACCACGCGCGCAGGATACCAAGGAAAGTCCAAGTCCTGACGGCGTTCAATCAACTGCGTTAAATAAGCAGTTAAGTTCTCGGCATCGGCACGGCGTACCAATTGCTCTGCGAGTACTTTAGAGGTGTAAGGCAGTTTTTCGTATGCGCCTGGCTGAATATCTTCAACGGCTTGACGCACGTCGTAATATTCAAGCTGGGTACCTGCCAGCGGTTTACGGTATTTTGTGTTCATTAACCACGCTCCGCCAATGGTTTAAATTCGAGATTTTCAGGGCCTGTGTAGTTCGCGCTTGGACGAATGATTTTGCCGTCTTGGCGTTGTTCGATCACGTGCGCTGACCAACCTGCTGTACGTGCAATCACGAATAACGGTGTAAACATGGCAGTTGGTACACCCATTAAGTGATAGCTCACCGCACTGAACCAGTCGAGGTTCGGGAACATGTTTTTCACTTCTTTCATCACTGCTTCTAAACGCTCAGCGATGAGGTACATTTTGGTATTCTCTTGTGCTTGTGCCAAGTCGTGCGCCACTTTCTTGATCACTTCGTTACGTGGGTCAGAAACTGTATAGACAGGGTGACCAAAGCCAATTACGACTTCTTTCTTCTCAACACGGCTACGGATATCTGCTTCTGCTTCGTCTGCATTGTCGTAACGTTGTTGAATGACGAATGCAACTTCGTTTGCACCACCGTGTTTAGGTCCACGAAGTGCACCAATACCGCCTGTAATTGCCGAGTACATATCTGAGCCTGTACCCGCAACTACACGTGATGTAAATGTAGAAGCATTGAACTCATGCTCAGCATACAAAATAAGAGATGTATGCATTGCTTGAATCCATTCTTCAGATGGTTTTTCGCCATGAAGTAAATGTAAGAAATGCGCTGCAATTGAGTCGTCATCTGTTTCAACTTCAATACGACGACCGTTGTTGCTGAAGTGGTACCAATAAAGCAACATTGAACCTAGGCTTGCCATTAATTTATCAGCAATGTCTTTTGCGCCAGCTTCATTGTGGTCTTCATGTTCTGGAGTTAAACAACCAAGCACTGAAACACCTGTACGCATCACATCCATTGGGTGTGCAGACGGCGGTAATTGTTCAAGTGCTGTTTTAAGTGCTGCCGGTAAGCCACGAAGTGCTTTTAATTTTGCTTTATAGGCTTTGAGTTCAGCTTTGTTTGGTAATTTGCCATGTACGAGCAAGTGAGCAACTTCTTCAAACTGGCTACCTGCTGCAAGGTCAAGAATGTCATAGCCACGATAGTGCAAGTCGTTACCGCTACGTCCTACGGTACAAAGTGCTGTGTTGCCTGCAACTTGTCCGCTAAGTGCAACTGATTTTTTTGGTTTGAAGCCTGTTGTTGTTTCATTTGAGCTCATAAGATTGTCCTTTCCTATCTATTTAAATTATTTGGGAAACACGGCATATGTACCGTGTTTTACTTCTTATTTCTTTTTAGCAAATGCGTTGTCTAAGTAGTCTTCAAACGCATAGTAGTTGATGCGTTCATATAACTCTTTACGCGTTTGCATAATATCAACCACGTTCTTTTGCGTACCTTCTTTACGCAAGGTTTCATACACAGTTTCGGCTGCTTTGTTCATGGCACGGAAAGCAGAAAGTGGGTAAAGCGCAAGGCTTACGTCAGCAGATGCTAACTCGTCAGTGGTAAACAGTGGCGTAGAACCAAACTCTGTGATGTTTGCCAAAATTGGTGCGCCTGTCTTTTGAGCAAATTGCTTGTACATATCAAGCTCGGTAATTGCTTCAGGGAACAACATGTCTGCACCCGCTTCAATGTAGGCACCTGCACGGTCAATTGCAGCTTGTAAGCCATCTACAGCCAATGCATCGGTACGTGCCATAATCACGAAGCTGTCATCACCACGCGCATCAACCGCAGCTTTAATACGGTCAACCATTTCTTCTTGAGTCACAATGGCTTTGTTCGGACGGTGACCACAACGTTTTGCACCCACTTGGTCTTCAATGTGCATTGCCGCAGCACCAAACTTGATGAGCGCTTTTGTAGTACGCGCAATGTTAAATGCAGAAGCACCAAAACCAGTGTCAGCATCGACCAATAATGGAAGATCACATACATCGGTAATACGGCGTACATCGGTCAACACATCATCAAGGTTACTAATTCCCAAATCAGGTAAGCCTAAAGAACCAGCGGCCACACCACCACCTGATAAGTAAATCGCTTTATAACCTGCACGTTTTGCCAAAAGTGCATGATTGGCGTTAATGGTTCCAACCACTTGTAATGGCTTTTCTTGGGCTACTGCATCGCGAAATAGCTGACCTGCGGATTGTTTAGCCATTGTTATGTTCTCCTTGTGCTTGTAGCAGTGTTTGCTCAATAATTTTGTAAGAAGCATTGATATGTCGATGCATGAGCAGCTCGGCAAGTTCACCATCGCCTTCTGCAATTGCATCTAAAATACGGATATGTTCGTCCCAAGCTTTGCTCGGTCGATCGGGTGTGTTTGAAAACTGAATTCGGTACATACGGATGAGGTGATAAAGCTCATCACACAGCATTTTTTCTAGGGTTTTATTGCCACTACTTTTGATAATGCAGTAGTGAAAATCGTCCTGCCCTTCTTGCAAGTAATATCCTTTACCTGCTTTAAAGTTTTCATCTTCGGCATGCATACGCAAAACATCACGTAGTGCCAAGATTTGCTTTTTATCAATATGCTGTGCCGCAAGTTTGCAGGCCAAACCCTCTAAAGACGCACGAATCTGGTAAAGCTCTTTAAACTGTTGCAGTGAAAGCGAAACCACGCGCGCGCCCACATGTGCAGTTCGCTCAACCAAACGTTGCCCTTCAAGGCGATGAATCGCTTCACGCAATGGCCCACGACTAATGCCATAAGTGCGCGCCAGTTCAGGCTCAGAAATTTTGCTACCTGCCGGAATTTGACCCAAAACAATCGCCGTCTGTATTTGTTTAAATACATTCTCGGTCAGTGTTCTTCCCTGACTTTGTAATGGCTCTGGTGCGAAGGTCAAATCTTGCATATTGTCGACAATTTTTAATCAATTATGAGTTTTATAGCGGTATGAATGAAAAAAATCAAGGTGATTGTTGACACTTTATAGAACGCATCAGGTCAATTTTTATCGTTTGACCTGTCGTTTCACCTTATATTTAAACCATTAAACCAACTGCAATTTAATATCTATAAAACAATAATTTAGCTTCAATTTATCTATAGTTTTATGACTCTTTCTTAGTTACTTTTTAGTCATTAAACTTTTGTTTCAAACTTTAGTCTACAACCAATGTATTACAGCAAGATTGTAGACAATCTGCTTGAATGAAAGCATGAGTTATAAATTAGTATCTATTTACCGTAATTTCTTTTAAATCTTTTTATCATTTTCATCCAGAAAATATCGATATTAGTGAAATTATCAGGTGCTTCACGGTAGCTTTATTGATACATTATTGAACATCGACATAGTTGTGGCGTATTTTTCGAGACAGAAAAAACCGAGCACTATGCATATTGTTGAATGAAAGGACTTTTTTGATGTTTCAACATATCCCCCCATACGCAGGCGACCCAATTTTATCTTTAATGGAACAGTTCAACGCTGATACTCGTTCTGGAAAAGTAAACTTGAGTATTGGTCTTTATTATAACGAAGACAGTATTGTTCCTCAGTTAGAGACCATTATTGAAGCGCAAAAGCGTATCGAGCCTAAAAACGGTAAAACCAAACTTTATTTGCCAATGGAAGGCTTCAAACCTTACCGTGAAGCAATTCAAGCACTTTTATTTGGTGCAAACAGCCCAGCAGTTAAAGCTGGACGTGCTGTAACCATCCAAACACTTGGTGGTTCAGGTGCATTGAAAGTTGGTGCAGATTTCTTAAAAACTTATTTCCCAAATTCAGACGTTTGGGTAAGCCAACCAACTTGGGATAACCACGTTGCGATTTTCAATGGCGCTGGCATCAAAACTCATTTCTACCCATATTTTGACAACGAAACGCGTGGTGTAGATTTTGACGGTATGCTTTCTACACTTAAAACTTTGCCTGAGCAAAGCATTGTGTTGTTGCACCCATGCTGCCATAACCCAACGGGTGCTGACTTAAACCCAGCGCAATGGGACCAAGTAATTGCAGTATTAAAAGACCGTAACCTTATTCCATTCCTAGATATCGCCTACCAAGGTTTTGGTGACGGTATGGAAGAAGATGCGTATGCAATCCGTGCTTTAGACCAAGCGGGTCTAAACTTCATTGTGAGCAACTCGTTCTCTAAAATCTTCTCTTTATATGGCGAGCGTGTTGGCGGCTTAACTTTCGTATGTGACGATGCAGAAGCTGCTCAGTGCACATTCGGTCAGTTAAAAGCGACTGTACGCCGTATTTACTCTAGCCCTCCTACTACAGGCGCTTGGTTAGTTGATGAAGTGTTAAATGACGCTGAACTTAACCAACAATGGCAAGGCGAAGTAAAAGAGATGCGCGAGCGTATTATTAAAATGCGTAGCATCTTGAAAGACGAACTCACTAAAGCACTACCAGACCGTGACTTTAGCTACCTTGTAAACCAAAAAGGTATGTTCAGTTACACAGGTTTAACTGCTGAGCAAGTTGATATCTTGCGTGAAGAATATGCAATCTACTTAGTACGTAGTGGCCGTATTTGTGTAGCAGGTTTAAACATGAACAATGTTTACACTGTTGCTAAAGCAGTTGCAGAAGTGCTTGCTAAATCAACAGAAGCGGCATAATACATCTATTAAAAAAGGCGCTTCGGCGCCTTTTTTTATGTCTCGATATTAAGATTTAGTCTTGCCCCAATACTTCAGTTTTGAGGTATGCCCAATCCCCACATTAAAGCTATTGGTTGGGTCGAGTTTTTGGTAGAAATTGGCTAAGGCAGGCTTGGCAATATAGAGATGCCCAACATTATGCTCTGCTGGATATTCAGCACGGCGCGCATCGAGTAATTTCCACATTTGATGTTCCATTTCTAAAGGGTCATGGCCCTTTTTAAGAATATAATCCTGATGAAAAACGTGACAAAAGAAATGCCCATAATAGAGTTTATGGATGATTTTCTTTTCCATCTCGGCTGGCAGTTGCTCTACCCATTCACGGTCATTACGACGTAAAGCAATATCAAGCGCCACAATATCTTCAACTTCACTACGGTGTGTATCGCGGTAACGAATTGCCGCCCCTGCAATCGCAAAACGGTGTAAGAACGCTTTTCGGCCTTCCTCTTCGCTACATACGAAATAGCTACCTAACTGATGCACTGCAAAATATTCTTTTAAAAATTGCTCGGTTTGAGCTTTTGAATTATTTTCGACACGTAGCACTAAATGGTGCTCATAACGATCTCGATATTCGGTCATACGCTTAGGCAAATGACTCGCTAAAAAGAACGTAATCGCCTGTAAAATATGATCCGTTAAGCCTTTAATTTTAAATCTTTCCAAAAAGCCATCGACTTTATCTTTCATGGCGAAGGCTTTTGGAACATTGGCTGTACCAAATTTCTCAATAAATAGGAAGGTGTCTTTTCCGTACTTTTCACCAATCAAATAAGCATCTCGGTGAATATATTCACCTGCAATTGGCAAACTTGGCAATGAGGTCAGTAAATAACGACGAATCGCTGTTAAATCATCGGCATCATTCGTACCAATATAAAAAACATTACTTTCTACTTTTTCATAAGTATCAAGACGTACCGCAAACACACAGACTTTACCTGCCGAACCCGATGCCTCAAACAAACGTGACGGGTCTGCATTAAAACGAGCAGGTGTATCTTCATCAACTTGAGTCACATCGTGGGCATAACGATGGTCAGATGCCTGTTTTTCACTATCATCTAAAATATCTAAGGGTTGGTATTGCTGTTTCTCTAAACGAGTCAAAATTTCTTCAGGAGTCGAACCTAAATTCACCCCTAAGTGGTTCACCAGTTCTAACTGTCCAGCAACATTCACCTGAGCATATAACGCCAGTTCAGTATACGCAGGACCACGGCGCACCAATGCACCGCCCGAGTTATTACACACACCGCCAAGTACCGATGCTCCAATACACGATGAACCAATTACTGAATGTGGTTCACGGTCGTAGCCTTTTAAAATTTGTTCTAAATTGTCTAAGGTCGCGCCGGGTAAACAAATCACTTGCTTACCGTCATGAATGACTTGTATGCCTTTTAAACGGCGCGTACTCATGACCAACACTGGGCGGTCATAATCATCACCATATGGGGTTGAACCACCGGTCAATCCCGTATTGGCCGCCTGCATAATGACAATACAGTCTGCGTCAATTGCAGCTTGGAGCACCTGCCATTGTTCTAGCAATGAGCCCGGCACCACCACAGCCAGCACTTTCCCCTCACCAAAACGACGACCTTGGCGGTACTGACGCGTGCTTTGGTCATCGGTCAAAACATAAGAATGCCCCACAATATTTTGTAAGCGTTCGATCACTGCTTGAGGAGAAAATGTTTGCATGATGGTTTCCTTTTGGTCATCCATATAAGGTCTAGCTGTAATCCATGCTAAAACTAGATCAGCACGACGGAGTCTTACTGTTTATAAGTAATTATGTAAGTAGCTCATTCTGTTACTTTGGTTTTGCCCAAAGTAACTAAAGGCATTGTCACTTACAGAACCTATTCGTTGTATCCATTTTTCAAATTATATTGCAAAAACAAAACCTTGCTTATGCTACGCAGGCTGTAAGTGCCGCTTAGCACTAGCAGCTAATCTCTAGGTGTTAGATTTAATTCAAATTGGCTACGCGTTGGCGGCAGGGATGCCGCCGTTTCGATGCGGTAGCAAGGACGTACCGTCATCGAAACAAAGGTTTTTGGTTACTTTTTTAAAAAAGTAACGTCAATTAGCTACTTATATTGAACTTTTCCCGATAAGACTCCGTCGTGCCAATATCATCAAAGTTAATACGAAAATGTTAGAGCTTCATCGCCTGTACTAAACAATCCGCATTAATATCCGAAATCGACTTAGCACCCGTAAGTGTCATCGCAACACGCATTTCTTTATCAATTAAATCAAGCAAGTTCGAGACCCCTTGCCCACCAGCTGCTGCCAAGGCATACACAAATGCACGGCCAAGTAAAACCGTATCGGCACCGAGCGCCAACATACGCACCACATCTAGGCCATTACGAATGCCTGAGTCAGCCAAAATCGCTAAATCACCTTTCACTGCATCGGCAATTGCAGGTAATGCACGAGCAGACGACATCACGCCATCTAACTGACGACCACCGTGATTCGACACCACAATACCATCTGCACCAAAACGTACAGCATCTTTGGCATCTTCAGGGTCTAAAATACCCTTAATTACCATTGGGCCATCCCAAAACTCACGAATCCACTCAAGGTCTTTCCATGAAATGGATGGGTCGAAGTTCGAGCCTAACCAGCCAATATAATCTTCAAGCCCAGTTGGTTTACCTAAATATTTAGAGATATTGCCCAAGTCATGCGGACGCCCCATTAAGCCGACATTCCACGACCAATGTGGATGGAACATAGACTGCATATAACGACGCATTGCAGCATTTGGTCCACTCATCCCCGAATGGGCATCACGGTAACGTGCACCTGGCACAGGCATATCTACAGTAAACACAAGTGTTGAACAGCCAGCTGCTTTTGCTCGTTCCAAAGCATTACGCATAAAACCACGGTCACGTAATACATAAAGCTGGAACCACATCGGACGGTTAATTGCAGGTGCAACTTCTTCAATCGGACAGACAGAAACCGTTGAAAGCGTAAATGGAATACCTTTTTTATCGGCTGCCATCGCGGCCTGCACTTCACCTCGGCGTGCATACATACCCGTTAAACCGACAGGCGCCAAAGCAACTGGCATCGACAATGTTTCATTAAATAGTTTTGTCTCTAAACTTAACGCTGACATGTCATTGAGCACACGTTGACGCAAAGCAATTTCTGACAAATCTTGTACGTTACGCTTTAAGGTATATTCCGAATACGCTCCACCATCAATGTAATGAAATAAAAATGGGGGTAAGCGACGTTGTGCCGCAGCACGATAATCATTGCCAGAAGAAATAATCATTTTGAATCAACTCTATTTAAACGGTTTGCACGTTTCTGGCGAGCTTCGTCTTCATCCAGAGAACGCACATGATTAATCACAAATTCAATATGACCGCAGACAGCTTGGCGTGCGGCCTCGGGATCTTTACGATCAATAGCATCCATCACCTGAAAATGCTGCTCGCTCAGCAAGTCACCATTTACGGGGTCGTTATAAACTTTTTTACGCCCTAACAAGACGTTGTATTGCAGCAAATCAAACAAGCTGCGCATCATTTGAATCAGCACCACATTGTGAGATGCTTCAGCAATCGCTAAGTGGAATTCAGCATCGGCTACTGCAGCCTGCGCCGAGTCACCTGCATTTTGATGGCGACTAATTTCATTAAAATAATGATGAATTTTGGCGCGATCTTCAGGCGTTGAGCGTAATGCGGCATACCATGCCGTGCCACCTTCAAGTAATAACCGTGCCTCTTGCACATCAAAACGGTAGAGTGGATCTTCTTCAATCAGGTTGCTAATCGGGTTCACAATCAGTTGCTGTGGCCACTGTTCAGGCAACTGCTGAATATAAGTCCCATCGCCACGGCGGCTACTGAGCACACCTTGACTATTAAGCTGCTGAATCGCTTCACGCAAAGATGGACGAGAAACCCCTAAACTTGTTGCAAGCTGGCGTTCGGCAGGCAAACGGTCACCTTTTTTCATGTGACGTTCTTCAATTAATGCCTGCAATTTCATGACCACTTGATCGGAGATTCTCATCGCGTTTCCTTCACTGGAGTTATGGAATCATCCACGGAACCAGATAAGCCTGAACCGTAATAATGATGCCAACAAAGACAGTGAATATGATGCTATGTTTTACCGTGAAACGGAACAAGTCAGATTCTTTTCCAACTAAACCTACTGCGGCACACGCAATCGCAATCGACTGCGGAGAAATCATCTTACCTGTCACGCCACCACTGGTATTAGCAGCCACCAATAACACTTCTGGAATACCAATTTGCTGAGCCGTAGTCGCCTGTAGAGCCGAGAACAAAGCATTTGAAGAGGTATCTGAACCTGTAAGGAATACACCAAGCCAGCCCAAAAATGGCGAGAAGAAAGTAAACGCATGACCCGTATGCGATAGAGCTAAAGCTAAAGTTGCAGATAAACCTGAATAGTTCGCAATAAAAGCAAACGCCAACACCATACCAATCGAGTAAATCGGTGTTTTCAACTCATTGAGTGTTTCACCAAAAGTCGTTACTGCCTCACTTGCTTTCATTTTCAAGAAAATAGCAGTGATAATTGCAGCAATAAAAATTGCCGTACCTGTTGCAGAGAACCAGTCAAACTTATAAATCGCTTCATATGGCTTCATCTCTGCCACAATTGGCGGCATTTTTTCGACCAATTTATGCAAATACGGAACTTCAAGTTTGAAAATCCAGTGTTCAAGAGCACCATCTTTTGCAAATAATGCTTTAAACGGCTTAACACTCCAGATGGTCACCATGACTGTTAAGATGGCAAATGGAGACCATGCCTTAGCAATTTTCCCAATACTGTAACGTTGAACCGTTGTAGGTTGCTGAATTAGAGTTTGGCCAGCTTCAGGTTCAAAGCGGAAAATATGTTTTGGTTTCCAGAAACGGAACAACACAGTCAGGCTGACCAATGAAGCAATTGCAGCGGTAATATCTGGTAATTCAGGGCCAATAAAGTTAGATGTAAGATATTGGGCAATCGCAAAAGCGCCACCACCCACTAATACAGCAGGCCAAGTTTCTTTAACACCACGCCAGCCATCCATAATCGCCATGATCCAGAACAACACGATCAGCGTTAAAAATGGCAACTGACGACCCACCATCTGGCTAATTTCCATGGTGTCTACGCCTGACACCTGCCCCGCCACAATAATTGGAATACCCATCGCACCAAATGCCACTGGCGCGGTATTTACAATCAAGCATAAACCAGCAGCATAAAGTGGCTTAAAGCCTAAACCTACAAGGAGTGCAGCCGTAATTGCGACAGGAGCACCAAAACCCGCTGCTCCTTCAAGGAAAGTACCAAATGCAAAACCAACGAGTAACATTTGCAGACGTTGGTCTTCGGTAATTGACAAAATGCTTGAGCGAATAACTTCAAACTGACCTGTTTTTACCGAAATCTTGTATAGAAAAACTGCCCCAATAATGATCCATGAAATTGGCCATAGACCATAGAAGAAACCGTAAATAATAGACGCAAAGGCCATTTGACCCGGCATTTGATAGAAAAAGAGAGCAATCAATAATGCAATAATGACTGTGCCCGTACCCGCGATACTGCCTTTTAAACGAAAAACTGCTAATGCCAAAAAGAAGAAAATAATCGGGATTAATGCAACCGCACTGGACAGCCAAATATTATTTAAAGGGTCATAAAGTTGTTGCCACATATTGAGCATTGTCATCTCCTTGAAATGCCGGGGCGAATTTTTGTACCTTAAATTCTTAAACATCTAACACAATTGGTATTACCAATTAAAAATTAAGTGCAAATGTTGTTCCTTAAACCACAGGAAACATCATAAACACAGACATTAGCAAGATCAATCATTAAATAACCATTAAAATTGGTATGACCAATATGGTTGAATAAAATCAAGCTATTTCTAATTTATAAATTTATTTATTAGACTAAAGTCGTAAAAATCTTTCTTATAAATTTAGATATGAACTACCGAAATGAAGTGAAAAATTTGAATATAAAAACTATAAACATACCTGTTTCATGATCTATGTATAATGTGCACACAACTCAAACCACATGTATTGAATTGAATAATGACTACTTTAACGTGTTTTAAAGCTTATGATATCCGAGGCAAACTCGGCACCGAATTGAATGAAGAAATTGCCTATAAAATTGGCCGCGCTTACGGACAAATCTATAAACCAAAGACTGTGGTTGTAGGTTGTGATATTCGTCTAAGCAGTGAGGCTTTAAAACAAGCGACCATCCGTGGATTAAATGATGCGAGTGTCAATGTTCTTGATTTAGGCATGACGGGTACTGAAGAAGTTTACTTCGCCGCTTTCCATTTAGATGTGCAAGGTGGTATCGAAGTTACTGCGAGCCATAACCCAATGGACTATAACGGCATGAAATTGGTTCGAGAAAATGCTCGTCCAATTAGTGCAGATACTGGTTTAAAAGAAATTCAGGCTTTAGCAGAAACCAATAACTTTGAAGAAGTTAGTCAAAAAGGTACAACTCAAAGCTATAACATTTTGTCTGAGTTCGTTGATCACTTATTAACTTATATTGAACCTGCAAAAATCCACCCACTTAAGTTAGTGGTAAATGCTGGTAATGGGGCTGCGGGTCATGTGATTGATGCCATTGAAGAAAAATTTAAAGTGCTTAACGTACCAATTGAATTTATTAAAATTCACCATGAAGCAGATGGTACTTTCCCAAATGGAATTCCTAACCCAATTTTAATTGAAAACCGTGACAGTACTCGAAATGCTGTAATTGAGCATAAAGCAGATATGGGAATTGCTTGGGACGGCGACTTTGACCGCTGTTTCTTATTTGATGAAAAGGGACAGTTCATTGAAGGCTACTATATTGTTGGTCTATTGGCTCAAGCTTTCTTGATTAAACAGTCAGGCGAAAAAATTGTGCATGACCCGCGTTTAGTGTGGAACACATTTGATATCGTGGATGAGTACAAAGGTGTCGCTGTACAGTCAAAATCTGGTCATGCATTCATTAAAGATGTGATGCGTGAACACAATGCCGTATATGGTGGTGAAATGAGTGCCCATCACTATTTCCGTGACTTTGCTTACTGCGACAGCGGGATGATTCCATGGTTACTCACCGTTGCCCTACTTTCTGAAACAGGACAATCACTTTCAACACTCGTTGAAAATATGATTACCAAGTTTCCTTGTAGTGGTGAAATCAACTTTAAAGTGGCTGATACACAAATCACCATTCAAAAGATTTTCGATTTTTATGCCGAGCAAAACCCAGAAATTGACCGTACCGATGGTGTAAGTCTAGACTTTGGTGCATGGCGCTTTAATGTACGTGCTTCAAATACTGAACCGTTATTACGTCTCAACATTGAAAGCCGTGCGGATCGCCAAGCCCAACCAATGCAGCATTATGTAGATGAGCTGACTGGGTTGATTCAGAACTAATTCATAACAAAAAAGGAGCTATAAGCTCCTTTTTTATTGCTATTTAATTATATCCATTAGGATTCTGCTTCTGCCAATTCCAGCTATCAGCAAGCATATCTTTTAAGCCATATTGAGGCTGCCAACCTAACTCAGCAACTGCACGGCTATTGTCTGCAAAAGATGTTGCAACATCGCCAGCTCGACGTGCTACAAATTCAAAAGCTACAGGTATGCCATTAACTTGTTCAAATGTGTCTTTAACTTGCAAAACAGATGAACCATTGCCTGTACCGATATTCCATGCTCGGCAACCTTTCGATTGTAAACGGTTATTTAAAGCACACAAATGTGCATTCGCTAAGTCAACCACATGAATATAGTCACGCACACCAGTACCATCTACCGTGTCATAGTCATTACCATAAATAGATAATTTCTCACGGCGACCAACAGCAACTTGAGTCACATAAGGCATTAAATTATTTGGAATACCTTGTGGATCTTCACCAATACGTCCACTCTTATGTGCACCTACTGGATTAAAATAACGAAGTAGTGCGATTGACCACTCTGGATTAGATGCCGACAACTTTTGCAATAATTGTTCAACAATCAACTTAGTGTAACCATAGTTATTACTCGGCATACCTGTTGGCATTTGTTCGTTTAAAGGCGATATATTGCTTTCATCGTATACAGCAGCGGAAGAGCTAAACACTAGTGTATAAACCTTAGCTTTTACCATCGATTTAACCAGTTGAATGCTACCCGCGATATTATTATCAAAATAAATGAGCGGTTTTTCTTGGCTTTCACCTACCGCTTTTAAACCTGCGAAGTGAATAACAGCATCAATTGAATGATTTTCGAAAACACGATCAAGTTCATCCGCATTACGGATATCACCATGCACAAAGGTTAAACTTTTTTGAGTGATATCTTGAACTCTATTTAAAGATTCTTCTGAGCTATTCGAAAGATTATCAAAAACAATGACTTCATATCCTGCATCTAATAACTCAATACAAGTATGGGAACCTATATAACCGGCCCCTCCAGTGACTAGAATTTTAGCCATCTACCTTTCCTAACAATATTTTAATTAACCCCCGAGTCGAGGCATCAAGTGTTGAAAAATCACTTTGAATACCATTTAAAATCGGAAGTAACTGATCAGCAATCTGTTTACCTTTTTCAACACCCCATTGATCAAATGGGTTAATGTTCCAAATCACAGACTGAACAAATACTTTATGTTCATATAAAGCGATCAGCATTCCTAGATTATACGGGTTTAGCTCATCTAATAATAATGTAGAACTTGGTTGATTGCCTTCATATTGCTTATAAATTGGTAAATTCTCTAATTCAGCTGGGTCTAGAGCTTCATTACCAAAGGCCAATAATCTTGATTGTGCTAAACAGTTTGAAAGTGCAAGATGATGTTGTTCAACGAGAGCTTCTGCATTTTCAACATAAGTAAAATGATCTGAATTATAACGTTGAATTGGCGCAATAAAATCACAGCTTACTGCTTGAGAACCTTGATGTAACAACTGATAAAAAGCATGCTGTGCATTAGGTCCAACTTCGCCCCATATAATAGGGCAAGTATCAAGCTCAACTTTTAACCCATTACGCTGTACTGACTTCCCATTAGATTCCATTTCTAGTTGTTGCAGATAAGCTGCAAAATACTTTAATCTCCCATCATAGGGTAATACTGCATGGGTCTGAATATTTAAAAAGTTATTATTCCAGATTCCTAATAATGCCATCAAAACTGGGATATTTTGATCAAAACTCGTATTTTGAAAATGCTCATCGACGGCATGAGCACCTGCTAAAAGTTGCTGGAAGCCTTCCACACCAATCGTCAAAGCAATAGGTAAACCGATACAAGACCATAAAGAATAACGCCCACCTACCCAGTCCCACAGTAGTAACTGGTTTTCAGGCGCGATTCCCCATTCTGACATTTTGTCAGATTTTGTAGATACACCAATAAAGTGACTTTTTAATACACGAGCATGTGTTCCTAATGCCTTTTCAAGCCACTGACGAACTGTTTGTGCATTTGATAAGGTATCAATCGTACCAAAAGATTTAGATGAAATAATAAACAAAGTTGTTTCAGGACGAAGTTGGTGGAGTAACTCAGATAACTGACTACCATCCATCGTAGACACAAAGTGAATATTCAAAGGTTTAGCCGTTTTTACCTTAAAATCAGATAAAGCATGCGTGACCATTTGTGGTCCTAAATCAGAACCACCCACCCCAATATTAACAACATCTTGAATCACCTCACCAGTTGAACCCCGATATTGCCCTGCATGGATTTTTTCCACTAAGGTATACATGCGTTGTAACTGGCTATGAACTTGTTCTGTTAAATCTGGAAACTTCGGATAGTCAACAGGTAAACGCAATGCCCAGTGCATTGCTTCACGTTTCTCAGTACAATTAATTTTATTCTGTGAAAAAAGGCGATTAATCCATTCGGTTAAATTTTTAGTATTTGCAAGAGCTACTAATTGTCCCAAAATATCTTTGGTTAAGCGGTGCTTACTATAATCAAAAAATAATTGATCAAATTTTACAGAATAATTTTGAAAACGATCTGACTCTAAAGCAAATAACTCTTTTATATGTAATTTTGAGTTTTTTTCACCTAGAGTTTGAAGATGAGCTAAAGGTGAGGCTAATTCCTTTGGAAATTGCTCAATTGATTTACTCATAAGCGCCCTACTCCTTCATAAGCAAAACCTTTCGCCTTTACATACGCAGGATCATAAATATTACGTCCATCTAAAATTAAAGGATGCTTCATTAACTGTTGTAGTTGCTTAAAGTCAGGGCTCCAATATTGCTTCCATGCCGTGACTAAACATAGCGCATGAGCATCTCTTACCGCCTCATATTGGTCCGTGCATAAAATTAAATCTTCACGATGCCCATAAGTTGCAGCTATTTCATCTAAAGCTTGAGGGTCATGCAGACGTACTATTACCCCCTGTGCCCATAATGCGGCTAATAAAATATGAATCGGTGAGTTATGTATATTCGAAGTATTTTCTTTGAAAGAAGCACCCCAAATCGCAACTGTTTTACCATTTAGGCTACAGTGATAATAATTCCATAACTTACGAAATAAAATTTCTTTCTGCTGCTCATTAATCGCCCAAACCTGTTCCAAAAGGCGACTTTTTGTTCCAGTTTCAGACACAGTACTCGAAAGTGTTAAAATATCATGCGAAAAGTTCTCACCGCCAAATCCTACACCCGGCGATAAATATGCAGCGCCAATACGTGTGTCAGCAGCGATACCATGCTTTACATTCGCAATATCAATACCCAATTTTTCAGCCACCATAGCCAAGTCATTCATATAACTAATGCGGGTAGCCAACATGCCTGAAATACTCAGTTTGGTGAACTCAGCATCTAAAATCGGCATAAATAAATATTGATAACTAAATTGGAAAAAAGGGCGCAATAACTCTTGCATGGTTTCACTTGCATCCCTAGATTCAACACCAACAATGACATGTTTTACATTCAATACACTGTTGATAGCATTACCTTCCTGAATCACATCAGGAAAATAAACCCACTCATCTTTTGGTAAATGCTGTTTTAATTTCTCTGTACCATGCAAACCAAAAGTAGAGCCATTAATCATTAATCGCGGATGAACAATAGGTCGTTCGCTCAACTTCTCAACTGTTTTTAATGCAAGTTCAATTTGTGTTGGACTAAAACAGAATAAATAAACTTCAATATCTGAAGGAATCTCCGAAAAAGGGCTCTCTTTTAAAAAACCCGCTTTTCGCTGCTTATTTAAATAATTATTTACGTCTTGATCTTGATACGAAAGTACAGAAATATTTTCTTCACAGGTGACACTTGTACACCAGTAAATTTGATTACCATATTCAGCTAATAACGCTGCCATCACACCGGCATGTAACGTTGTTCCAAATACTGCGATTTTCATTGCACACCTGATTTTTTCGTATTTTATAGATTTCTCTTCCCGTTACAGGAAGAGAATATACTGCCCAGCTACTATCTTCAGTAGTTTTTACAAATACTTAAGCAGAACTACAAAACTTTATAATTTAAGTTCTTGAATCAGCTGTTTAAATTCCAATCCTAACTTAGGGTGTGCAACCCCATAGTGTAGTACAGCTTTCAAATAACCGAGCTTACTGCCACAGTCAAAAGTTTGACCTTGCATTCGATAGGCTTCAACGGTATCAGTTTCTTGAAGCATCGCAATAGCATCAGTTAACTGAATTTCATTGCCCGCGCCTTTCGGAGTATTTTCCAAAAGCTGCATAATCTTAGCAGGTAAAATATAACGACCCACCACAGATAAATTAGAAGGTGCAGAACCTATAGCAGGTTTTTCGATAATTCCCTGCATAGCAATACTTTCACCCTCATTTGGGCTCTGCTTTACATCAACAATTCCATATTGATCTACAAGATGGTCTGGTACTGCCTCAACCATGATTTGAGCAGCTTGACTCGATTCATAGCGTGAAATCATACGCGATAAATCGTTTTTTCCTGAGTTATCTTGAACCAATACATCTGGCAACAACACAGCAAAATCATCTTTTCCAATAATACTTTTTGCACATAAAACAGCATGCCCCAAACCCAAAGGTTGGGGTTGTCTTACACTTACCACACTTACATGAGATGGAATAATCTGCGTAATTTCTTCAAGTAAATCAAACTTTTTCTTTTGCTCTAGAGTCGTTTCAAGTTCAAAGTTTCGATCAAAATAATTTTCAATTGATGCCTTAGATGAATGAGTTACCAAAATAATTTGCTCAATTCCAGCCTCTACAGCTTCACGCACTACATATTCAATTGCAGGACGATCAACCACTGTAACCATTTCTTTGGGAATTGATTTACTTGCTGGTAAAAAACGTGTACCTAATCCAGCTACAGGTAAAACTGCCTTTTTAATCACACATTCACTCTCTAATTAACCATAATATCTTTACTACGTTTATAACCATCAACATAGTGTTCGAGTTGACAAAGAGCCCAATCAATATCTTTTTGAACAGCAGTCATATTATTAACTCGATCAAAAACTTCTTGAATTTCAGTGAGTGGGTAGAACTTTTCAAATGATCGAAGAATTCTACTATGCTCGGTATATTCAGTATTTTCTTGATCAATTAATAATTCTTCGTAAAGTTTTTCTCCTGGGCGTAATCCGCTATAGCGAATTTCAATATCCCCTTGAACTGAGTCTTTTTCACGAACAGTTAAGCCACTTAAAGAAATCATTTGTCGAGCTAAATCCTGAATACGAACAGGCTCACCCATATCAAGTAAAAAGACATCTCCACCTCTACCTAGAGCTCCAGCTTGAATAACCAACTGAGATGCTTCAGGAATAGTCATGAAGTAGCGCGTTACGTCAGGGTGAGTCACAGTAATCGGACCACCTTTTGCGATCTGATGTTTAAATAACGGCACTACAGAACCCGAAGAACCTAATACATTACCAAAACGTACAATACTAATTTGAGTTTGCTTTTGAGCTTCAGCCATCGCCTGACAATAAAGTTCAGCCATGCGTTTTGAGGCGCCCATAACATTGGTTGGACGTACTGCTTTATCAGTCGAGATGAGAACGAACGTCTCCACACCCTTTTTCACAGCTGCATTTAAACTATTCGCTGTTCCAATTGCATTGTTCTTTAATCCTGCAATTGGATTACATTCTACTAAAGGTACATGTTTATAAGCAGCGGCATGATAAACAGTTTGTACACTGTATTGCTCAATAATACGCTCTAATTTTTGTTGATCCTGAACAGTACCTAAAATTGGAACAATTTCACATTGAGCGGTTAGACGTAATTCTCTATCAATACTGTAAAGAGCAAATTCAGTAATTTCATAAATAATCAATATTTTAGGCTGATTTTTAATAATTTGTCGACACAACTCGGAGCCAATTGAACCACCGGCACCTGTTACCATCACGATTTTATTATTAATATTTTTTGCAAGTAAATGGTCTACAGGGGGTACTGGGTCACGTCCCAGCAAATCAATAATGTCGACTTCACGAATATCTGCAACTTTTAGCTCGCCATCAACAAGTTGAGTAAGGCCAGGAAGTTCAGTAATTTTAAGATGTGCAGGTTCTAGCTGTTGGATAATTTCACTTTTACGTACGCGACCTACTGAAGGTAATGCTAATAAAATTTCATCAGTTTTATACTTTTCAAACCGTTGTAAGGCTTTTTCTAAAGAGAGTACTTTTAAACCGCCAACCATATGGTCTTGCAAAGAGCTATTATCATCGATGAAGAAAACAGGTAAATGGTTACCAGAACGATAAAGCACAGCTGCAATTTGCTGACCAGCATCACCTGCCCCATAAATTGCGATACGCTTTCTCTCTTCCCCTGTGAGTAATGTAGCCTTTACAATAAAACGAATAAATGCACGGCTACACCAAACCCAACTAAACATTAAGAAACCAAACATTAATGGAATTGAAGTCGGAACAAAAGCTGCCGAGAATGCATTTAGGCTATATAAAACAACCACCATCAGGGCAACAGCAAGCGCTAATTTTGCAATAAAGGCTTCATTAAAAGTACGTACAATAAAGCGATATACTCCTGTTAGCATTAAACTTAAAATAGCAACGATAGTAACGATCGCTACTCCATAGTTAATGCCTGGGATAACTTCAGCGCCTAAATCAAACAGTCGAATGGCGTAACATAGCCACAAAATAACAGGAAATGCAAAAAGGTCTACAAGAACCAAAAAACATTGTTTAGCAAGTCTTGGGGCAGACGCAAACTGATAAATAATCTTTTTCACAATACTCTTCTAATCGTTCTAGTAACCGTGCGGTATTTATACTCATTTCTCATATAACTAGAAATAAAATTTACGCAGCGGTTACATAACTTTAAATCAGATCATAATTCAAAAGAAAGCTATGTGAATAGCTTCACATTTTTATGATTGTATAGCTCTACTAACTGCATTAATTGCACTAATTGTCTTTTCTATACTATCTTGGCTTAAAGTCGGATGCACCAAGAACATCAAGCTTGTGTCACCTAATTGCTGTGCATTTTCCAAACGTTTTTCTGGACGCCATGGAGTACCATCAAAAGCATGCTCTAAATAAACTTCAGAACAAGAACCACTAAAACAAGGCACATCTTGGGCATTAATTTCTTGCATTATACGATCACGTGTCCAACCTTCTGGTAACATCTCTAAATTCACTTGTACATAACATTTATAATATGCATGTACATAGTCATCAGAAGGGACATGAACATTAAAATAAGGAGAGTTTTCAAACGCTTTTAAAATCTTTCCAGCATTTTCAGTACGTTTTTTTGTCCATTCAGTCATACGTGTTAACTGAATTCGACCAATAACAGCTTGCATTTCCATCATGCGCCAGTTAGTACCAAATGAGTCATGCAACCAGCGGAAACCTGGAGGATGTTGTTTATTATAAATACTATCGTAGCTTTTCCCATGGTCTTTATATGACCACATTTTTTTCCAAAGTGCTTCATCATTTGTGGTGACCATACCGCCCTCACCACCAGTTGTCATAATTTTATCTTGGCAAAAAGACCAAGCAGAAATATGACCGATTGATCCTGCAGCTTTACCTTTATATTTTGCACCATGAGCCTGTGCGCAATCTTCAATAACATAGATACCACGCTCAGCAGCAAGTTGCATAATCGGATCCATATCGCACATCCAACCAGCTAAATGTACACAAATAATCGCTTTCGTATTTGGTGTAATGACAGCTTCAATCGTACGTCGTGAAATATTCTGAGAATCTAATTCTACATCGGCAAAAACAGGATTAGCGCCCGCAGTTACAATGGAACTCGCTGAAGCAAGAAAAGTACGAGATGTCACAATAACATCATCACCCGCACCAATATCTAAAGCTTTTAATGCAACATCAAGGGCTACGGTTCCATTTGCCAAAGCGACCGCATATTTTGTACCAGAAAACTCGGCAAATTCTTTTTCAAAAATTCTACATTCTTGACCGGTCCAATAATTTACTTTATTTGATAGTAATACATTTTTGACTGCGTCAGCTTCTTCTGTAGTAAAACTTGGCCATGGTTCAAATGCAGTGTTTAACATTTTGATTTCCTAATAAAAATACTTCTTACTTTCTTTCCAAAATTCTGGCAGGGTTGCCTACAACTGTTACACCAGCTGGTACACTTTTAGTTACTACAGCGCCCATACCAACAACAGCACCTTTACCAATTACTAAAGGTTTTTCTGGTGTACCTTGTTTAATGACTGCGCCAGTACCAATGTAGGCATGATCTTCAATATGAATATTACCGTTACATTTAGCGCCAGGCGCGAATGTAACATAATCTCCAATTACACAGTCATGAGCCACATAACTATAAATATTAGCGTGGAAAAACTTTCCAATTTTTATATTAGAAGTTAAGCAAGTAAATGGACAAAGTAAGCTTCCCTCACCTATCTCAACCTCATCAAGAATAACCGTGTTTGTAGCCTGAACCGCTACATGCTGTATATGATCTTTTTCTAAAAGGCTAACTAACTTCTCACGAACAACACTATTTGCTATGGCGATTGTTACAGCTTTATGTTCAGTTGGTTTACTAATAAAGTCGAGATAGGATAGTACTGGATATCCATTTAAAGTCGCTCCAGCTTGACCATCATCAATAAAAACGAATTGTTCTTTACTTAATGTTGGGAACTGCTGACGCACTAAAGGCATCACCTCTTTACCAAAACCGCTAGCACCATAAACACCAATAATCATTGTCATTTTTTTTCAATTTCCTTCTCTTCTGAACCTGTGAATTTACTCATTGTCGCTTCACCAGCTTCATTAATATCATCTTTAGCGATTACTTTCTTAACGGTTTGTAGCATTATTTTAAAGTCCAACCAAAGCGATCTGTTCTCAACATACCACGTATCAAGTTTAAACTTTTCTTCCCAGCCAATTGCATTACGTCCGTTAACCTGAGCATGACCAGTCATTCCTGGACGTACATCATGACGCTTCGCCTGTTCTTTACTATAAAGTGGCAAATACTCCATCAGTAGGGGTCTTGGACCTACAATACTCATATCACCTTTAATCACGTTCCAAAGCTCAGGCATTTCATCAAGACTGGTAGAACGAAGCATTTTACCAAATGGCGTTAGGCGCTCATTATCTGGTAAAGGATTGCCATGTGCATCTGTTGCATCTTTCATGGTTCTAAACTTAATCATTTCAAACGGCTTCCCATATAAACCTGGGCGAACTTGCCGAAACAATACGGGCGAACCTAAGTTTTTTTTCACCTTATATGCAACATAGAAATACAAAGGCGAGAGTAAAATAAGAGCAATAGAAGCAATAACAATATCCAATAAACGTTTAAACATTTCTCACTCTTTTAAAAATTTCAATAAACTGTTGAACGCCAATTTCTAGAGATAATTTTTCATTGTAAAAATTACGTGCATTCAATCCTAGCTGCTGCTGCTCCAGTGCACTCAATTTATATATATCTAATATAGCAGCTCTTATACTATCTTTATCTTCAGATACAGCCAAACGCCCACATTCTGCTAGCTTAACAATATCTGCTGCATCCCCTGCTACCGCCATTAATAATGGCTTTCCTATAGCCATATATGCTTGAGTTTTTGAAGGTACTGTTATTTCAAATAACGGATCTTTCTTCAAATGAACCAGTAGTAAACTAGCACAGTTTAATACCCCACCAACCTCAGACATTGGCATGCGAGGAATAAAAATGACATTATTAATATTCTCATTATTTAAGCGTAATTTAAGTCGTTCTGTTTCAGTACCGCCGCCTACAAAAACAAATTGAATCGCTCTCATTTCCTCTATATCTTTGGCAACATCAAGAATCTTATCTAAAGCTTGAGCTTTGCCTATATTTCCTGCAAATACAACATTAAACTTATCTTCCATTAATTGCTGATATTCTAGTTTTAAAGGTTGTGTTTTAGTCAAACTTTCCTCATCGCACCAATTATAAATGACACTTATCTTACTTTCTGGAACAGCTCTTTCTATTAATATTTTTTTAAAACCTGGACATAGTACAACTATATGATCAACGAACTTGTAAACTAATTGACAAACACTTCCAATAATATTTAAAAGCTTTTGATTATTTAACATACCCGTTGCTTTTAAAGTGTCGGGCCACATATCTTGAATATCATATACTATCGGGGTTCTTCTAAAAAATTTAATAAAAACAGCTGCTATTCCAACGGTCAAAGGCGGATGGTAAGCATAAATAACGTCAGTTTTTTTAGTCGCAAAAATACCAAATAGAATTGCCATAAAAGCAAAACTAATATAATTAAAAATTCTCTTTAACGCAGAGCTATCATGATTGGGATATAACGCAACACGTAAAATAGAAATTCCATCAATTTGCTCACGCTGATATAACTTCAATTTATAACCATCATAAATTTTTCCTCCAGGGTAATTAGGAAAACCTGTGAGGACCTCAACTTCATGCCCTTGGCGTTGCAATTCCTTTGCAAATGCTAAACCTTTAAAGGTAGGTTCTGGATCAAACCACTGCGTTAAAAGAAGAATTTTCATTTCTTAATACTTTTTCCAAATCACTCGATTTACATAATCTGTGTAACTCATAATGATACGCACAACTTTTTCACTTACGTTTGGCATACTGTAGTCTTCAACTAAACGTAAAAGACGATTTTCGCCTCGAGACTGTCCTTCTAAAATCGCCAAACCTTGTAAAATGCGTTCCGCTTTTAAACCTACCATCATTACAGCAGCTTCTTCCATTCCTTCTGGACGCTCATGCGCTTGACGTAAGTTAAGTGCAGGGAAATTCAAGATTGATGATTCTTCATTAATCGTTCCACTATCAGACAATGCGGCTTTTGCTGAAAGCTGTAACTTGTTGTAGTCGCTAAAACCCAGTGGTTTTAATAATTGAATTAAAGGATGAAACTCAACATTTAACTCTTCAATACGTTTACGCGTACGCGGATGTGTTGATACAATCACAGGGTACTGATATTGCTCTGCAACTGCATTTAACATTTCAACCAAATCTAAGAAATTCTGATCTGAATTAATATTTTCTTCACGGTGAGCACTCACAATAAAATATTCATGCTCTTTTAAATTTAAACGTTCAAGTACATCAGAAGCTTCTATTTTTGCTTTGTAATGATGAAGTACCTCAAACATTGGGCTACCCGTTTTAATTACTAAGTCAGCTGGTAAACCTTCTGCTAATAAATAATCGCGGGCAATCGTACTGTAAGTTAAATTTATATCAGCCGTATGATCGACAATTCGGCGGTTAATTTCTTCAGGAACTCGCATATCAAAACAACGGTTTCCAGCTTCCATATGGAAAGTTGGAATTTTACGACGTTTTGCTGGTAGTACTGCCATACAGCTGTTAGTGTCACCTAAAACAAGTAAAGCTTCAGGTTGAACTTCATCTAAAATCTTATCAACTGCAATAATTACATTACCAATCGTTTCTGCACCTGTCGCACCAGCTGCATTTAAGAAATGATCAGGTTTACGGATACCTAGATCCGTAAAGAAAATTTCATTCAATTCATAGTCATAATTTTGACCTGTATGAACAATAATATGATCAAAATATTCATCACACGCAGCCATTACACGAGATAAACGAATAATTTCTGGACGTGTGCCCACTACTGTCATTAATTTTAACTTTTTCACAAATCTATACTCTTAATTTGTTATTTGCATCGCATAAGTATCTGGCTTATTACGATCAAAAATCTCATTTGCCCATAGCATTACTACCATCTCATCTTCACCGATGTTAGTAATATCATGTGTCCAGCCAGGTACAGTTTCTACAATTCGTGGTTCATCACCATGCGTTTCAAGCTCATAAAACTCACCTGTTACAACATGCTTAAACTTAAATAGTGCCTTACCTTTAATAACAAGGAACTTCTCAGTTTTTGTATGGTGATAATGTCCACCACGGGTGATACCAGGATGAGCGGTAAAGTAAGAAAACTGCCCTGCATCTGGTGTCTTCAGCATTTCAACAAATACGCCGCGGGCATCACCATATTTTGGAACACTATAATCAAATTGCTCTGGCTTTAAGAAGCTCAAGTAAGTTGAATAAAGTGCACGAGTAAGACCTGTTCCTACGCTATCTGTAATAAGCGTATCTCGTGATGCTTTAAAACCATTTAAAACTTTAGCTAAATTACCTACGGTAATTTGATATTCTGGTTCAACTTGGAAAAATTGTTCAACTTGTTGCCCATTCAGAATATTCCAGAATGTTTCAACAACATCGTCGACATAAACAAGACGAATGATCGCATTTTCATCATGGATTTGTAGGGGCAAATCATTTGCAACATTATGGCAAAAAGTTGCAACAGCAGAGTTATAATTCGGACGTGACCATTTACCAAAAACGTTGGCTAAACGACAAATATAGATAGGATTACCTTGAGTTTGGTTTAAACCTATAAGTGCCTGCTCTCCGCCTAACTTGCTTTTACCATAAGGATTATCACGTTCGACCTGAATAGAAGATGATAAGATAACTGGGGTTTTCTTATTCGCTTGTTGCAAAATTTGACAGATCTTTTCTGTTAAAGTGGTATTACCTTCGGCAAATTCACTTTCATTTAAAGGGCGATTTACACCTGCTAAATGTACAATCCAGTCTGAAGCTAGAACTGATTGCTCTAACTCTTGATCTGTTGTTTCACGATGAGCTTTTAAAATCTCAACGTCAGGTTTCTCTGATAAAAACTGAATAAAGTTTTTTGCAATAAAACCATTAGAACCGGTAACTAAAACTTTCATGCTTACGCCTCTGGTGAAATGTATTCGCCTCTTGTTAATGCGCGAACAAAATCAAGTTTAAGCAGTAATTGTTTCATGCCCTCTACATCTAAGCGGGTAGTATTATGTGAGTTGTAATCTTCAAACTCAGTAATTTTTAAATCACCATCTTCCACGTATTTTTCATAGTTCAAATCACGTTGATCTGCTGGAACACGGAAATAATCACCTTGGTCAAAAGCATGTACCATTTCTTCACGGCTTAATAACGCTTCGAAAGCTTTCTCGCCATGGCGAGTCCCCATAATACCAATCGGATGATCTTTAACATTCAATAATTCTTTTAGTGCTTCGGCTAAGACTGCGATTGTTGCTGCGGGAGCTTTCTGTACAAAAATATCTCCATTTTCACCGTGTTCAAAAGCATATAGAACCAAATCTACTGCATCTTCCAAAGTCATCATGAACCGGGTCATATTAGGGTCAGTGATGGTGAGAGGTTTCCCCTGACGGATTTGATCAACAAATAAAGGAATTACTGAACCACGTGATGCCATTACGTTACCATAACGAGTACCACAAATAACCGTATCTAGGCCTTCTAAGTTACGTGATTTTGCAACCATAACTTTTTCCATCATAGCCTTAGAAATACCCATGGCATTAATTGGATAAACAGCTTTATCTGTGCTTAAGCACACTACACGTTTAACATGGTTTTGAATTGCAGCTTCAAGTACATTTTCCGTACCGATTACATTCGTCTTTACTGCTTCCATTGGATGGAATTCACAAGATGGAACTTGCTTTAAAGCCGCTGCATGGTAAATATAGTCAACACCACGAGTGGCATTTAAAATACTGTTATAATCACGTACATCACCGATATAAAATTTTAGTTTTGATGAATGGTACTTCTTACGCATATCATCTTGCTTTTTTTCATCGCGACTAAAAATACGGATTTCTTTAATATCTGTTTCTAAAAAACGGTTTAAAACAGCGTTACCAAAAGATCCTGTACCACCTGTAATAAGTAAAACTTTATTTGCAAACACTACTTGTTCTCCTGTGATTTCCAAATATTTAAATATTGATTAACAATAATTTCTATAGAGTAAGTATTTTTGCATCGATCAAATGCATTTTGGCTTAATGAATATTGTAAGGATGGTGCATTTAATAAAGATTTGAGCGCTATTTCAAGACTCTTTTGGTTAGCAACATCCACTAAAATACCTGCGTGATCTTGTAACATTTCGGGGATGGCGCCTACTTTAGTAGCTATAATTGCGTTCTTAGTAGCCATGGCCTCTAATACTACATTAGGAAAACCTTCAGTATAACTAGGCAGAACAAATACTCTAGAATCACGAATTTCCGATAAAACTTGTTCATTATTTAAGTTACCAACAAATATAATATTAGGATTATCCGCTATAGAATATTTTCCTTGCAGTATATTATAAAATTTTTGGTCAATAGGACCTATAAGCTTAAGTATCCATCCTTCAGGTTTAATACTTAAAAAAGCATCAACTAGTTCCTCTACACCTTTTTCTTTTTTTATCCACCCAACAAAACTAATTACATTTTTTTTTGACAAATTATTATTCAAATCTGAAGAAAAATCATAATCAATACAATTTGGAATCAAATCTATTTTTTTTGAAATGCTAGCCGAATAATTATACAAAAAATTATAAGTAGCTTTATCGATACAAATAATCCTATTAGAAAACAAAAAAATAATATTAAGCAAATAATATTCAAAATTCTTATTATTATAAATATCAGGTATTCGCCCAAAACGAATATGAATTATAAACTTTACAAAAAAAACTCTGCTAGTAATAGAGAACAATAAATCTCTAACTAGCCCAAAACTTCCAGATGAGGTTAAATGAACAACATTATATCCTTTAATCAAATTGAAAATAAATTTTATATAATTAGAAAATAACTGTATTATTCCACCAAATATTCTTGAAAAAATACCGCCATGCACAGAACGCCACCTTACAGCGATATCCAAGTGTATATATTCAACAATATCTTTTGCATTTAAATAAGATAATATTTGCTCAGTCCAACGAGCAATACCACCATATGGAGGAGGAAGTGGAGATACTAATAAAAGTTTAGTTTTCTTCATGAGTAGATTTCTTAGCTAAAACTATTAAAAAAATTAGATACATTTTCACGTAACAATAATGATCTTGAAGAAAAGTGTTCTTCAGCTGTCCTAAATGCATTCTCTTTCATAGTTATTTTTTGTGCTTGAGAAAGCATTAACATTTTTCTAATAGTTGTATCTATCGCATTTTCAGAACAATCAGAAATAATAAAGCCATTATATTCATCCTTCAAATATAATCCAATATCAGAAGTTAAATTTGTGGCTACAGGCACACCTAAAGATAGACTTTCTACAAACTTAGAAGGGAATCCATATTTATTACAATGTGTATCAGGTCGAGTAAAAATTGTAAAATCAGCTCTAGAGATAAAACTATTTATTTCTTCTTGTTTAATTTTACCATGAATATTAATACTTTCATTAACTATATTAATATTATATTTTAACTCTATTTCTTCTCTGGTTGGCCCAAATACATCAAGTTTAATTTTATAATCCGATGAAAGTTTATCAACAACTCGTATAATTTGCAGTAAATTATCTTTATTTCCAATATTACCAGCATATATTAAAGAAAGAATTCCATTATTTACACTAGGAGTATTAGTTGAAGTAGTGGAAACCAAAGGAGGAATTATAACTACTTTAGAATTGCAAAAAACTTCTTTTAGATTAGAGCCTATTACAATAACACCATCAGCTTGTGGGTAAACATTTTCAAAAGCTTTTAAAAAACTTCTGTAAAAAAATCCATATTTACCGCCTATCATTTGTGAAGGTTCATACCATTCAACAATATCAAAAATTATTTTAATATTATTCCGCTTACAATATGTTAAGATACTCTTAGCATATTTATGATAACCGCCATAAACAATCACATAGTCTGGTTTTTCATCTAATCCTTCTAGCCATGCAAGAGTATTATTCCCCCCTCTAAATAAAAGATTAAACACTCTAGCTATTTTTTTTGAACCACTAAAAAGTTCACCAAGACCATAGCACTTTATATTAGTTTCATCATTATGAAATTCACTTTCTTTTATATCACCTCCATGTCCTACAATTACTTCAAAACCAAGGTCTTGAAGTAAAATTATGTTTCCTAAAACCCTTTTAGAGGCAGCCTGTCCATACGGAAATAAAAAAGGGCCAATATATGCTATAGTTTTCTTTTTCATGATTTAATACCAAAAATCCTCTTTAACTCTTTCTCTTTATCAATAGCAGATAAATGACCAATCTCAAGAGAATTCTCTTTTAATTTATGATAATACTCATCTAAAGTTTTTATTTTTTTTGCAGGAATACCAGCATAAACATTATTAGATTCTAATGACTTAGTTACTATAGAACCAGCTCCTACAATTACATTATCACCAATTTCAACTCCCGGCAGTATTGTAGAATTTATACCAATATAGACATTATTTCCTATCTTTATCGGGCTAGTAATCTCTAATTTTGGATCTCTTTGTCTTAAAATAAGAGTTCCCCCATCATGAGTTACAAACTGGCAACCACTAGTAATATAGACATTATTACCTAAAGTGATTAACCATGGTTCTGAACCAAACATAAATGGTTTCATACCATAAAATCTTACATTTTCTCCCATATTTACTCCTATAGATTTAGCATATTTAATAGGATTAACTTTAGAGAAAATAAAAAAATATATATACTTTAGAATACCAATTAGACGCTTAACCATTTATTACCCTCTTATTTAGCAAATCAGCTTGAGCCAACATAATCCAAAATATCACAGGTGCTGTAAAATTATTAGTAACAGCAATACCAATTACAATAAATACCAACATTATTGATAACAATGAATTCTCTCTATTTGAAGAAATTGTCAAATAGTTTCTAGAAGCCTTAATAATGGTATATATACCCCCCATAAATATTGAAATACTCTCAAGCACCCCCACAATAATTCCATGATCAGCTGTTAAGGATAATGGCATAAAATGAGGGTAGAATTGCCCCCAATCCCAATTTTTCCCGACTCCTAACAAAAAGTGAGTTTTAATGACATCAAAAGAATAAAGATAACCTTCTAAACGGTCTACAACTGAATTATCATTAGAATCAGGAATTAAATATTTTGAAATATCTGATAATAAAAATATTGCTAGCCCTACTCCTAACAAAGACAAAAGCAATAAAATTTTGATTTCAAAATTTTGCCTTTTCCCATAAAAGATATTTAATAGGGCTATATAACAAAATCCTAATATTAAAAATATCATAGGGCCGCGCGTTAAAGAATTTAGCCATCCAATACACCCACAACCTATTAGGAAAAGACCAAATATTTTTAATATTCTTTTCTTAAAAACTAAGAAATAAATCCCTATTAAAATACCTATAACAGAATGAAAACCCAAACTATTAGGATTGTGATATATAGAATAACGCGAATAAGCTCCTTTTATAGAGTCTCCTGTAGGTAATGATAAATTCACATCTGAGACTTCGTTAACAAACAAACCCTCAGTTGCCTTATATAAACTACCATCTAAAAAAGCTAATAAAGGAATTAACAATACCGCAGTAGCTAAAATTGTTTTTAAAGAAATATATCCCAAAAACTTATAATCATTATTATAACGAAGCCCCATAATATACCATATAACATATACAGGAATCCCATTGAAAACGAGAACTGAGAGTGCCCATATAATGTCATTATCTTTTAGCAGACTATTAAACACAATTAAAAAAGAAATAATCAATGCTAAGAAAATTTTCACAAACTCTTCTTTTGTTAATTTCCTTATTTTCAAAAACAAATATATAATTGAATAAACAAATAAAACAAAGAATAAAGACCGACTATATAATTTAAAATTAGGATATAGAGTTGAAAAAAATTCAAGAAAACTATAGCCATCTCTATCAGCAGCAAAAAAACCATATATTAATAAAGAAGTTGCAGCATTTTTTATAAAAAAAAGCATGCATATAAGTATTAAAAACACCAAATATTTCATACCCACCCTCTACTTCTTACAGACTTATTCGCAGCAAACATAATTAAAAAATTTCCTATAACTCCAAATATAAAAATAAGATAGATATAGTTATGAAATGAAAAATGAAAAATGAAAATAGATAAAAAAACTAATAATATAAATATATCCACATATAACTGAATTATTTGTTTTCCCTCTGCTCGAAGTAGAACTCTATAAGGAAGAGCCATAACAAATGAAACCACCCAGATTAAAATATATTTAGACATCCAAATAGCTTCATACCAATCATGTTCAAGAAAAAATTTAAATACATACTCAGAAGTAAAATATATTAAAGTTGAAAAAAACATGAAAAATAAAACTGATTTTTTATAATCATATAAAAAAGTATCTTTAAAATCTTTATTTGAGATAAATTGAAGAAGCACAGGTGAAACAACTTGTGTTAATAAAAAAGCTGGCCCCCAAGACAATTTATGTACGACCGAAAATTCACCACCAATTGCATAAGAAAAGTTATAAGTGATCAATAGCAGTGGAGCTATAAACATGCTTGTAGAGAATAGTTCTTGAATAGTACCAATTATTAAAAACTTTTTATTTCTTAGGAATGGAACAGCAATTTTTTTTATTTCTAAAGATCTTATTTTAACAATATTTTTTGCTAACAATAATCCCAAAATCATTAATAAAAATTCACCAATTACCACTCCGATAATTAGACCAAAATAATTATAATAAAATGAAAATAGAACTTGAGAAATTATTACTACAAAACTTCTTATCAAAATTCCCCAAGAGTAAAGTTTATTTTTTTGTTTTTTCAGGAGAACAGCACGAAATAAAGCATTAAAACAATAAAAAGCCAAATATAGCATTGTAAATAAAATAAAATAAAATAAATTTTCTTTAAAAATATGATAAGAAAATAATACTAATAATAATAAAAACATTAACTCTAGAATTAAAGAAAAAAACAATCCAGATAAAAAAATATTATCTACATTTTTTTTCTCAATTAAAGCAAGATTATTAAATTGAAAATTGCAAACAATTGAACCAAAACTGACAATTGAAACCACTATTGACAAATAACCAAAACTTTCTTTGGTATATAAATGTGTCAATAGTGGCTGTGATATAAGCTGTAATACTTGTGCTAAAGTAGTTACAGCTGCAAGTGAAAAAATTAATTTAAACATTTAAGAAATGAATATACCATGGCATTGCTTTTCTGACACCTTCAAAGACATCATATAAGCCATTGTAGCCTAAATTAGTAGATATCTTATTAACATCTGCTTGTGAGTGTCTTACATCACCTGCTCTAAATTCACGGTATACTGGCTGTTTATTGTATTTAATTTCATTGTCATCTAATGCAGTTTTAATAGCAGAAAACAAGTCATTTAATGTTGTTCTATCACCCATTGCAACATTATAAACTTTATTTTTGGATTCATCTTTTGCAGTAGCCGCTAAGATATTTGCTTGGATCGTATTCTCAATAAAGCAAAAATCTCGACTTGTTTCACCATCTCCATTAATAAACACTTCCTCGCCCTGTATCATAGCTGCTGTCCACTTTGGTATTACCGCAGCATATGCACCATTAGGATCTTGACGTTTTCCAAAAACGTTAAAATATCTTAATCCTATACTTTTGAATCCATAAGTTCGTGCAAAAACTTCTGCATACAGTTCATTTACATACTTCGTAACTGCATAAGGGGAAAGGGGCTTTCCTATATTTTCTTCTATTTTTGGTAAAGCCGGATGATCACCATAAGTAGAACTACTAGCAGCATAAGTAAAACTTTTTACTTTAGCATCTCTAGCCGCCACTAACATATTTAAAAAACCAGTAATATTTGCACTGTTCGTTAGTATAGGATCAGCAATTGAACGAGGTACTGAGCCTAGTGCTGCTTGATGTAATACATAGTCGATATCCACACATACTTTTTGACAGTCTTCAAAGTTTCTAATATCACCTTGATAAAAAGTAAAATTTTTCCACTGGTCACTAGTAACTAAACTTTGCACCTCATTTAAATTATATTGATGACCTGTAGAAAAGTTATCCAAACCAATAACTGTTTGATTCAACTTTAATAAAGTTTCTAATAAGTTTGAACCAATAAAACCCGCAACCCCTGTGATTAACCATTTTTTGGGTTCAGCTTCAACTTGCTTTAATATATATTCATATTGACTCATATTTTTTCTCAACCAATATTATAGACGGATATCTGACTCAAACTGAGCGAAAACATATTTTAGATCATAAAGAACATGGCTTTTTTTCCCCAAGGAACGAATGGTATTAATACCCATTTCTTTAAACTGATCATGGGCAACTGCCAATATTACAGCATCATAATGACCACTTATTGGAGAGCTAACTGGTGTAATTCCATATTCATGTTGGGTTTCTTCACTATCAATCCAAGGATCATAAACATCAACATCCATATAATATTCTTGTAGCTCTTTTACAATATCAATAACTTTAGTATTACGAATATCTGGACAATTTTCTTTAAAGCTTAAACCAAGAACTAAAACCTTAGCACCTTCAACTTGAATTTTCTTTTTTATCATCGCTTTTACAAGTTGAGTAACGACATAGGCTCCCATTGAATCATTTAATCGACGTCCAGCTAAAATAATTTCTGGATGGTATCCAATTGCTTGAGCCTTATGAGTTAAATAATACGGATCTACACCAATACAATGCCCTCCCACTAAACCAGGACGGAAAGGTAAAAAATTCCACTTAGTACCAGCGGCTTTAAGTACATCTTCGGTATCAATATCTAACTTATTAAAAATAAGTGCTAACTCGTTTATAAGCGCAATATTGACGTCACGCTGTGTATTTTCAATCACTTTTGCAGCTTCTGCCACTTTAATATTTGGTGCCTTATGAGTTCCAGCTTCAATAATTAAGTTATAAACCTCATCAACATATTCAGCTATTTCAGGGGTAGATCCTGAAGTGATTTTTAAAATATTAGTTACTCGATGAAGCTTATCACCAGGATTAATCCGTTCTGGACTGTACCCAGCAAAAAAGTCTTTATTAAATTTCAATCCTGAGACTTTTTCTAAAACAGGAATACAGACCTCTTCTGTAGCGCCTGGGTATACGGTAGATTCATAAACGACAATATCCCCTTTTTTTAATACTTGTCCAATGCTAGTCGATGCTTTAATTAAAGGTGTTAGATCAGGTTGCTTATAATCGTCAATAGGTGTTGGAACGGTTACTATATAAAAGTTACAATCTTTTAAATCTTCTAAATTGGCTGTATAACTTAAGTGAATCGCTTGTTGTAATTCTTCTGATGTAACTTCTAAAGTATGATCTTGACCACTTTTAAGCTCATCAATACGTTTTTGATGAATATCAAAACCATTTACTGACACTTTTTTCCCGAACTCAACTGCCAATGGCAAGCCTACATATCCTAAACCAATAATTGCTATTTTTAAGTCGGCAAGTTGCATAAAAGTTAGCCTTATTCCTTACAAATTGTATATTTAAATTATGATACATGTTGACTGAATGTCGTCGATCGTAACTATATCAGTTTTTTTTTTGTCTCCACACTTCAATTGTATAAAAGTGTTTACAGACTTATAATCAAGTCTAAAGTAAGTCCCCCTTCTCCTAATAATTATCAATAATTATTGTGTTTCATTTAAATTAAACATACAAAGCTATACGATTTTTCGATGTTTTTTCATTTCTTTTCAGCTAGAATCATTTCAGCCTGCGTTTAATAGACACTTGTTACTATGCAGTGGACAATATCAATTAAAGATAAATACACAAAGGGTTGCGTGTGAAGTATTGCCAGTTTTTTTCTATTCTTACCTTGAGTTTAAGTGCTGCAAGTTGTGCGGTTACTTCCGGTTTTCAAACTTACGATCTTCCAAATGAAGGTGTTTATAAAACTGATCTTGGAACTACGGTTAATGTGGTTAAAATTTCTCAAGAAACACTCCCGGCGATACAACCTGCTCAAGTTGACTATCAACGAGACTATGCAAATTTATTTAAAAATCAACAACCTATATACCGACTAAGTCCAGGAGATGTTTTATCTATCCAACTTTGGGCATATCCTGAAATTACTCCTCCTGTAAATAATATTAATAATGAGCAATCCATTCAGGCCAGTGGATATCCAATTGACCAGAGTGGCTATATCCAATTCCCTCTAGTTGGCCGTTATAAAGCTGCTGGAAAATCACTCTCTCAAGTTAATCGTGAGCTCCATAGTCAACTAGCTCGTTTTTTGAAGAATCCTGATGTTGTTGTAAGAGTATTGTCCTACGAAGGCCAACGCTTTTCTGTGCAAGGTAGTGTCACAAAAGGTGGACAGTTTTATTTAAGTGATCAACCTGTTAGTGTTTACTCA
The DNA here is from genome assembly GCF_029967875.1 of Acinetobacter sp. V89_4. NCBI lineage: Bacteria > Pseudomonadati > Pseudomonadota > Gammaproteobacteria > Moraxellales > Moraxellaceae > Acinetobacter > Acinetobacter sp. V89_4. The sequence goes on from NZ_JASCAI010000019.1 coordinate 96,677, forward strand.
GCACTTGGTATGGCTGGCGGTGTTACTACAATGGGTGATAATACTTATATTCAACTCATTCGAAATGGTCAAACCTATAATCTAAACACAATTGATTTAGAAAAAGCTGGTTATTCATTGCATAAGCTCTTAGTTCAGCCAAATGATACACTTTATGTCAGTACTCGCGAAAATCAGAAAATTTATGTAATGGGTGAATCTGGAAAAAACCAAGCATTACCTATGCGTGATCAGGGTATGACGCTAAGTGACGCATTAGGTGAAAGTTTAGGTCTAAACCCTTTATCTGCGAGTGCTAGCCGTATTTATGTATTACGCACCAATCCAAATGACCGAACCACCGAACTCTATCATTTAAACTTAATGAGCATTGGCGACTTTGGTTTAGCTAATCAGTTTAGACTACGTAGTAATGATATAGTCTATGTCGATGCGACCGGCTTGACTCGTTGGCAACGTGTTGTCAACCAAATTATTCCGTTCTCAAGCGCGTTATATAATATAGATCGATTGGGACAATAATGTCATGCAGTTTAAAAATATTTTAGTGGTTTGTATTGGAAATATCTGCCGTAGTCCAATGGCTGAGTATTTTTTAAAACAGCAATACCCCCAGTTAAATATCGAATCTGCAGGCATTTCAGGGCTTATTGGTCATCAAGCTGATGAAAAAGCCCGACTTTGTATGCAACAACTAGGTATCGATATGCAGCCTCATATCGCAAGAAAGTTAAATGCTGAACATATTAAAAAAGCTGACCTTATTTTGGTCATGAGTCACAACCAGCAAAAACATATTGAACAAACTTGGCCCTTTGCAAAAGGAAAAACCTATCGCTTAGGGCATTGGCAAAACAGAAATGTGCCTGATCCTTACCAACATGATCAAACTGTTTTTGATGAAACCTGCCAACTCATTCAACAATGTATTGCTGACTGGAAACCTTATATTTAACGCCAAGATTTTAAGCTTATGAACCAAAATACCAATACCGAAGATTCAATTGATTTAAAAGAATTGTTTTTTTCACTGATTGCTCAGTGGAAATTAATTGCACTCTGCATTATTTTGAGCCTTGTATGTGCACTACTCTATTTACGTGTGACACCTGACACCTATTCGGTTGATGCTTTGGTTCAAGTTGAGGACAGTAAAGGAGCTTCTGCTGCACTTTTAGGAGATTTGTCTCAAATGATTGAGCAAAAATCTCCTGCTCAAGCTGAAATAGAAATTTTAAAATCCCGTTTGGTTTTAGGTTCTGTCATTAAAAACCTACATTTAAATATACAAGTTTCTAGTACAGAAAACACCTTAACCCATCGTTTATTAAGTGATAGTAATTATAAAACTGAATATAATACAAACTCAGTTATTTTTAAAGATGGATTAAAAAGTTTTGAAATTCGACAATTTGAAGTACCGGCATATTATTTAGATAAGAATCTACTTCTAAATTTTGATAAACAATCTTTACGATTAACAGATCCTAGTACTGAACAAAATATTTTAACAGTACCAATTAATCAGTTGAATCAAGTTTCAGGACCACATGGTACTTGGAAAGTTGCTATTTTTTCTAAAGATCAATTCGATGCTACTTATAATATAACCAACCTATCTGTACCAGCTGCTGTAAATGCTATTAGCTCAAATTATTCAGTTGCAGAGCGCGGTAAACTCACTGGTGTCTTAGGCTTAAATTATCAAGGTCAAGACAAAGAGCATATCACCAAAATTTTAAATGCAATTTTAGCAACTTATAGTGCTCAAAATATTGAACGCCGCTCAGCTGAGTCGGCTCAAACTTTAAAGTTTCTGGATGAACAATTACCAGATCTAAAAAAACAACTTGATGATGCTGAACGTCAATTTAATAAGTTCCGTCAACAGTACAACACTGTTGATGTGACTAAAGAGTCTGAGCTTTATTTAACTCAAAGCATTACTTTAGAAACCAAGAAAGCAGAGCTTGAACAAAAGCAGGCTGAAATGGCTGCAAAATATACTGCTGAACACCCTGCAATGCGTGAAATTAATGGTCAGCTAGGTGCTATTAATAAACAAATTGGTGAACTCAATAGTACTTTAAAACAATTACCAGATGTACAACGTCAATATTTACAGCTGTATCGTGAAGTTGAAGTAAAAACCCAGCTCTATACAGCTCTACTCAACTCTTATCAACAACTTCGTATTGCAAAAGCCGGTGAAATCGGCAATGTCCGAATCGTTGATACTGCGGTTGAACCTGTTGAACCAATTAAACCCCAAAAGTTAATTGTTCTAGTTTTAGCCATTATTGCTGGTGGTTTTCTTGGAACCTTAGTTGCTTTATTACGTAATATGTTACGTACAGGAATTAAAGATTCTGGCCAAATTGAAAATGAATTGGATTTACCAGTCTATGCAACAGTTCCACGCTCTCCAATTCAAGAAAGTCGCGTTAAAATTTTAAAGAAGAAAAAGAATATTCCTATTCTTGCTGTTAAAAATAGTGATGATATTGCAATTGAGAGCTTACGTAGTATCCGTACTGCAATTCACTTTGCATTAGCGAGTGCGAAAAATAACATCATTATGATCGCAGGTCCTTCACCAGAAGTAGGTAAATCGTTTATTTCGACGAACTTAGCAACAATTTTTGCGCAAGGTGATAAACGTGTATTACTGATTGATGCAGATATGCGTCGTGGTTATATGCATAAATACTTTGATATTGATGTTAAGCCAGGACTTTCTGAATTATTAAGCGGGCAAGCTGATCTACAAAAAGTACTGCACAAAACTCAAGTTGCTAATCTTGATGTGATTACGCGTGGTAAGAGCCCAACTAATCCTTCAGAGATTTTAAGCTCAAACCAATTTAAAGAATTACTTGAACAGCTACAAAGCCAATATGACCATATCATTATTGATACTCCGCCAGTGTTGGCAGTAACTGATGGTATTATTATTTCGCAATATACTGGTGTGAACTTAATTGTTGCCCGTTATGCTAAGTCACAAATGAAAGAGCTTGAATTAACACTTAATCGCTTTGAACAAGCGGGTGTTAAAGTCAATGGCTTTATTCTCAATGACATTCAACGTGCTAGCGCAGGCTACGGTTATGGTTATAACTATGCCTATGCTTATAAAGCACAAAAAGAAGATTAATCGTAAAGTGATAAGAGAACCGGATCAAATGATCCGGTTTTTTTATTTAAGATTTTTTTAAGTATATCCCTACTAAAACTAACTAAAATATATAAAAAACCACTCGTTTTTTTTCTTAAACATTCTATGCTTAAGCATGCTAAGATCAAAAGCAGCCTTTTAGACTCAAATGATTATTTTTGGAACCTTTTATGAGTAAAGCCTTACCCATTGCTGTCGCTGTAGTTTTAGGCGGTGCTGCACTTGTACCAGTATATTATGCAAGCCAACATCCGACCACAGAAGTCGGAAGCAAGGCAAATAAAAATGCCTCTCCAATTGAAAAAATCAGTTATGTTCTTGGATATGAAGTTGCTCAGCAAACTCCACCTGAGCTAGATACAAAAGCATTTGTGAAAGGGATTCATGATGCTCGTAGCAAGCAACCAAGCGCTTATACTCAAGAAGAGTTAAAAGCTGCTGTAACAGCTTATGAAAAAGAATTACAGCAAAAAATGCAACAACAAAATAAACCGGAGCAAGCTGCTGGTGCTACTCCTGAATCTGCAGATGCGCAATTCCTTGCAGAAAATAAATCAAAAGCTGGCGTAAAAACAACAGCTTCTGGCTTGCAATATATCATTACTAAAGAAGGTACTGGCAAGCAGCCAACAGCTCAGTCAGTTGTTAAAGTACATTATGAAGGGCGTTTAATTAACGGTCAGGTTTTTGATAGTTCTTATAAACGCGGTGAACCAGTTGAGTTCCCTCTTAATCAAGTAATTCCAGGCTGGACTGAGGGACTTCAATTAATGAAAGAAGGCGGTAAAGCGACTTTCTTCATTCCATCAAATCTTGCCTATGGTCCTCAGGAAGTTCCTGGCATTCCAGCAAACAGTACACTGATTTTTGATGTAGAACTTATTTCAGTGAAATAAAAACATTCAGGAGAGTAGAACACTACTCTCTTTTTTTGGAAAACAGCATGAAAAAAATCGGTTTAATGATTGCAGCATCAACAATGAGTTTATCTGTTTTTGCTGCAACTCCTATAACGAATAAAAGTCCAGCAAAAGAACAATTTAGTTATAGTTACGGCTATTTAATGGGTCGTAATAATACGGATGCGCTAACAGATCTGAATCTTGATATTTTTTACCAAGGTCTCCAAGAAGGTGCTCAGAGTAAAACAGCACGCTTAACTGATGAAGAAATGGCGAAAGCGATTAATGACTATAAGAAAACATTAGAAGCCAAACAACTCGTCGAATTTCAAAAAACAGGTCAACTAAACGCTCAAGCAGGTGCGGCATTTCTTGCTGACAATGCAAAAAAATCTGGTGTGATAACGACTAAATCTGGTCTCCAATACCAAGTGTTAAAAGAAGGTAATGGACAAAAACCGAAAGCTACCTCTCGCGTTAAAGTGAATTATGAAGGTCGTTTACTAGATGGAACCGTATTTGATAGTTCGATTGCTCGTAATCATCCAGTTGAGTTTCAGCTTAGCCAAGTCATTGCAGGTTGGACAGAAGGTCTACAAACCATGAAAGAAGGCGGAAAAACGCGTTTCTTTATTCCTGCCAATCTTGCTTATGGTGAAGTCGGTGCTGGTGACACGATTGGTCCAAATAGCACTTTAATTTTTGATATTGAATTACTACAAGTTTTACCAAAATAAATTCATTAGATATAAAAAAGCGATCATTTAAGATCGCTTTTTTTATTTTAGTGTTTTAAGTCTCTAGGACGAAAACCGGTAATGATTAAAACGACCAGATAAGCAACTACGCCGACGACACACAATCCCACTACTTCGGCAATACGCAACCACTGTGAAAGCTCACCGTTATACCAATTTAATGCAAACCAAAGTGCTGCAATCATGGCAAGGTTCGCCAAACCATATTGAAGCCCTAATTTTTTCCAATGCGAATCAAATCGGAAAATATTACGTTTGTGTAAATAGAAGTAGAGTAGACCCGCATTTACCAAAGCCGAGCCTGAAGATGCCAGTGCCAGTGCCATATGTTCTGCATGCCAATCAATCAGCTTAAAGAAACCAATAAATACAACGTTTAAAATAGCATTAGCTGCGACCGACATTAAACCGACACGTACTGGTGTTTTGGTATCTTGCTGTGCATAAAAACCAGGTGCAAAGACTTTAATTAGCATAAACGCAATCACGCCTGCACTCATACATTGCAGTGCAAGTGCTGTCATTTGTGTATCACGTAGATCAAACTCTCCACGCTGGAATAATGCCTGAATAATCGGTGTAGAAAGCATAAATAAAGCAATACTTGCTGGTAAGCCAACTAATACAATAATTTTTGCAGCCCAGTCGATCATACCGCGGAACTTTGCTTGATCTTGTTCTGCATGACGGGCAGAAAGTGAAGGTAAAATCACTGTACCAATCGCAACACCAATTAAACCTAACGGCAACTCAGTCATACGCTCTGCACTATAGAGCCAAGACACTGAACCATCTTGCATGAAAGAGGCCCAAATCGTATTTAATAACAGGTTAATCTGGGTAACAGATACCCCAAATAATGCTGGAAGCATTAATTTTAAAATACGTTCTACACCTTCATGTTTAAAATCAACTTTAGGTGGAATCAGTAGGTTTTTACGCCACAATTCAGGAATTTGTATAGCTAACTGTAATATCCCTGCCACGACCACTGACCAACCTAAGGCTTTGATGGGTTCAGCCATATACGGCGTAAGCCACCATGCACCTGCGATCATCGCGACATTTAGTAAAACGGGTGAAAAAGCTGGTGAAGCAAACGAACCATAACTATTTAAAATACTGCTAGCAAAAGCAGTTAGTGACATAAATAATAAATAAGGGATGGTCAGGCGGAACATGCTGACTGCTAAATCGAACTTTTCAGGATCACTATGGAAACCCGGTGCGTACATATAAATGATCGCGGGTGCTAAAACCATAGCCACAAAAGTCAGTAAGGTCATCACTGTTAGCAAGCAACCAAATACTCGACTAATCAAGATCTGTACTTCAGCGTGTGCTCGACCTGTTTTATATTCAGTTAATACTGGAATAAAGGCTTGAGAAAAGGCACCTTCGGCAAACAATCGTCGAAAGAAGTTGGGAATACGAAAAGCGACGACGAAGGTATCAAAATCTTTACCTGCACCAAACACATTGAGCAATACGACGTCACGCACAAGCCCTAACACTCGTGACAACATCGTCATTGCACTGACAATAAAAGTCGATCGCCACAATGCCATCGTACTCACCTACAGCTATATTCGAAAGACGCTATTGTAATGAAACTAGAAAATCTTTTCGTTGTGAAATGATGAATGAACTCAACTTTTTTTCTGAACTAACAGTTGTCTAAAGTACTGCCATTTAAAATAAGGTCCCGGATCGGTTTTTCGGCCTGGCGCAATGTCCGAATGCCCTGCAATATGATTTTTAATTTCAGGATAAGCCTGACGAATAGCGTTAACCACATCGGTTAATACTTCGTATTGTACTTCGTCAAATGGTAAATCATCACTTCCTTCAAGCTCTATCCCAATTGAATAATCATTGCATTCTACTTTGGCTAAATAGCTCGAACGTCCTGCATGCCATGCCCGATCATTAAAATTAACAAACTGTAGGACTTCACCTGTTCGTAAAATTAACAGATGTGTAGAAACTTGCATGCCTTCAATGGTCTGGAAATAAGGATGCACTGACCAATCTAATTTATTTTGAAAAAACTGCTCAATATATCCACCTCCGAATTGAGACGGTGGCAAGCTAATATTATGAACGACGATCATTTGAATTTCGGTACCAGTCGGCCGCTGGTTAAAATTTGGAGAAGGGATTTGTCTCGCCCCTTTTAATTGTCCATCTATAACTTCATACGGTGTGATTTGCTTCATTGAGATGCCAATAAATTGCTTGCCAATTGTTTTAGTTTAAAGCAGTTATCTACTTTTCAAAGCAGTAAATGCGATTGTTTATCGCGATTAATCTCATAAAACAGCTTATTTTTAAAGTCGACGGTGCTAATATATCGCAAGTTTTAGGGTCATCTACAAAATGGAAACCGTATGAGCATACCTCAGTCTTTGCTTGAACAATCAATTCAAATCAATATTCAACAAGCATTACAAGAAGATATTGGGGACGGTGATATTACCGCTATGCTCACACCTGAAGATGAGCAGGCAACCGCAACCATTATTAGCCGTGAAGATATGGTTTTAGCTGGCCAGCCTTGGGTCAATGCACTCATCTCAGCTTATGACAATACTGTACAGGTAACTTGGTTAAAACAAGAAGGTGACCGTGTTGCTGCAAATGAAGCCTTTTTAAAACTTGCTGGTTCTGCACGTAGCTTACTTACTGTAGAGCGCCCTGCTTTAAACTTTATTCAAACTTTGTCTGCTGTTGCAACAAAAACTGCTGAATATGTTCAACATCTTGAAGGTTTAAATACAAAACTTCTCGATACGCGTAAAACCTTACCAGGCTTACGTATTGCACAGAAATATGCTGTGGCTATTGGTGGTGGACAGAACCATCGTCTTGGTTTATTTGATGCTTTCTTAATTAAAGAAAATCATATTATGGCGGCGGGTGGTATTGCTCAGGCAATTGAAAAAGCACATGAAATTGCACCGGGTAAACCTGTTGAAGTCGAAGTTGAAACTTGGGATGAGCTAAATCAAGCGCTTGAAGCTGGTGCAGACATTGTTATGCTCGACAACTTCAGTCAACAGCAAATGATCGATGCTGTAAAACATGTTGCAAGCCGTTGTAAACTCGAAGCATCAGGCAATATCACCATTGAAAACTTGCGCGAAGTTGCCACTACTGGTGTTGACTACATTTCTATGGGTGTACTGACCAAAGACGTTAGAGCTGTTGATTTATCAATGCGTTTTAATGCTTAAATAAAGTCCACATCGTTATTCGTATTTTTTTGCGACTTGGTCATGTCTGCTGCTTGTGTTTTCTGCCATGCTGACTGAGTCGCTTGTGCCCCGTTATCTCGTGGGTCGGCAGCCATTAAAACAAATGTAACTACTGCTAGTAATACAATAAAACCTTGTAGCATAAATTTTCCCCATTACTTTAAAAAATCAGGGTTTCAAGGTAAAAGATAAATATGACGAGGCTTAGGAGATTCTGTTACAGAACGTAGTCATATTCATTTTTTTGTTGATCTCTATGATTTTTAATAATTTTTAAAATGTGCAAGAAAGAGTTTTTCTTGCACATACTTTTATAGAACCTAAGACTCTACATAACCCATATACGGATCAGAAATTGAATCCTCTTGAGTTTCTATACGGCCTGCGAAACGGCGGCTGAAAGTAGCATCATCAGCTAAAGTCACAGTGAAGTCGTACCAACCTCCAAATTCAGACATATCCCAAACCAGTTCTTTTTCAGAACTATTCGTTTCTATAGTCCATGTCTTATTTGGACGATAAGCATTTGCTTTGACTGTGAGCTTGACTGACTTATTGCCGTCGTGACGAACTTTTAAATACAAATTCGCATCACACTCTTCCACACAGACTCTAATTTCTGGTAATGCTTGAGTTTGATTGGCTTGGATCAAATTACCTTTAAACGCGCGGTGGAAACCATTTGGACCGAGTACCCATAAATCGTACTGTCCATTTATAGTAGTCCATACGTCATCAAGCTGTTTACCCGCCTCAACCATATAGCGACGAGGAGCTACCGTAAGATCTAATCGGTTATACACATGAAAAACAGCTGCCTGCTTGCCCGTATTTGAGAACATCAGCTTTACAGTCTTTTGTGCTGCATCGACTTTGGCACTGGTGTGCAAAATATAAGGTAAAGCACGCGATGGTCGAATTCCCATTTCCTGCTGAGGAAATTGTTGCTGACTCGGAACAGGAACTTGTGGCAATAAGGCTTGAGCAACACGAATAGCATCAGCTTCAGCTTTTGTTTTTTTCCCTTCTAGTTCAGCGACAGGCAAAGTATTCGGTGTTTTAAAATCGAAAGCTGTCGTTAAATCACCACACACAGCACGGCGATATGGACTAATATTTGGCTCTTGCACACCAAAACGTTTTTCTAAGAATTGTAAAATAGAGGTATGGTCAAAGACTTGTGAATTCACCCATCCTCCACGGCTCCACGGTGAAATCACATACATAGGAACGCGTACCCCCGGCCCATACACCCGTCCGTCTGTAGCGGGTTGAGATTTTGAAGTCGCTACTGCTGGATGGTTAAAATACTCATAAGATACTTGCTGATCACTTAGAGTCGTTTTTCCGTATACGACACCGTTTATATCTTTAAAGGGCGCACTTGGTGAAGGAACATGGTCGAAGAAACCATCATTCTCATCAAAGTTCACCAATAAAACGGTTTGGCTCCACAACTCAGGATTTTCAGTTAATGCATTTAATACTTCCTGAATATACCAGGCCCCCTGCACAGGACTAGATGGTCCAGGATGTTCACTGTAAGTTGCAGGAGCGACTAACCAACTCACTTGCGGCAATTTACCTTGCGCAATATCAGCTTTAAAAGTTCCTAAAAAACCACCGTCTGGCATGGTATTGGCAATACCTTTATAAAGTGGTTGAGTCGCATCGATTTTTTCATCGTATGCAGGGCATGTTGGCGTGTCGTTACTGACAGGTTGACCCGATTGTTCATTTGCACGGCGATATTGTTTAAAGCCTGCAAGCGGGTTATCTGTAAAGTTATCCGGCATGTTTTGATAAACTTTCCATGTCACCCCAGCCTGCTGTAAGCGCTCAGGATAAGTCGTCCATTCATAACCTTCTGTTGATGGTCCAATCCCATCAAATTCATTTACCACACTTGCAACACCTGCGCCTGTCGGGCCATTAGTACCCGTCCAGATAAATTTACGGTTCGGGTTAGTTCCCGCATGCATAGCGCAGTGGTAAGCATCACAAATCGTAAAAGCATTGGCTAAGGCAAACTGATATTCGACTTCCTGTTTTTTGTAGTAGCCCATCGACTGCGGTTTTTTATAAGCCACCCAATCGCTCATGCGACCATTATCCCAAGCTGCTTGACCATCAGACCATGAGTGAGGAGTTCCTGAAACACGCTGAGCATTCCCTAAACGACTGTCGAGATGGTACGGCAATACTTTATTTTTCTTGGCATCATATTGCTCCCAAACCTTTCGACTTTCCGTCATTGGAATAGTAAAGCGGTCACCGAAACCACGCACCCCTTTGAGTGTTCCGAAATAATTATCGAATGAGCGGTTTTCCTGAGTCAAAATCACGATGTGCTTAACATCTTGAATAGTTCCACTTTCAACTTTGGCATCAATAGCCAGCGCTTTTTGAATACTCAAAGGGAAACTCGCTAAAGCAGCGGTTCCAAACATGGTTTTTGTAGAATTTAAAAGAAATTCGCGACGATTCATTAGTTCTATCCTAAGTTCTTATTATGGTGCACAGTGCATTTTGCAATTACTGGTTGGCGGTGTTGTTGGCGATGAATTATCTGAGTCGTTATCATCGTTACAAGCACTGAGCAAAAGTGCTAAAGACGTAATTAATAGAAGTGAAAGTTTTCGCATTGGTTTTTTCCAAACGGTTTAAATGCGAACTACTAATAAAGTGAAAAAGTGACAGGCAAGTGATGTTTTTATGTCGATTTGATGAAGGCATAAAAAAACGCATCCGAAGATGCGTTTTTAGACAGCGTAAAATTACCAGCCTAAAGCTTCTTGTTGCTTTTTAATGAGCTCGGCAATTCCCTTTTCAGCCATTTCTAACATGTCATTGCTTTGTGCACGAGTAAATGGTTTATCTTCAGCTGTACCTTGAATTTCAATAAATTCGCCTGCTTGTGTCATTACCACGTTTAAGTCAGTTTGACAGTTCGAATCTTCTTCATAGCAAAGATCAAGCAATACTTCGTCTTGATACATACCTACAGAAATTGCAGCAACTAACCCTTTAAGTGGATCATGCTTAATTTTCTTTTGAGACAATAAAACATTCATCGCATCAACTAACGCTACAGCCGCGCCAGTGATTGAAGCGGTACGCGTACCACCATCAGCTTGGATCACATCACAGTCGATGGTAATTGTGTTTTCGCCAAGCTTTTTCAAATCGACCATAGCACGTAAGCTACGTCCAATTAGGCGCTGGATTTCCTGTGTCCGGCCTGACTGTTTACCACGCGCTGCTTCACGGTCGCAACGTGAATGTGTTGAACGCGGTAACATGCCATATTCAGCAGTGACCCAGCCCTGTCCTTTTCCTTTTAAAAACCGTGGAACCGAATTATCGATACTTGCAGTACACAATACTTTGGTATGACCAAATTCAACCAGAACTGAACCTTCTGCGTAACGGGTATAGTTACGTGTGATTTTCACTTCACGTAACTGGTCTAATGCTCTTTGGTCAATACGCATAATGATTCCTTAAAACAATGGCACAAATATAATTGCACCGTAGTATATCTCAATTACACGTACTTTCCCTTTTACTTATTGGTAAAGAGCATCGCTTAATGACTCAAACAATGCTCTATCTTTATTAAGCAGCTTTGCCAAACATGCCTTTCACTGCCTCAACAAAGGTCCGCTTAGTCGCCACCAAACGATCAACCACATTGTCAGGCAAAGAGTGAACAGCCAGACGTTTATACACACTCACAATTTGAGATCCAAAGGGTGCGGTATTGTACTGTTGACCGAACTCTGCACAAACTTCACGTACTTTAGGTGCCATCTCTTGATAGCGGTTGGCAGGTACATCAGGAAACAAATGATGTTCGATTTGATGACTCAAGTTACCACTCAAGAAATGCATGATTTTACCGCCAGTAAAGTTTGCTGAACCACGAATCTGACGTAAGTACCACTCTGCTTTAGTTTCATTATCAATATTGTCAGTGATAATTTCAGAGTCTTCTGTGAAATGGCCACAATAAATCACGGTCGATGCCCAGTAATTACGGATCAAGTTAGCAAAAAAGTTACCAGCCAATACTGGCAGAAACATTGGTCCTGCAATTAGTGGGAACAGCACATAATCTTTACCAAACTGACGTACCATTTTTTTACGTAGATTTTTAGATTCTACATATACTTCTTTCCAAGTTTTGGTGCCATCAAACAACACTTTTTCCATCTCTAGACGTTGCAAAGCTAATAGCCATTCAAAACCCGTTGACAATACAAAACCCATTGGCACGTTGAATAAAAAACGGGTTTCCCACTTTTGCTCACGGCTCATGCGCATCACACCATAACCGCTAATATCATGATCCATGCCAAACACATTGGTATAAGTATGATGCTTATAGTTATGGGTATATTTCCAGTCTTCACCAGTACACACCGTATCCCAGTCATAGGTTGCACCGTTAAGCGTCGGGTCATTTAACCAATCAAACTGACCATGCATCACATTATGACCGAGTTCCATGTTTTCAACGATTTTAGATACACCTAGCATAGCCGTACCTAACAACCATACTGGTGGAATCCAACCACCAAACATCAACATGCCACGTGATGCAATTTCGGTGTAGCGTACAAAATTACGTACTTTATAAATATATTTTGAATCTTTTTCACCGAGATCTTTCATCACTTCAAGACGAATTTCTTCAATACGGCGACCAAAAGCTTCTGTTTGCTCTGGGGTTAAATGTACCGATTTTGATGTTGCTTTAAGTTCTACTGCCATATTCATAATGGTATCCTCAAATCTCTTTTATGTTTGTTTTTATAGATCAATAGTGACTGGGCTTAATGCCTGATTCACACATAACTTAATTGCACGATTTGGTTGATCGTCAATTTCACCTGTTAATATATTCTGGGTGACACCACTGACTTTGGTACACGTACATTGGTTGCATACACCCATACGGCAACCATGCTGTGGACGTAAGCCAGCTTGCTCTGCACTGCTTAATAATGTTGTCGTGGCAATAAAGTTTTGTTGCGAGCGACGAAATACGATGGGTTGTGCTTCATTAGACTGTTCGACTTGAACAGGCATGAAAAACTCTTGATGAAGCTGCGACTGAGCACTTTGCTGCGCATAAATTTCATTTGCCTGTTGCATCATGCCATGGTGTCCACACACATACGTTGCGGTCTGTGCGTAATCAGGAACCAACTTTTGCAATAGGTCTTCAGTTAAATGCTGCTTTTGCTCGGCGGTATTAAAAAAATGATAGTGAAGCTCTGGATGCTTTTCTGCCAAAGCTTTTAGTTCAGCATGAAAAATTTCTGCACGATTAAAATAAATGACATGAATCTGTTTAAGCTGCTGCTTCAAAGCTTGCTGCAAAAGTGAATAAATTGCAGTAATACCACTACCTGACGCAATTAAAATCGCGGGTTGCTGGCCTTGGTGCAAAGTAAACTCACCTTGTGGCTGTGAAATCTCAATGCACTCCCCAACATGCAATCGTTGAGCTGCACTAGACACCAAGCCTTGTACTTTAATACCTAAAGAGATTTCACCTTGAGGAGTTACTTTAATAATTGAATAACTGCGCTGTTGGTAAACTCCATCAATAAGTAGCGTTAATAGAATGCTTTGCCCAGCACGTACCTGATCGAACTTAAAATTACGATTCGGTTTAAGCTTAATAAGCACCATATCAGTATGTAGAGACTGAACTGCGATAACTTCTGCAAGTACACGTTTCCAAGCCCAAGTCACGTTAATTTTCTGCAAAACAAAATCAACGAAATCTTCTCGAACCAAATGTGGCTGATAACTGAGTGTTGCGTTCATACGTTCCTCTTTTGTATCTGGCTATTTATTTGAGTGAACACATGTTCGTATAGTGAACATATGTACACTATATTTATAACTGTTCACTCAGTCAACACTTGTTCACTATTTTTTTTATGAAAGTTTGCTCTTTTTTGTTAGACTCTGGCTCACGGTTTAAATAGGTTCTTTTAATGTCGATACGGGATGAACGAAAACAGCAAAGTCGTCAGGCACTTCTAGATGCAGCCTTGCATCTGAGCACGTCTGGGCGTTCGTTCAGTAGTATCAGTTTGCGTGAAGTTGCACGTGAAGTTGGTTTAGTACCGACAGCGTTCTATCGTCATTTTCAAGACATGGATGAACTCGGTAAGGAATTGGTTGACCAAGTTGCCCTACATTTAAAAAGTGTTTTACATCAATTGGGTCAAAGTTATTTACAACATAAATCGACCAAAACACAGACCAGCATTGAGCTATTTGTTCAGGCGGTAAATCATAGCCCTAAGCAGTGGCAATTTATGATTTCCGAGCGTTGGGGCGGTTCAGAAACGGTTCGGGCAGCCATTGCTAGAGAAATCGAATTTCTAATTGAAGATCTAACAACTGATCTGACTAAACTCGAAAATTTTAAACATATTCAACAACCTCAAGACTTAAATGTCCTATCCACTATTTTGACCAACATGTCATTTACATGGGCAATGACGTGGCTCAACCTATCAAAACAATATCAAGGTGAACAACTCAAGCTGCAACAAACTGCCTTTATTGAAAATGCTTCTACACAAGTTCGCTTACTGTTTAGAGGGATTGCAAACTGGGAACGGTAGAAGCGGCAAATGACAAAAAACAGGTTATGTGGTAATACGTAAAGAGAGAAAGAAAAAGGCTAAAAATTTCGAGAAAAGTCTTTTTCTTTTTACAGGAAGTAAATTATTAGTTAGGCCAAACTGGTGTGGGAATACCTATGAATCTTGATCGTCATACACAGTTTTTGATGCGCAAAGAAAAAATTCTGAGCGTGGCAGAAAAGTTGTTACTAGAAAACAATCAGGAAATTACTCTAGATGAGTTAGTGGCCGAGCTAGATATTGCTAAAGGCACACTTTATAAACACTTTAGAAGCAAAAATGAGCTTCTACTTGAGCTCATTATTCAAAATGAAAAGCAAATTTTAGAAATTTCTAAAAAATATAATACAGATTTCAAAGAGTATGCCCCTCATTACATGCTTCACCATTTGCTTACACCTGGAAAAACCATTTTATTGCATCAACTTGAAGAAAATCTGACAATGACAGAGTCTAAGTTGAAGCATCTTTTCGAAGAGCTTTATGAAATCCGCCAACAGCGTATTTTAGCAATTAAAGATATTACAGAAAATTATTTAAAATCATTAAATTACGACATGTCAATTCGTGATTATTTGTCTTATATCTGGTCACTGACTTATGGTGCATCACTGCTTTTAAATTCTACGTATTATCAGCGCTCTATCGGTTCTCGCCAAAAATTAATTAATTTATATATTAATCAGGCATTATCGCTGCCAACTCAAACTGTTAATTTTGATGTTTTAAATTTTCAAATTGAAGATGAAAATAAGCAAAATTAATTGAAATATTTCGTGATAATTAACTCAATATAAAAATGGGCTTCATATGAAGCCCATTTTTGAAGTAAAGCCTAAACAACTTATTTTGCTTTACGTTCTTTCTCAATTAAATAATTAAGAACTTGAGTAACTTTACCATCTTCACCCTGTACAACATATTTACCATTAACGACAACCGCAGGAACACCTGTTAATTGGTACTGTTGAGCAAGTTTATTTGACTCGGCAACTTTTGCAGTCACGGCAAATGAGTTGTAAGTGCTATTAAACTTCTGTTCAGGCACGCCATAACGAGTAAAGAACTTCGCCGCAGAAGCCTGATCAAAAATTTGCTGACCATTCACCTGAATCGCATGGAACAACGGTAAATGCGTGCGTTTACGTACACCTAATGCCTCAGATGTATAATAGGTACGCGCCCCTTGCTCCCACATTTTATTCATTGCAGCTGGTGTACGTACAAAACGCACATCGTTAGGAATCTGTTTTAACCACGTTTGCATATGCGGTTCAAGTTTAAAACAGTGTGGACATCCATACCAAAAGAACTCTCGAACTTCGATTTTCCCCGGAACTTCCACTTTGCCTGGATTGGCAATCACGGTGTAGTCTTTACCAGCAACAAAATCTGCTGCCATTGCACTACCCGATACGGCCATAATTGCTGCGCTTAAACCACCCAAAACCAATTTTTTCATTGCTACAGCTTTTCCTCTAAGTTGTTATGCATTAGCTTATGCTCTAAATATAAAACAAATATGCTAAATTCGTTTTGCTTCTGTGAAGTTTTTTATTGGGTTTATCGCTTTTTTCCCAATAATCGCTACACTAACGGCGAACTATATCCAAAAAGATAACCCAAGTTTAGAGGTAGCACCATGTCGCAATTGAATGTTGATTTACAAGAAATCGCAAAGTTTGAAGCACTTGCTGCCAAATGGTGGGATCAACATTCTGAATTTCGCCCACTTCATCAAATTAATCCACTACGTTTAAACTGGATTGATGAGCGTGCAGGCGGCCTTGCTGGTAAAAAAGTACTTGATGTCGGTTGTGGTGGCGGTATTTTGGCAGAGAGCATGGCACGTCGAGGAGCAGATGTACTTGGTATTGATATGGGTGAAGCACCGCTAGCTGTTGGCCGTTTGCATGCTCAGCAAGACAATATTCAAAATATTGAATATCGCCAAATTCCTGTAGAAGAATTAGCACAAGAACAAGCGGGTCAATACGATGTGGTCACTTGCATGGAAATGATGGAACATGTTCCAGATCCAGCATCTATTGTAAGAGCTTGTCAGGCTTTGGTTAAACCGGGTGGCCATGTGTTCTTCTCAACCATTAACCGTAACCCAAAATCTTATTTATTTGCCATTATTGGCGCAGAATACGTACTACGCATGTTGCCAAAAGGTACACATGATTATCATAAATTTATTCGACCATCTGAAATGGCACATGACATTCGTAATGCAGGTCTTACTCTAAAAGAAATGACAGGACTGCACTACAACCCACTGACCAAGCATTACTGGTTAGCGCCAAATGTTGACGTTAATTATATGGTTCACACGATAAATACAGGTGCATGATGAAAGCTGTTTTATTTGATTTAGACGGTACTCTTATCGATACGGCTGCCGACTTCATTCGTATTATTCAGCAAATGTGCCGTGATGAAAGACGCCCAATTGTTGATGCCGACCTCATTCGCACTCAGGTTTCTGAAGGTGCACGTGCGATGGTTAAATTGGTCTATCCAGAGCTGGATGTCGCCAATCCAATTTTCTTGGCACATCGTCAAAACTTTTTAGATATTTACGGCAATAATATTGTGGTTGATACAGACCTGTTTGAAGGTATGTATCCACTTTTAGAAGAGTTAGAAGCTCAGCAAGTTCCGTGGGGTATTGTGACCAATAAACCACGCGGATTAAGTGAATCTCTTTTAGAAAAGTTAAATCTGACCGAACGCTGTGCGGTTTTAGTGTGTCCTGAAGATGTCAGTAAAACCAAGCCAGATCCAGAACCAATGTATTTGGCGGCTAAACAGCTGAATATCCCAGCAAATGAAATTATTTATGTGGGTGACCATCCACGTGATATTGATGCTGGTCGCAATGCCAATATGTATACTATTTTGGCTGCATATGGCTATTTACCAATCGAACATCGTGATGATCTCGCTGCATGGCAGGCCGACTCGATTGTAAATACGGTGACAGAATTACACCATATGTTACGTCAAAAGCTTCCTGCTCTACAGGAAAATCAGCGTATGATAAGTTAAGCTAAGAGTTTTATAGGCTTTTTTAACAGTTGTTTGTTTTATCAATATAAAAAGAAGGAGGTTTACCAATGAAATATTCAGAATACCAACCTCGTCCGGATCTACTCAAAGATCGAATTATTTTAATCACCGGTGCTGGCGATGGAATTGGGCGAGCTGCCGCTCTGACTTATGCCCTACATGGTGCAACCGTTGTACTGCATGGTAGAACCTTAAATAAACTTGAAGTTATTTATGATGAAATTGAAAGTCTGGGTGCACCGCAACCAGCAATTTTACCATTACAACTTTCGAGTGCTTCTGACCGTGATTATGACTTTTTAGTCGATACGCTCGAAAAGCAGTTTGGACGTCTAGACGGTATTTTGCATAATGCAGGTATTTTAGGTGAACGCGTAGAGCTAGCACATTATCCAACCGAAACTTGGGATGATGTCATGGCAGTTAACCTACGCGCGCCTTTTGCTTTAACTCAAGCATTATTACCACTTTTGCAAAAATCAGAAAATGCCTCTGTTGTATTTACCAGTTCGGGTGTAGGCCGTGAAGCACGTGCTTTATGGGGCGCATATTCTGTTTCAAAAATTGCAATTGAAGCAGTGAGCAAAATTTTTGCAGCGGAACATACTTATCCTAATATCCGTTTTAACTGCATTAATCCAGGTGCAACGCGTACAGCAATGCGTGCTAAAGCCTATCCACAAGAAGATCCGAAAACACTACCTACGCCAGAGTCGATCTTGCCTGCTTACCTCTATTTAATGGGTGAAGATAGCTTGGCGCTCAATGGTCAAAGTATTGATGCACAGGATTAAAAGTTAAAGATGAAAAGCTAAAGAAAATTACAGCCGATCATCAAATCTGGCTTGCCTATACCTGAAAAGATATATTCAAGCCTTTTTTATTATTGATAAAAACTCTTGATCTATTCGTAATTTTAATTGAACCATTAAATGATCTTCACAGTTTCTCTGCATTTTGCGCGTAGAGTATTCAACATGAGAGACATCAGATGTAAACGAGGATGCATCATGAAAAAGTTGTTCACAATCTTAACCCTTTCCATAGCCGTACTCACCACAAGTATGGCGAGCTTTGCTGATCCTCCTTTTGACCGAGGCCATGGCCCAAAAGGTCCTAAAGGTGGTGGACCACGCGGTGAATGGAACGATCGTGGGCCAGGATTTGGACGTGATCATGATGAGGATCGTGTCCGTGACGAGCGCCGTATGCGCGAAGAACGTGGTTTTGAACGGCTTAAACAGCATCGCTGGCAGCCTGGTTATGTTATGCCACAGCACTATCGTGGTAATGGCTATAAAGTCGACTATAAAGATAGTAACTTGCCAAAACCAGACCGTAATCAGCAATGGTACAAAATCAACAATGACTATATTTTAGTCGACACTGATTCTAATAGTATTGTGAGTATTCGTGGTTTTTAAAGCGATAGAACCTCGCTATCGCTGAGCAAAAAGGATAAAGCCTTATGGTTTTATCCTTTTTTTATTGCTTAAATATTTTAAAAATAAAGAGATTTTTTATATTCTAATATTTCGTATTTTCTTAATTTCTTCTTATTTCATCGTTAGTTTTCACATTTATTCTTCGTAGCCTCCACGATTTATCTGTAATTGTTCACTAATCTTTAGTTATTGAAATTTAATTCATCACTCGAGGTTTACAATGAAAAAATTAACAACAGCGATTGTTCTTTCACTTAGTGGTTTAGTTGCAACAACAGCAATGGCAGCACCAAATGATCATAATCACCATGGCAACTACCAAAACCATGAAGTAAAAACCGTTAAAGTAATTAAAAAAGACGACCATCGTAATGTTTGGCGAGCAGGTCAAGTTGTACCACGTGAATATCAACACTCACGTTATGTGATTGACTATCGTCAGCATCAAAAATTAACGAAACCGGGTCGCTACCAAAAATGGTACAAAGTGAACGGAAATTACGTGCTGGTAAATGAACAAAGCCATAAAATCATTAGAGTAGTTCACTAATTTAAAAAAAATTTAAACACCCAAACTTAGATTTGGGTGTTTTTTTATCTAAAACATGCGGCTTTAATCTTTTTTGTTTAGAATCATCTTTATATCTTTTTGCTGTTGATTCGAGATCGGTATGTCAAGCAAGTCTTTAGAAAAGTCGCATAATAACCCCCAGCATTATGTACACTGGTTTCGACATTCAGCACCCTACATTAATGCTCACCGCGATAAAACATTCGTATTGATGTTTGGTGGTGAAGCAGTCCGTCATCCTAATTTCGAACATATCATTCATGATATCGCGTTACTTCATTCTCTTGGTATTCGCTTAATTCTTGTGCATGGCGCACGTCCGCAAATTAATCAAAATCTTAAAGAGAAAGGAATTGAAACCCCTTTTTATGACAACAGCCGTATTACTACGCGCGAATCTTTAAGCTGTGTCATGAGTGCCGTAGGCTCTATTCGCCTAGAAATTGAAGCATTGCTTTCTATGGGCTTAGCAAACTCACCCATGTACGGCGCTCGAATCGATGTGGTATCAGGTAATTTTGTGACTGCTAAACCTTATGGCATTCGTGATGGTATGGATTTCCAGCTTACAGGTGAAGTTCGTTCAATAGACACCGATGCAATTGAACGACATCTCGATAATCATAATATTGTGCTACTGGGGCCAACAGGTTATTCCACTACAGGCGAAGTATTTAACTTACGAGCAGAAGAAGTTGCGACCAAAACTGCAACTTATTTAAAAGCAGATAAACTGATTTTTCTTGGGGAGCAACAAGGTCTTCTTAATGAAGATGAACAAATATTACGTGAATTAAGCCCACATCAACTAGACTATTATATTAAGCAATATCAAACCATTAGTCCAACACTAACCCTGCATTTGCAACAAGCAAAAAAAGCGTCTTTATCAGGTGTACACCGCGTTCATCTCATTTCCTATGCCTATGATGGCGCCCTTCTCGAAGAGTTATTTACTCGAGATGGTATAGGCACCATGATTACCGATGCGCATTATGAAGAAGTTCGTACAGCCCATATTAAAGATGTGGGTGGTTTAATGAATTTATTGCGTCCCTTGGAAGAAGAAGGCATCTTGGTTTATCGTTCCCGTGAACGTCTGGAGCAAGAAATCAGCCAGTTCGCTGTTATTGAACGCGACGGTATGATTCTAGCGTGTGCTGCGCTTTATCCAATTCCAACCGAATTTAACGAAACTCGTTCTGCAGAAATTGCCTGTGTTGCAGTGCATCCAAGTTATCGTAAATCAAACCGTGGTAGCCAAATTCTGCAATTTCTTGAAGAAAAAGCCAAAGAACAAGGTATTCGTCAGTTATTCGTTTTAACAACGCGTACCGCTCACTGGTTTTTGGAACATGGTTTTCATCAGGTCAGCGTTGATGAATTACCTAATGCCCGTCAAGCACTCTATAACTATCAAAGGAATTCTTTAGTCTTTAAGAAACTGCTTCCCTAGCCTTTGCTCTTTTTAAGATATTCTTATTTCAGATAAGCTTAGTCAAAAAAGTACAACCATAAACGCTATTAATTTATGGTTGTACTTTTTTTAAATCTCTATTTTTAATGTTTTAATATTTTTTTATTTTATTTACATCAACTTACTCCTAATTTATTAAATATATTTCTATTAGATAAATCACTTTTTTGCATAAGTTTATAGCCTATTGTTTTTAGCTTTTTTTTGCATAAATAAAGACCGAATACTTATTTTTTCTGAAATAAAAATCCCTTTAGGGTATCTGCTCATCCAATTATTTTTTCTTTTTCTCTTTCGGGGAGCACGAAATCTCATGGCACTTTTCAACACCACTTCATGGGCAAAATATTCAGTCATCGCAGCCAGCCTTGCAGGAGTGATGATGTTAAGTGGTTGTGCCAAAAAAGAGGAACAGGCCACCACAACTTTAAATATTGGCTATCAAAAATATGGCATTCTTCCTATTTTAAAGGCTCGTGGTGACCTAGAAAAAGTACTAAAAGAACAAGGCGTGCAAGTAAAATGGGTTGAGTTTCCTGCTGGCCCTCAATTGCTTGAAGGCTTAAATGTAGGGAGCGTTTCACTCGGTGAAGCAGGTGAAGCACCACCTATTTTTGCTCAAGCGGCCAATCCAAATTTAGTCTATGTCGCAAACCAACCTGCTGCGCCAAAAGCCGAAGCATTATTGGTACAAAAAGACTCTCCTATCCACTCTATTAAAGATTTAAAAGGCAAACGTGTTGCTCTTAATAAAGGTTCGAATGTTCATTACCTATTATTAAAAGTTCTAGAGGCCAACAATTTAAGCTTAAGTGATATTCAACCAGTTTATTTACCGCCATCAGACGCTCGTGCTGCCTTTGAAAAAGGTGCAGTAGATGCATGGGTCATTTGGGATCCGTTCTTTGCAGCAGCTGAACATCAAATTCAAGCTCGAGTTTTAGCAACAGGTGAAAATTTAGTAAGCAATCATCAGTTCTATCTAGCTGACCGTAAATTTGCAGAAAATAATCCGAAAGTTCTCAATACAGTGGTGCAAACCCTTAACCAGACAACTGAATGGGTGAGTTCACATCAGGATGAAGCTGCCAAATTACTCGAAAAACCTACAGCACTTGAGTTTGATGTACTCAAAACTTCCATTTCACGTATGGGTTTTGGAGTTCAGCCAATCTCTGACAAGGTGGCACAAGAACAACAACAAGTAGCTGATGCCTTTTATGTGCAAAAGCTCATTCCTAACAAGCTCACCATTCAAGACGCCATTTTAAAACTGAAATAAACCCAGCTTGGGCACGGCTTAAATAATCATATAAATGCTGTGCCTAACCTCAGGGAACAAGGATATCGATATGCAACATCAGTCATTATTTAATAAGAGTCAGTGGGCAAAATTAGCTAAACGCATCAGTGCAGTCACTGTATTAGGTTTAACAATCGCAGCACCAGCGTGGGCAATTGATCCAACTGTAAAAGAACTTCGTATTGGTTTCCAAAAAAGTTCAATTAACTTTGCGATTGCCAAACAGCAAAAACTATTTGAACAAGAATTTCCAAATGCCAAAGTGACTTGGAATGAATTCCCTGCTGGACCACAAATTTTAGAAGCTTTGGCTGTCGGTTCCCTTGATATCGGAGTTACTGGAGACACCCCTCCAGTCTACGCACAAGCAGCTGGAAAGCCTTTATATTACATTGCCTATGAAGCAGCTAAACCATTAGCATCAGCAATTTTAGTTCCTAAAAGCTCACAGCTAAAACAACTTAAAGACCTTAAAGGCAAACGTATTGCGCTGCAAAAAGGTTCGAGCTCACATTACTTACTTGTACAAGCTGTACGTAAAGCAGGCCTAAACTGGAGTGACATTACTCCGATCTGGCTTACACCTGCTGATGCTCGCGCAGCATTTCAAAAAGGTGCTGTTGATGCATGGGCCATTTGGGATCCTTACTTCGCTTCAGCACAACTAGAAGATCAAGCTCGTGTTCTTGCATCAGGTAAAGGCTTAAGCCCGAACTATACATTTTATTTAGCAGCTCCAGACTTTGTTAAACAACATCCGAAAGCTGTTTCTGGGCTCATCAAACAAATCAATCAAGCTGACAAATGGGTTCAAAGCCATCAAGCAGAAACGGCAACAGCCATTGGCCAAAGCACAGGACTGAAGCCTGCAACCAGTGACTTATTTATTAAACGCCGTCCTCGTCCCTCATCAGCCGCTCCGCTGAACAGCAAAGTGATTGCTGAGCAGCAGCAACTCGCAGACATCTTTACTCAACAAGGCATCATTCCAAAGCCAATCAGCATCAAACAAGCTGTTTGGGTTGCCAAGTAATTTCAATAGACATATAGGTAATGCACATGAAAATTTTCTGGTTTATTCCTACCCACGGTGATAGTCGCTATTTAGGTACAAGTAAAGGCGCTCGTCAGGTTGACCATGCCTATATGAAGCAAATTGCTGTAGCGGTAGATAATTTGGGTTATGAAGGTGTACTTATTCCAACTGGTCGTTCATGTGAAGATCCTTGGATTACGGCGGCTAGCCTGATTGATGCAACTCAACACCTTAAATTTTTAGTTGCGTTACGTCCGGGAGTAACAACACCAGCCTTGGCAGCTCGTATGGCTGCAACATTTGACCGCTTGTCGAATGGTCGAGTGTTACTCAACCTAGTGACTGGTGGTGATGAGGCCGAACTACGCGGCGATGGTTTATATGAAGATCACTCAACGCGTTATCAAACTGCCAATGAATATGTAAAAATTTGGCGTGAAATTTTGACGCGTTCACATACGGGTGAAGCTTTTACATTCCACGGTGAACGCTTACAAGTAGATGATGCAAAACTACTTTACCCACCTGTTCAAAAGCCTTATCCGCCACTTTGGTTTGGCGGTTCTTCAGACGTTGCTGTCGATCTTGCAGCTGAGCAAGTCGATACTTACCTTACATGGGGTGAACCACCAGAAGCAGTTAAACAAAAAGTCGAACATGTTCGTGCCAAAGCTGAGGCTAAAGGTCGTAAATTAACTTATGGCATTCGCTTGCATGTGATTGTTCGCGAAACCAACGAACAAGCTTGGGCAGCAGCGAACGAGCTTATCCAATATCTTGATGATGCAACTAT
Organism: Acinetobacter sp. V89_4; assembly: GCF_029967875.1. Taxonomy (NCBI): domain Bacteria; kingdom Pseudomonadati; phylum Pseudomonadota; class Gammaproteobacteria; order Moraxellales; family Moraxellaceae; genus Acinetobacter; species Acinetobacter sp. V89_4. The sequence continues at coordinate 121,146 of NZ_JASCAI010000019.1, forward strand.
TGCTGCAGCACAGAAAAAATTTGCGCAGATGGACTCTGTGGGCCAACAACGTATGGCTGCGCTACACGGCGGTAACCGAGATAAACTTGAAGTATCTCCAAACCTTTGGGCAGGTATTGGTTTAGTCCGTGGCGGTGCTGGTACAGCACTTGTAGGTGACCCAGAAACAGTTGCTGCCCGCATTCAGGAATATGCAGATTTAGGTATCGATACTTTTATTTTCTCGGGCTATCCACATCTTGAAGAGTCGATCCGTTTTGCAGAGTTGGTCTTCCCGTTATTACCAATCGAAACTCGGGCTAAACTTGCTCAGCCAAATTTAACCGGTCCATTCGGTGAAATTATTGCCAATAACTATGTTCCAGACGAGAAGAAGCAAAATAGTTCCGTCAAGGAGCCTGCATGAGCAAAGACGAAAGTATTGTTTCACGTGGAACAAAACAAATCGGGCAGCGTCTGCTGCCTTGGATTTTCCCAATTGTTCTATTGGTTGTTTGGCAAATTGCCTCAAGCTCGGGTCTTTTAGAGAACCGTATTTTGCCTGCACCGACTGCTGTGGTTTCCGCTTTTTGGCATCTACTCGTTAGCGGCGAATTATGGCATCACGTTAAGGTAAGTGCTGGTCGCGCTTTGATTGGTCTTTTGGTTGGTGGCGGCTTAGGTTTGCTCTTAGGTTTACTTAATGGCTCTTCACGCTTCGCCTCTACCCTGCTCGATACGACTCTGCAAATGATTCGTAACATCCCTGCATTAGCACTTATTCCACTCGTAATCTTGTGGTTCGGTATTGATGAAACAGCGAAATTATTCTTGGTCGCAGTAGGTGTTTTCTTCCCAATTTATATTAATACCTATCACGGTATTCGGTCAGTTGACCCTCAATTGATCGAAATGGGTAAAAGTTACGGCCTTTCTCGCTGGCAGCTTTACAAAGAAATTATTTTGCCTGGTGCAATGCCTTCTATTTTAGTAGGTCTACGCTTTGCTTTAGGTTTGGTTTGGGTATTGCTCATTGTCGCTGAAACCATCTCGGCTCAAGCAGGTATTGGTTATATGACCATGAATGCACGTGAGTTCTTACAAACAGATGTAGTTCTGGTCGGTATTCTTCTGTACGCCTTACTAGGCAAACTGGCCGATGTTTTAGCACAGCTTTTAGAACGCTATTTACTACGTTGGCACTCTGGATATCAGAAATAAGGGAGCTTAGAACATGACAAATCTGAATTTAAATATTAATCAGAATGAAGTGCAGCTCATTCCGGAAGAACCAACAGAATCTCAAGAACCTGTATTAGGTGCAGAGATTCTGATTGAGCAACTTTATAAATTCTATGGCGAGGTAAAGGTCCTTGAAGATCTTGACCTACACATCCAGCCTGGTGAGTTTTTAGCAATTGTTGGTCGAAGTGGCTGTGGCAAAAGTACGTTACTACGTTTAATTGCTCAACTTGAAAAAGCCAGTTTTGGAGAAATCAAATTCAAATCTGCTCGACATTTGCGTGAAGGCATTACTAACGATGATATTCGAGTAATGTTCCAAGATCCACGCCTACTTCCTTGGAGGAATATCCTTCAAAATGTTCAACTGGGTTTACCTAAAGCCCAACATGCTTTAGCAGAAGAATTACTGGAAAAAGTGGGTTTAAAAGAAAAATCAGGACAATGGCCTTCTCAACTCTCAGGTGGCCAACGTCAGCGTACAGCCTTAGCACGTGCACTATCGCATACACCACGCATTTTATTGCTTGATGAGCCTTTAGGTGCATTAGATGCTCTAACTCGGCTTGAGATGCAAAGCTTGATTGAGCGCTTGTGGAAAGAACAAGGTTTTACTGCCATTTTAGTCACACATGATGTAAGTGAAGCAGTGCAATTAGCTGACCGTATTATCTTATTAGATAAGGGCCAGATTGCTCAAAGTTTCCAAGTTAATCTTCCACGCCCGCGTAAAAAGAGCATTACTTTTGCACAACTTGAACAACAAGTACTCGATGCAGTTTTGGCAACTTAAGATTGCGATGAGTAATCAGAAATGCTCAGCCGAAAAATGCCCAATTTACGAGCAATAAAACTGCTGTTTTATTGCTCTTTTTTAGGGCGAAATTTAAAAAATATTTTTAAGAATAACAATAAACTAGTGAATCTCTCTATTTTTTGCACAATAGTATATCTATTACGCAAATAACTAGCCGTTTTTTGATTAAAAAAGCAAGACACCTGTGCACAAATCAAACAATTTCCCTTACAATGGGAGTATTATTTTTTTAATTATGCAGCAGATGGAACAAAAAAAGAGTACCCAAAAGCGCAATCAGCTTCTTGCTGCCGCCCTTGACGTATTTTCAGTCTATGGGTTCACTGGCGCAAGTCTGGATGAAATTGCCCAACTCGCCGACATGCATAAGTCGAATATTTTCTATTACTACGAAAATAAAGAGTCTTTATACGTAGAAGTGCTCACAACTGTTTTACAAAAATGGTTGGCTCCCTTACAAACTTTAGAAGCTGAATTAGAACCAGCCGAAGCCTTATCTCACTATTTAATACAAAAAATCGAACTGTCTCGTAGCCAACCGAAAGCATCTAGATTGTTTGCATTAGAAATCATTCAAGGCGCTCCTCATATTTTACCTATACTCAAAGGACCATTAAAAAAACTATTTAAGCGCAAAGCTAAAGTCATTCAGACTTGGCAAGAAGAAGGAAAGATTTCACCAGATATCGACCCGGAATTATTGATCTTAAACATTTGGGGTCTTACGCAAAACTATGCAGATTTTGCGACACAAATGGAAATGGTGACCGGAAAAACACTGCGTAACCGAAGCATGTTCCAACGCTCAATTGAACATACAGTCCACCTGATGCTCTACGGCGTATTGCCTCGTTAAAACCAAAAAAAGATCGGCAAATTTGCCGATCTTTTTTTAGAAGTGATTTTGATAAAGCGCTAAAAGTTTTTGAGCACCTAATAATAAATTTTCTTCCCAATCTACATGTGCTGTGTCATCTGCACCATCAGTAATATATTTCACCGAAATCAGGCGTACACCTAACTTATGGCAGACTTTGGCTAAGGCATATCCTTCCATATCCACTACATCACAAGCTACTTTTGGCTGACCCGTTTCAAATGAATCTCCAGTTCCACAAATTGCTTTTGGCAAATCAGCAAAATGTGATTGAAGATGAATTTCAGCTGGCAAGTGATCATCTAACGGCGTTACACCTACTTCAAACCCTAAGGGTGAAACATCCATATCACGTTGTACAAAAGTTTTCACCTCGACTAAATCATGTCGATTAAATGCAGAGCTTCCAGCTGTACCCAGATTAATTAAAGTTTTACAGCCAGTTTTTTGAATAACCTCAAATGCTTTAAAGGCAGCATTAATCTTACCAATACCACTGTAATGGACTTCAACACCTGCTTGTTCAAACAAACCTTTAGATTCATTAGGAAGTGCCATAATTAAAGCAATATCAGTGTTCATTCAAAAAGCTCAAATCAAAATTAAATAAATTAGAAAATAAGTATAAATCAGGTGCAAAAGCTTTTTGCACCTTTTCATCATTACTGCATTTTTTGTTGTAAGGCGATTAAACACGGAGAAAAGAACAGTTGGCCGCTATATGCACCTGCTAGCGTTTTCTTCATTACCACACCCCACATTGTCAATAATAAAAGACTCAATGCCACAGCAACGTATTGTAAAAATACAATTTCAACCTGATGCCCTAAATTAAACAGTGCAAGAATAAATACGCCTAATGGAAAGGTTAAGCCCCACCAACCCAAATTGAATGGAATACCTGTCTTTGCGTGACGAAGCGTTGTTAAAATTGCAAGACCAAGCCACCATAACCCGAAGCCTAAAAGCACAAGACTGCCCACAATTCCTAAAGCTTGAAAGACATTCGCAAATTGGTGAAATCCTACGTTTGGCGCTACTCTTTGGGCCTGCTCTCCTAGCAATAAGAGACCTAAAGCACCTGTACCAATCGGTCCTAAAGACAACCAGCTAGAAATTGCGACTTCTTTTTCCGGTAACTGATGTAAAGCCATACGTAACATTAAAATTGTCAAAATAGCGAATGCAGGTAAGACAGAAATCCCCCAAAGTACGTAACCCGCCATTAATAAATGAAAGCTATGCAAATCTGCTGGTAAATGAGCTACTAACATACCCGCAGAACTTGCTGCTACTTCACATGCAACCACAGGTAAAAGCCAGATTGCAGTCATGGTATGTAGCTGATGGTTCTGACGGCTAAACATACAAAACGGTACGATCCACGCAATTGCTAGTGCTAAAAAGACATCGATGTACCATAAAGCTTGAGCAATATGTATCGCAATTTCACCGTAAAGCCCCACACCGAAGCTTAAAAAGCCATTTAGTATTGTAGCGAGCCCCATCGGTATAGCGCCTAAAAACAAGCTCATATTGGGATGGTTAAATATTTGCTTCGCTTCATGAGGGAAAAGAAACCACCGCAATAAATAAAGAACTGAAAAAACGCTGAATAAAACAATATTAAATTGCCATAACAAAGTTGCTAACGTGAATAAAAATGATTGAGCAAATGGAAGCTGAATTAAAATCATACTTACCACGCCAGTACCCATAGTCGCTGTAAACCAATTTGGAGTAAAATGTCGTATAACATCTTTGCTATGATTTAATTGGTAAAAGGGTTTTTTCATTTTAGTTCTCTAATCAAAGAGTGGATAAAGATATAGTAGAGCAAACTATTAATAAGAAAAATTGATTTATTTTTATTTAATTCATCAATATTTTAGATATACAAATATTCATGTTGAAAAATAACTGAGTAAAAACACAACAACAAGACGAATCTGTGAGATTATGGCAATATATAGCCCTTGCAAAAATAGCCATATTTTAAGTTCATGAAACTGCTTCGTCTTAATGCGTTATCGCCCAATTTTCAGTTACCTCAAACAGCGGTAACTATTGGTAATTTTGATGGTGTCCATTTAGGTCACCAAGCGATGATTGCTCAACTCAAAAAAATTGCTGCAGCACAAGGCTTAAAAACATTGGTTATGATTTTTGAGCCACAACCTCTTGAATTCTTTAAAGGCTACGATGCCCCTCCTCGTATTAATTCACTACGAGAAAAAGTTGAATACCTAACTGAGCTTGGGGTTGATTACATTGCAGTTGCTAAATTTGATCAGCATTTCCGTAGTATGAGCGCGTCAGCCTTTGCAGACTTATTAAAAGATAAATTAAACGCGCAGTCTTTGGTTTTAGGAGATGACTTTCATTTCGGTAAAGACCGTCAAGGCAACAGTGAATTTTTAAGAAATTACGGATTTGGGGTCACAAATTTACATACGATTGAGCTTGAAGGTGAACGCGTAAGTTCAACTCGTATTCGCCAAGTGCTTCAGGTAGGAAATCTTGCCTTAGCTGCTAAATTATTAGGCCGTCCTTACAGTATTACCGGACGTGTTCAATATGGCGATCAGATTGGCCGAACTCTAGATTTTCCAACGATTAACGTTCGCCTCAACCGCCATAAGCCATGTTTAAATGGGATTTATGGTGTTGAAGTCATTTGTGAAACAACCTCACTTACTCAAAAAGTGCGTCAAGATACACCCGAAAAACCGGGAATTGCCGGATATCATGATAACAGCCTCTATGGCGCTGGACATGTCGGTACACGTCCAGCCATTCAGCAAGAACATCCTGAGTGGAGATTAGAAGTACATTTCCCTGATGTTTCTGCTAATCTGTATGGCTTATTTATGCGGGTGACTTTCCTTCACTATCTTCATGGTGAATTGAACTACCCTTCGCTTGAAGCACTTAAGGCAGGAATTGATAATGACGTGCAGCAGTTACGACAATACCGTAACCACACGACACAATTTCCTTTTTAATTCGAATTTTGATTGTAAAACATGTCGGCTCCCTAGCTGATTAAACTGGATGAAAACTTGCATGAGCGATAAGCAAACTCCTGAGAATGCAGTGGACTACAAAGCCACGCTAAACCTGCCGGATACTCAATTTGCGATGAAAGCAAATTTGGCAGTACGTGAAGTGAAATGGTTAGAAGAGTGGTATACCGACAACATTTATCAGCAGATTCGTGCATCGCGTATTGGCAAGAAAAAATATATTTTGCACGATGGCCCTCCTTATGCGAACGGTACAATTCACTTAGGTCACGCAGTCAATAAAGTACTCAAAGACGTGATTGTAAAAAGCCGTACTTTGGCAGGTTTCGACGCACCTTATGTTCCGGGTTGGGACTGTCATGGCTTGCCAATCGAGCTAAAAGTTGAAGAAAAAGTGGGGAAAGTTGGCGAAAAAGTTGACGCAGCGACTTTCCGTAAACTCTGCCGTGAATATGCTCTAAAACAAATTGATTTACAGCGTACTGACTTTAAACGTCTTGGTATTTTAGGTGATTGGGATAATCCTTATCTCACCATGAACTATAAACAAGAAGCCGATATTGTTCGTACTTTAGGCTTAATCCAGAAAAATGGTCATATCCAGCCGGGCTTAAAGCCGGTGAACTGGTGTATGGACTGCGGTTCAGCACTTGCTGAAGCTGAAGTTGAATATGAAGATAAAAAATCTGACGCAATTGATGTTGGTTTTGGTGTTGTAGATCTTAAAGATTTAAGTGCCCGTTTAAATGTAGAAGTTCAAGATCCAACTGATATTGTGATCTGGACGACTACGCCGTGGACATTACCAGCTAACCAAGCGGTTGCATTGCATGCAGAAATTGAATATCAATTGGTACAAGTAACTACTGAGCGCGGTAAGCAGAACTTCATTCTTGCTAAAGACTTAGTTGCTTCAGCAATTGAGCGTTACAAGCTTGAAAACCCAGTTGTTTTAGCTGACTTTACAGGTTCAGCTCTTGAAAACCTTACTTTACAACACCCTCTACTTACTGATCGTCAAGTTCCAGTGATTTTGGGCGAACACGTTATTGCAACAAGCGGTACAGGTGCAGTACATACAGCGCCTGGTCATGGTGCAGACGACTATAAAGTAGGTCTTCAATACAACCTTAAAGTAGACAATCCAGTCGGTGGTAACGGTGTTTATTTACCAACTGCTCCAATCTATGCTGGTGAGCACATCTATAAAGCCAATCCAAAGATTATTGAAGCTTTAGGTGCTGTAGGCCGTTTATGGGCTCATCAACCAATTAAACACAGTTACCCACACTGCTGGCGTCATAAGACTCCTATTATTTTCCGTGCTACACCACAATGGTTCATTAGCATGGATCAAAAAGGCTTACGTGAAGGCGCGCTTAACGCGATTGAAAACGATATCGAGTTTGTACCGAACTGGGGTAAAAACCGTATTGAATCAATGATCGAAGGTCGTCCGGACTGGTGTATCTCACGTCAACGTACTTGGGGTGTTCCAATTCCTTTCTTCGTTCATAAAGATACGAATGAATTACACCCTCGTACACCTGAACTCATCGAAGAAGTTGCTCAACTGATCGAACAAGAAGGTATCGAAGCATGGTTCAAACGTGAAGCAAAAGACTTCATAGGTGAAGATGCTGAACAATACAACGCCGTTCGCGATACCCTTGATGTATGGTTCGACTCTGGTACAACACATTACGCTGTACTTGAGCAACGTGAAGAATTAGAAAGCCCTGCTGATTTATATTTAGAAGGTTCAGACCAACACCGTGGTTGGTTCCAATCTTCTTTATTAACGTCTATGGCAATTCACAATCGTGCACCATATAAAGCCTTGTTAACACATGGTTTTACAGTGGATGAAAACGGTCGTAAGTTGTCAAAATCTTTAGGCAACTACATTCCGCTTGAAGAAATCATCAAACAGCTTGGTGCTGATGGTTTACGTCTATATGTAGCTTCTAGCGATTATCGCTATGAAATTGCAGCGTCTAAAGAAATCTTTAACCGTGTAAGTGATAGCTACCGTCGTATTCGTAATACCCTACGTTTCTTGCTTGCAAACCTAAATGGTTTCAAACCAAGTACAGATGCTTTAGCAGTAGATGACCTCATCGCTCTTGATCAATACATCTTGCAACGCGCGAATGAAGTACAACAAACCATTATCACTGCTTACGAAGAAATGAACTTCCATGTAGTGTGTAGCGCGTTAACAAGCTTCTGTATTAATGACTTAGGTGGTTTCTACCTAGACATTATCAAAGACCGTCAATACACCACTAAGGCTGACTCACAAGCACGTCGCTCTGCACAAACAGCGCTTTATCATATTGTCCAAGCATTTATCCGTTGGATGAGCCCAATCTTAAGCTTTACCGCTCAAGAAGCTTGGCCACTGATTCCAGAACAAACTGAAAAGTATGTATTTACTTCAGAATGGTATGACTTGCCTGTTTCATCAAAAGCAAACTTGCTTTCTGAAGAAGATTGGCAAACATTGATTAGCGTAAAATCTGCAGTAAATAAACAGATTGAAGCAGCTCGTAACGCTAAACTTGTCGGCAGTAATCTTTCAGCCAAAGTTGAACTTTGGGCAAATGAATCATTACAAACAGTTTTAAACCAACTGGCTGATGAACTCCGTTTTGTTCTTATTACTTCTCAAGTAGTAGTACATCCTTTTGCTGAACAAGGTGAAGCAACTGAAATGGAAGGCTTACGTGTACAAATATCTGCAGCTGAAGGTGAAAAATGTGCACGTTGCTGGCATGTTCTTCCAGATGTAAATACACATGCTGATCATCCTGGTTTATGTGGTCGTTGTATTGTGAACGTCACTGGTCGTGGCGAAGTGAGAAAATATGCCTAATTCACAAGCTAAAAAAGGCTTATTCCAGTTTTATCCACACAATCTCATTTGGCTTGGACTTTCTGTCCTTGCCATTGTGTTGGATCAATGGACAAAATGGATTGCAAGTACACACCTGAACTACGCAGATCCAGTGCCTGTGCTTCCATTTTTAAACTGGACACTATTACATAACTATGGTGCAGCCTTTAGCTTTTTATCTGATGCAGGAGGATGGCAGCGCTATTTCTTCACATCTTTAGCAGGCTTAGTTTCAATCCTTTTTGTATTTTGGTTGCTTCGTATGCCTAAAAAAATGGTGGTGCTACCTGTAGCCATCGCTTTAATTTTAGGTGGAGCTTTAGGCAATTTAATTGACCGTATTACCCTGGGTTATGTAGTCGATTTCATTCATGTTTATTACCAAAATCATCACTTTCCAGCTTTTAATATTGCGGACAGTGCCATTACCTTAGGTACCATCTTGCTACTCATCGATACATTCTTCCTTGAGAAGCAACGCAACCAAAATTCGGATGCATAATATGACCGAAATTATCCAACCTAACGAAGAAATTCGTATTACAGACGGCTCTAAAGTCGATCTACACTTTTCTGTTGCTATTGAAAATGGTGTAGAAATCGATAACACACGTAACCGTGAAGAACCTGTTACCTTGACTATTGGTGACGGAAATCTTTTACCTGGCTTTGAAAAAGCATTATTTGGTTTACGTGCTGGAGACCGTCGTACAGTACATCTTCCACCAGAAGATGCATTTGGTCCATGGAATCCGGAAAATATTCAAACTTTCGATACAGTTAAGTTTGAACAACGCCCTATTCCTGGTCATATGATTGAATTCGAAGATAAGGCAAAAACAACATTATTTGGTGTAGTGAAGTCAGTTAATGATGACATTACAGAAATTGATTTTAATCACCCGTTAGCTGGGAAAAACATTACCTTTGAAGTAGAAATATTCAAGGTTACTCCTGAAGGCCAACAAGGCATTAAACTCATGTAAATAAAAAAGCCCTCTCAATGAGGGCTTTTTTATTATCCAATTTTTTTCATAACATAAGAATCCTTACAAATTCTATATTCTCAGCTACCCATGTAATGAATTAAGTTATAAGTATAAAAATCCTTGGGAAAAATACATGCTGGTCTATATTGTCGTGGGAAGTGTTCGTGAAGGACGTACAGCAATTAAAATTGCCAATTGGGTAGAATCAACAATTCCAACATTGAGTCTAAACGATTTCCAAACCGAAGTAGTCGATTTAAAAGAATGGGATTTACCTCTATTTTCAGGATCTCATCCACCCGCTACCGGAATTTATGATCAACCTAAACAACAAGAATGGGCAGACAAAATTGCTCAAGCAGATGCTTTTATCTTTATTAGCCCAGAATACAACCATGGTTACAGTCCAGCTCTAAAAAATGCTCTGGACTATGTAGGCAAAGAATGGAGTGGTAAACCAGCTGCATTTATTGGTTATGGTTCAACGAATGGTTCTCGATCTATTAGCCAAATACGTCAAGTCACCTCAAGTTTAAGTATTATTGATCCCAATGCTGTAATAGAAATACGAGATATCTTTAAACGCAATAAAGATAAAAAATTCGAAGCTAATGAGTTTGAAGTAAAAGGGCTGCAATCTATTGTTGATAAACTACAGAAATATCACTTATCTTAAATTTAAAAAAGGCCTCTATAAACAAAATAGGGGCCTTTTATTTTTATAAAGTTTTTAAATAATTTACTACGTCTATATTACCAGCCATTTCTGCGAGCTGTAGTGCTGTATATTCGCTTTTATAAGCGACTTGAGCACCTTTTCCTACCAAGAGTTTAACTATCTCTAAATGATCATTTTCAGCAGCTGCTTGCAAAGCACTATAGCCTTCATCATCTGCCTGATTAGGATCTTGGCCTTCTAATAGTAATTGCTCTACCTGATCTAGATCACCTAAAGAAGCCCAATAGACTAGTTCAGGAAGAGAGAGCTCTTCATCATCCTCAGGTATTGAAGAGAAGGAATTAATTTTCACGCAAACACCTAAAAATAAGAAACTTCATCATTATTATATTCATAGAACATGCTTGGTATGCAAATCTGATTTTAAAGGAGTACTTTCCTTGTCTAAAATCAATCAATCAATCAATCAATTTAATTCTGTACATAAAGAAACACCCCCAACTGTTAAGTTGGGGGTGTTTAGA
>NZ_JASCAI010000022.1:0-109587 GCF_029967875.1 Acinetobacter sp. V89_4
GGGACCTGCGGATTAACAGTCCGTCGCTCTACCGACTGAGCTATTGGAGAATCTGATGCGCATTTTATGGATGAAATCTAAAAGCGTCAATAAGAATATTAAAGAAAATGAATCGTTTGCTTGATTAATATGCTTTTGTCGTATCAAAAATAAAAAAACCACCCAAAATAGGGTGGTTTTTTATAAAGAAATAAAATTATTTCTCTACGCCTGCTGGTTGACCTGCAAGTTTTGCATTTGCATAGTCCCAGTTCACTAGGCTTTCTAAGAAAGTTGCGATGTATTTAGGACGTAAGTTACGGAAATCGATGTAGTAAGCATGTTCCCATACGTCAATTGTTAATACAGCAATTTGACCATGTGCAAGTGGAGTGTCTGCATTAGAAGTTTTAGTAATAGATAATTTACCGTTTACTTCGTCAGCAACTAACCAAGCCCAACCTGAACCGAATTGAGTTGTTGCGGCAGCAGCAAATTCTTCTGCAAATTTTTCGTAGCTACCAAAAGCTTCTTCAATTTTAGCAGCGATTGCGCCAGTAGGTTTACCACCACCATTTGGCTTCATAGAATTCCAGTAGAATGTATGGTTCCAAACTTGAGCAGCGTTGTTGAAAATACCAGCTTTAGATGCATCACCAGCAGTTGCTTTGATGATTTCTTCTAAAGTTTTACCTTCAAGGTCAGTTCCTTTGATTAAGTTGTTTAAGTTAACAACATAGGTATTGTGGTGTTTATCGTGATGGTATTCTAAAGTTTCTTTACTGATATGTGGCGCTAAATCATCATAGCCATATGGAAGTGCAGGTAAAGTAATGGTTGTCATGTTCCTATTCCTTGCATTTGCTGGGTTATACAATATTAAGTGGCTCTATTGTAAATGATTCTGTTCACAATAGGGCATCGTTTTAAAGAACTATACACAATAAAGATCTAATTAATACGCATAACACAGATTGAAAAAAAGACTTAATTAAATCGGATTATTCAATTCAAAATATTCACTTTCAATAGCGAACTGCTGTGAAATTGCTTGTGCCAATCGCTGAACTCCATAACGTTCAGTTGCATGATGACCACAAGCAAAATAGTGAACACCTAATTCTTTTGCTTCATAGAAAGTTCGTTCACTGACTTCGCCTGAAATATAAGCATCACAATTTTGCAAAGCTGCTTTAGCAATAAAATCTTGAGCGCCGCCTGTACAGAAACCTACTTTTTGAATGCTTTGTTTTCCAGCTGGTAAATGAATCACCTTAAAATCAAAATTGTTTTGTAGTTTTGCTTTAAATTCGTCCACAGAAAGTGCTTGCTCTAAATACCCAATATTACCAATCGGATGTTTCTCGGTTAAATCAAGTGGTTCTAAATTCTGTAAATTTAATTTCTCTGCAATGGCTACATTGTTGCCCAAAGTTGGGTGGGCATCTAACGGCAGATGGTAAGCGACTAATGAAATATTATTTTGAATAAGTTTTTTAATGCGGTTACCGCGCATTCCTGTAATTGGGTACGGTTCGCCTTTCCAAAAATAACCATGATGTACAAGTAATAGATCCGCATTTTGAGCAATTGCTGCATCAATCGCGCCTTCGGAAGCAGTAACCGCACAAACGATACGTTTTACTTCAGTTGAACCTTCAATTTGCAGGCCATTTGGTGCGTAATCTTTAAATTCTGCTGCTTTTAAGGTTTGGTCGCACCACTGAATAATTTCATGCAAATTCGCCATGATATTTCCTGAATTGAGTAGTAAATAATTGCTAAAGCTATAGAAACATATTTTGTTGTGTAACTAAAGCTAGACAAATCTTTTTTGAGTTTTTTGTGTATATCGACATATTTAATTTAAAATACTTAACTGAAAACTCTTTTTGTTCAATATATTAATTTAATTAAAAACTTCTTTTCGTAGAGGATATAAACGTGCGCCGCACCTTTACATGGTTACCTTGGGTGTTACTTATTATTGTAATTGCCAGTTTTATTGCATGGCAAAAATACCATCAACCGAAACCAACTGTTGCAGTTGATGGGGTACAAATGCCTGCCGAGAAAGTTGAGCCATTGGTTGATACTTCACGAACGGGCGGGGTGGTATCTTATAGTGCTGCGGTAAAAGTTGCAGCGCCGGCAGTTGTTAATATTTTTACGACCCAAAAAGTTAAACAAAATCATCCATTGTTAAGCGATCCAGTATTCCGCGAATTTTTTGGAAATCAGGTTCCTGAACAACAACAGCAAAATGAAAATAGTTTAGGTTCTGGGGTTATTGTACGTGCTGATGGTTATATTCTTACCAATAATCATGTGATTGCTCAAGCTGATCAAATTGTAGTGGCATTACGTGACGGGCGTCGTGCAGAAGCAACAATTGTTGGAACGGATCCTGATACAGATTTAGCAGTCATTAAAATCGATTTAGATAAATTACCTGTGTTGCCATTTAAGTTAAGTGGTAATGAAGTGGGTGATGTTGTCTTGGCAATTGGTAACCCATTTGGCGTAGGGCAAACGGTAACTCAGGGCATTATTTCTGCGACTGAGCGCTCTGATTTAGGCATTAATACCTATGAAGACTTTATTCAAACCGATGCCGCAATTAATCCAGGTAACTCAGGTGGTGCATTAATTGATGTTGCTGGTAATTTAATTGGGGTGAACACAGCTATTTTCTCTCAGTCGGGTGGCTCATTAGGCATTGGCTTCGCAATTCCAGCTAAAATTTGCCAACAAGTATTAAACTCGATTTTGAAAGATGGCCGTGTTGTACGTGGATGGTTGGGCATTAGTTTAGTACCACCTACACAAGACGATGTCTTGGCACCAAAACAGCAAATTGGTGTAGTTGTTGCTGATGTATTGAAAAGTGGTCCAGCGGCTTCAGCAGGTATAAAAGTTGGCGATAAGATTGTTCAAGTAAATAATGAACCAATCACTTCGGCATCTCATTTGATTAATTACGTTGCATTACAAGCGCCTAATAGCGAAATTAATGTAGTGGTTGAGCGAGCTGGGAAGCAAGAAAACTTTGTGGTAACAGTTGGCGAAAGAAAAAACCAAAATAGTCAATCTCAATATATACCGTTACCTAAACAGTAAAATAAAAAAAGCCTCGTAATGAGGCTTTTTTTATTAGCTTAAATTAAGAATGTGTCGGTGTCTGATGTTGATGTTTGAACTCAGTTAAAGCATCAATGCGGTACTGAATTAACATTTCGCCAATTTCAGCACCCTTAATATTTTCTGGTAAATCCTGAACCTTAATAGAGCGAACCACTTGCATTGCATCTAACATATATTGAGCTTGAGGATAGGGGCGATCTTCTAGACCTAGTCTTCCTCTAGCATCGCACTCACATGCCTGTACAAAAGCTTCTACTCTTTCAGGACGGCGTAATACATCAAGACGTTGTAATAAACGCCATACGGTTCCTGGTTTTAAAGACATAATCTGATGACATTTTAAATGCTCTTTGCACACCGATAATGCCAACTGTCGAGTTTGAGTCGGAACTTTTAAACGTTCGCATAGCTCAGTAACGGGTTTCACGCCACGTTCTTCATGCATGATATGGCGCGGAAGTTCGTTAACTGGCGTTAATGCTTTACCTAAATCATGTACTAAAACAGCAAATCGAACATCAAGCGAGTAGTTTGACTTACACGCTTGTTGCAAAGACATTAGAGTATGTATGCCGCAGTCTACTTCTGGATGATATTCAGGACGTTGTGGTACACCAAACAATGCGTCAATTTCAGGGAAAAGATGTTTTAACGCACCGCAATCGCGTAATGTCTGAAAATAAATATCTGCATGATCTTCTAGGAGTGCACGTGAAGTTTCTTTCCACACACGTTCTGGTGTTAATGCATCAAGTTCACCTGATTCAGCCATCGTTTGCATGAGTTGTAAGGTTTCAGGTGCAATATGAAAACCATATGCAGAATATCGAGCTGCAAAGCGTGCGACACGTAAAACACGTAAAGGATCTTCAGCAAAAGCGTCTGAAACATGTCGTAAGGTTTTATTTTCTAAATCAGTTTGACCGCCATAGGGGTCATATAATTTGCCATCTTGATCCATTGCTATGGCATTGATGGTTAAATCACGGCGAATTAAATCTTCTTCTAAACTTACTGTGGTATCAGTAAAAAACTGAAAACCATGATAGCCCTTACCGGACTTTCGCTCAGTACGTGCAAGTGCATATTCTTCTTTGGTTTCAGGATGAAGAAACACAGGAAAATCTTTGCCTACAGGTTGAAAACCTTGGGCGAGCATATGTTCAGGTGTTGCTCCGACCACAACATAGTCTTTTTCTTGATAGGGATGCCCAAGTAGAGAATCTCGGACGGCACCGCCTACTAAATACACTTGCATGAAAAAACCTCTATTCTTCAAGCAATCATGCTACAGAATAGAGGTTTTCTCAAGTCATTAGACAGGCTTTTCGTAAAAAGCTCTTTCTAAATTACTTTTCTTGTTGTTGGATTTCCGCAACAGTTAAAGCAGTCATATTGATAAGACGACGAGTCGTTGCTGTCGGTGTCAAAATATGAACAGGTTTTGCTGCGCCAAGCAAAATTGGACCAATAGTAACGTTGTTACCAGAAGTCGCTTTCAACAAGTTAAATGAAATATTTGCTGCATCTAGGTTTGGCATAATGAGCAAGTTTGCAGAACCTTTAAAACGTGAACCAGGGAATGCAAATTGGCGAATGCTTTCGTCTAATGCTGCATCACCATGCATTTCACCTTCAACTTCAAGCTCAGGAGCTTGCTCAGATAAAATACGATAAACTTCACGCATTTTTTGAGCACTTGAATCAGTTTGATCGCTACCAAAACTTGAATGAGAAAGAAGTGCTACGCGTGGAGTAATACCAAAGCGACGTACTTCTTCAGCTGCCAAAATAGTCATTTCAGCAAGTTGTTCAGCAGTCGGGTTAGTGTTTACATACGTATCTGCAATAAACAAGTTACGATCTTCAAGCATTAATGCATTTAACGTGAAGAAGTTGTTCATGCCTTCTTTAAGACCGATAACATTGCGTACAAAGTCAAGGTGAATGTTATAGCTACTGTAAGTACCACATAACATACCGTCTGCTTTACCGAATTTAACCAGTAGAGATGCAATTAACGTTGAACGGCGGCGAGCTTCACGTTGAGCATATTCAACTGTGATGCCTTTGCGTTGCATTGTTTGATAGTAATCTTTCCAAAACTCTTCATACATCGGGTTTTGTTCTTGATCAACAATCTCAATATTTACGCCATGTTGTAAACGTAGGCCTAATTTTTTGATATTTGCTTCAATTACAGCAGTACGACCTACTAAAATTGGTTTAGCTAAATCTTCATCAACAGCAATTTGTACTGCACGTAATACGCGCTCGTCTTCACCTTCCGCATATGCAATACGCTTTGGATCAGCTTTTGCTTGAGCAAAAATTGGTTTCATCAAGAATGCAGAGTTATATACAAACTCAGACAATTTTTGACGATATACCGCAAAATCTTCGATAGGACGAGTTGCTACACCTGAGTCCATTGCAGCTTTAGCAACTGCTGGTGCAATTTCTAAAATTAAACGTTGATCAAGTGGGCGTGGAATTAAATAGTCACGGCCAAATGAAGCAGATTTTTCACCATATGTTGCTGCATCGGCTTCAACATGAGCCATACGCGCAATTGCATGTACACATGCAATTTTCATGTCTTCATTAATCGTAGTTGCGCCAACGTCAAGTGCACCACGGAAAATGTATGGGAAACATAATGCGTTATTTACTTGGTTTGGATAGTCAGAACGACCAGTTGCCATAATGACGTCAGAGCGTACTTCATGTGCATGTTCAGGTAAAATTTCTGGATCTGGGTTTGCCAAAGCAAAAATAATAGGGTTCTCAGCCATCTGTTTCACCATTTCTTTGGTGAGAATACCAGCAGCAGAAAGACCCAAGAACATATCAGCGCCAGCCATTACTTCATGAAGCTGAGATGCTGAAATATCTTGAACATAACGTTTTTTAGATTCATCTAAGCCTTCACGTGAAGTGGTTAACAGACCACGAGAATCGGCAACAATGATATTTTCTTTTTTAGCACCAAGCGCACAAAGCAAGTCTAAACATGAAAGTGCTGCTGCACCTGCACCTGAAGCTACAATTTTGATTTCTTCAATTTTCTTATTTACAAGTTGCAATGCATTGAGCAAAGCAGAACCTACAATAATACTTGTACCATGTTGATCGTCATGGAATACAGGAATCTTCATACGTTCACGAAGTTTCTTTTCAATATAGAAACATTCAGGCGCTTTAATATCTTCGAGGTTGATACCACCGAAAGTTGGCTCAAGAGAGGCAACGATATCTACAATTTTATCTGGATCGTTTTCTGCAATTTCGATGTCAAAAACATCTACACCAGCAAACTTTTTGAAGAGAACGCCTTTACCTTCCATTACAGGTTTAGAAGCCAATGGGCCAATATTACCTAAACCAAGTACAGCTGTACCGTTAGTTACTACAGCAACCAAGTTTCCGCGAGCTGTATATTTAGCAGCAGTTGAAGGATCACGTTCAATCTCTAAACATGGCGCAGCAACTCCGGGTGAGTAGGCTAAAGCCAAATCTCGTTGGTTGACAAGTTGCTTACTTGGGGTAACGCTGATTTTCCCTGGGTTTGGATATTCATGGTAATTTAAAGCGGCCTGTTTTAAAGATTGATCGTCCATCTGAGTCTCTATTTGATACAAAAAAGCAAACTAGTCAAATCACTCATTCAGGGAGAAGGCAACTCAGTTCTTTTACTATGCTTTAATTTTTACCAATTAAGAGAATAGTAGACGAATTGCCAATAGCCCTGTAGTGAGCTAAATGCTAAAGAATATAACACTACTTCTTTATTTCTCACAGTCAAAAACGCTCATTTTTGGAAAAAGCAGCATATGTAAAAATAGAGAGTTAGAACAATTAATAAATATGCGAATCTGTTTGTAGATAAGGAATAATCTGCTCAGCTGGGATAGGGCGGCTAAAGAAATAGCCTTGTAAAAAATCACATTGCTGTTTTTGCAGATAGGCAACTTGTTCTTCTGTTTCTACACCTTCGGCAACCAATTTAAGGCCCATACTTTTACCCATTGCAATCATGGCATTTACAATAGCTTCTTGTTTGTGATCACCAATTTTAGAAATGAAAGCACGGTCAATTTTTAGTACATCAATTGGATACTCTGTCAGGTATGCTAAAGAGGAGTAACCTGTACCGAAGTCATCTAAAGCAATTGAAATATCTCGTTGTTTTATCGCATGTAATAGTGTTTTGACGTTATCCGTATTGTCTAATAGAGCTGATTCAGTAATTTCAAGTTCAAGATCCGAACCATGTATATTATATTTTTGCAAAACTTCATCTAGATCATTAAGTAATAAGCCACGATGTATTTGCTGAGCGACAATATTTACAGAGACTTGAACGTTTGTGAAGCCTGCGTTTTTCCATTCTTGTAATTGTTTTCCAACTTTATCTAAAACGACTTTGCCAATATCTGAAATCAGGCTACTACGCTCAGCGAAAGGTATAAACATATTTGGCATGACTAATCCTTTTTCAGGATGTTGCCAACGTATTAATGCTTCAAAACCTATAATAGATTGATCTAGTAGATTAATTTTGGGTTGGTAATAAATGACAAATTCATCATTTTGAATGGCTTTACGTAACTCTTGTTCTAAATCAGCAGTTTTATATGGATGTTCTGCTTTATTGCAATAGTAAGAAATGGTGTTGCCCCCTAAGCGCTTTGCTTCTGAAAGTGCTTGTTCTGCATGGTTATTAAGATGGTCAATTTGTCGGCCATGCTCAGGAAAGCATGCCACACCGATAGATGCTGTAATAAAATATTCGTGATTATCAATATAAAAAGGTGCGTTGAGCGCTTGCAGAATGTTTTGGCAATATTGCTCAATATTTGGATGAATTGGAGAAATTTCATAAATAATTGCAAAATCGTCGCTATTTAAATAGGCAACCAAAATTGCATTAATATTGATTAAGCGTAATCGTTGTGCGAACTGTTTAAGGAGTTCATCACCACTATCATTATTTAAAAATTCATTAAAAGCGCGGAAGCGGTCAATGTTTACTCTTATTAGTGCTAAATTTTTAATGTTATATGAAGGGTTTACAAGATATTGATGTAATTGATTGTAATAGTAAAGACGATTAGGCAAGTGGGTGAGACTATCGTAATTTTTTAAATAGGATAGATGTTGTTCCTGACGTTTTTGCTCAGTGAGGTCACGTGCAAATCCAATATAATTTGTAATTTGATGGAACTCATCTTTGACCACATTGATGTGTAACCACAAATAGACGCTTTTGCCAGAACTAAATTTTTCATCGAATTGACCCATATATTCCCCAGTTTCGAGGAGCTGTTGGGTAATTGAAGTGTGAAATTGTTGTTGTAATTCTTTTTGATTAATCGCAATGCTAAATAATTCTTTATTTAGAAGTTCTGATTTAGAAAATCCGGTTAATTTTTCGTAGTAAGGGTTAATATCAATATAATTCAGGTGTTCATCTAAAATGAATATGCCTTCGGCTGCTTGTTCAAGCACAATTGCCGATAGTCTTAAGTGTTCTTGGTCTTTTTTCTCTTGATGTATATCTCGGGTCATCCCAACCATACGAAGCGCTTTTTGTGTTTTTGGGTCTCTGGTAATGACACGACCTACATCATGAATCCATCGCCATGAACCATCTCGACGTAAAATCCTGAAATTGATATTAAAATGATCTGTAATTCCTTCCAGATGTTGTTTTAAACGCTCGTTAAAAAGCTTTTTATCACTTGGATGTACGCGGTCTAAAATAGTATTGAGATGAATAACAGTCGTTTGTGTCTGCTTTTGTTGATCAAAAAACGTAATTTCTAATTTTTGATTTTCAATATCCCAGTCCCAAGGACGAATGCCTGCCGTTTCATTTGCAAAAGCTAAATTGTAGTGGTGGCTTTCGAGTTGCTCATTCATTTTAGTGAGATCGTATGTGCGTTCACGAACTTTTTGTTCTAGTAAATGGTTATTAAATTGGAGCTGAGCTTCAATATCTTTCGATTTATTCACTTCTTGTTGAAGTTGTACACATAACTCTTCAGCCCATTGGGTATGTTGTTCTGAAATTTGAATGAGCTGTTTATTTCTAAATAATAGTTGAGAAATTTTTTGATAGTTACGTTGAGTTGCGTATGCACAGAGTATGGTAGCTATGAAAGCGATGTTATAGGCGAAATAAAAAGGCAGCTGAGTAATGGGTGTATGTGTAAATTGAGCGATTAATAGGGGTAATGTACTTGGAATAAATAAGAGATAAAAGTATCGAGGTTGTTGCGTTAAAAAAGTCAGTCCAATGATATGGGCAGAAGTGATAAACAAAGCAATTAAAATATGAGCATCTGGTAGGGTGACAAGCTCTTGAGGAAGATAAAAGTGAATAACCGTAACGGTTGCCCCTAATAAAATTCCTGAAATAAAACAAATGCTTTGTAAGATAAGATCAGCTTTTTTAATAAAGTTAATAGTACGATAGTGCGTTAAAATATTTGGAACAAATAATAGGCAAGTAAGAGAGGCAACAGTGAGGCCCATAGACCAGTTAAATATGGTTATTGAAGATGAAAAATAATAAGAAAAAATAGCGTATGAGATGAGACATAGCAGTATTAAGCTAACTAAATACCAGCGTATATATTGAATTGAAAGTTTTAGCTGCTCAATTTTTGTTTGATGCTGTAAATATTCTTCCTGAAGCCCAGACATAAGATTTTTCTATCCTATTTTTTTTACATATATACAGAAAGAATCTGATTTATCAGTGATAAAGAATTTGAAATTTTATTCATACAATAAAAGTAAATTAACTTTAAATAGCGATTTAATCAATGTTCAAAGAACTTAGGTGGATAAAAACCGATAATTTAAAATAGATAAGGCGACGACTGGCGCAGTTTCTGTACGTAAAACACGGTCACCAATACACCAGTTCATAAAACCAGCTTGATTGGCTTGAGTAATTTCATTCTCGCTTAAACCGCCTTCTGGTCCAATTAACAAAGCAAGTTCAGGTTGTATGCCTGCTAATACATCTTTTTGTTCTTTTTCTGGCGCTAAAACGAATTTAGATTGAGGAAGTTCTGAAGAACTTAACCATTCATTAAGAGAAATAGGTGCTAATACTTCTGGGACTAAGTTCAAGCCACATTGTTCACAGGCTGCAATTGTAACAGCTTGCCAATGGTCTAATTTTTTTTGATCTCGGTCATATTTTAAACGCATTTCACAGCGCTCACTGGTTAAAAGCTGAATCTTGCTTACGCCAAGTTCAGTTGCTTTCTGAATGGCATAATCCATTCGGTCACCTTTACTCATGACCTGACCAAGAACTGCTTTAAATGGAGCATTGCGGTTATTAGGGTTGAAATTCTCAAGTGTGACAAACGCATTTTTTTTATTAATTTCGGTCAGTGTCGCGAGATATTCGCCACCTTGACCATTAAAGAGAGTTGCTTGTTCTTGTAATTGTGCACGTAAGACACGCACCCAATGATGAAATACTGATTCAGTTAGTTGAATAGTTGAACCAACTGTAAGTTCAGTTTCGATAAAAAAACGATTCATTGGGTGCGCCTTACAAAATTAATTTAAACCAAGATCAACAACGAGTTGACGAGTTGGTTCGACTTGATTCATTGAATAGAAATGTAAGCTTGGTGCACCACCTGCGATTAGGCGTTCACATAGCTTCACAACAACTTCATGACCAAAAGCTTTAATACTTTCGCTGTCATCGCCATAGGCTTGTAATTGTTTACGGATCCAACGAGGAATCTCTGCACCAGTACCATCAGCAAAGCGAATTAAATTGCTGGCATTGGTAATCGGCATGATGCCAGGAGCCACCGGAATATTAACTCCAGCTTTTTCCAGACGCTCAATAAAATAAAAGTATGAGTCTGGATTAAAGAAGAATTGTGTAATTCCTGCATTAGCGCCAGCTTGTATTTTTTCAATAAAACGTTGGATATCTGAATCAAGGTTTTCAGCTTGAGGGTGCATTTCAGGATAAGCTGCAACTTCAATATGAAAATGATCACCTGAATGCTCACGAATAAAACGTACTAAATCTTGAGCATAAGGAAGTTCGCCAAGCCCGACTTGACCAGAAGGTAAGTCACCGCGTAAAGCGACAATACGGTTAATGCCTTGGGTTTTATATAAATCTAGTAACTCAGCAATACGCGCTTTATCATCACCAATGCATGAAAGGTGAGGTGCAACTGGTGTACCTTTACCATTGAAATCGTCAATAGCAGCAAGAGTACGTTCGCGAGTAGAACCACCAGCACCATATGTAATCGAGAAGAAATCTGGATTTAATAGTTGTAATTCTTGATGAACAATACGAAGTTTTTCAGCACCGGCATCAGTTTTCGGTGGGAAAAACTCAAAAGAAATGGGTATACGTTTAGTCATGTCAAATCCTTGTAAACAGCGAAACAATATTTTTAGAAAAAAGGGCAGACGGTGAACCGTCTGCCCTTAAGTTCTTAGTATTTGTAAGCGTCAGACTTGAATGGTCCCTCAACAGCAACACCTAAATAGCCAGCTTGCTCTTGAGTTAATTGAGTAAGTACACCACCAAAACCTGCAACCATTGCCGCAGCAACTTCTTCGTCAAGTTTCTTAGGAAGAACTTCTACACGAATTTTTGCAGTTTTTTCGTTTGCAGGAAGGTCAGCAAATTTCTCTTGGAATAAGTGAATTTGACCTAACACTTGGTTAGCAAAAGAACCATCCATCACACGTGATGGGTGACCAGTTGCATTACCTAGGTTTACAAGGCGACCTTCAGAAAGAAGAATGAGGTAGTTATTTTCATCTTCAGAACGATAAACTTGGTGAACTTGTGGCTTAACTTCAACCCACTTGTAACCACGTAAATAAGCTGTGTCGATTTCTGTGTCGAAGTGACCGATGTTACATACAACTGCACCAGCTTTTAAGCTATCTAACATTGCAGCATCACATACGTGGTAGTTACCAGTAGTCGTTACAACAAGGTCAGTGTTGCCAAGTAAGTCGTGGTTAATATCTTCTTTTTTGCCTGTTTGTACGCCGTTTTTGTATGGAGATACAACTTCATAGCCATCCATACATGCTTGCATTGCACAAATTGGATCAACTTCAGTTACACGAACGATCATCCCTTCTTGACGTAAAGATTGAGCAGAGCCTTTACCAACGTCACCATAACCGATCACAAGCGCACGACGACCAGACAAAAGCATGTCAGTTGCGCGTTTGATTGCATCATTTAATGAGTGACGGCAACCATATTTGTTGTCGTTTTTAGATTTAGTAACTGAGTCATTTACGTTAATTGCAGGTACTTTCAAAGAACCGTCTTTCCACATTTCGATAAGACGTTGAACACCTGTAGTCGTTTCTTCAGTAATTCCGTGAATACGTTCTAAAAGAGCAGGGTATTTTTCATGAACAAGAGCAGTTAAGTCACCGCCATCATCCAAGATCATGTTGGCATCCCAAGGCTGACCATTAACATTCACTTGTTGTTCAAGACACCATACATATTCTTCTTCAGTTTCGCCTTTCCAAGCAAAAACAGGAATACCGCGAGCAGCAATTGCAGCAGCAGCATGGTCTTGAGTCGAGAAAATGTTACATGAAGTCCAACGAACTTCAGCACCTAATTCAACAAGCGTTTCAATAAGAACCGCTGTTTGAATGGTCATGTGAATACAACCAAGGATTTTTGCACCAGCAAGTGGTTTAGACGCTGCATAACGTTTACGTAAACCAATTAGAGCTGGCATTTCTGCTTCAGCAAGTTTGATTTCTTTACGACCGTAGTCAGCAAGAGAGATGTCAGCAACTTTATAATCTGTAAATGAAGCATTAACCGCGTTCATTACGATCTCCTTAATTAAAAATAAAAATTGATCATTATGTTCGCGGATGCCGTTGTTGGTTAAAACGAGTGTTTAACCGATTGTCGAGCCTGGCAAATTGATCTTTAGTGCCGATCATTTGTCGCAGCATCCCTCGACTAGCGAAACATTGTACTTGGAAAAGCTTTTAGTGCCAATCCAGTTTTGTTTATTATCTGCCTAATTATCCTTATAGATTCAAATTATGGCAGTAAATATTCCCCAAGCTCTAGCAAACCTCGAAGCAAACTGTGGTGTTTTTGCGGTTTGGATGGTGCTTCAACATCATGGAGTACAAATTGATGTTGCTGAGTTGATTAAAGTTTGCCGATACGACGAAGGGGGCACCTATACTATTGCCTTAGCTGTTGCATTAAAGAAACTAGGATTTCAAGTGTCATTTCATTCAGATGAAGATCCTAATATTAGCCCAAGTGAACGAATGAGCTATAAAGAAGCAAAGGTATTGAAAATACCGACAGGGTCTGCCTTGAGCTATCAAGATATTCAAGCTGAAATTCAAAATGGCAAAATGGTGATTGTCTATTACGATACTCTAGCTGGAGTGGGGAATCAGTCACTTGTGTATTCAATAGATGAAAAAAATATCTGTTTCTTTGATAGCTTTGAACCGATGTCAGCAGCAGTTTTTGAAAAGCAACGTCAAGTAGAAGGGATTTGTCGTCAGGCTATCGTGATTGACGACCGTAATTTTCAGATGCATTCGACTAAATTAAATTAGATTAAAAAGAGCCAGTAGGCTGCTGGCTCATATTGAAATTATTTTTGTTGATATTCTTGAATCACTTCTAAAGCAGCACGAAAAGCTTCTTGTGTAGCAGGTGCGCCACAATATGGAAGGCTGTGCAATAAAGTTTCTTGAATCTCTTCAACTGTACAGCCATTGTTAAGTGCACCACGAACATGGCCTTTGAGTTCTGTGGGTGACTTAAGTGCAGTTAACATTGCCAAAGTAATTAATGAACGATATTTACGTGGTAATACGCCTTCACGCTGCCAAGTCGATCCCCATGCATGCTCGTTAATCCAGTCTTGTAAAGGCTGAGTAAAGGGTACGGTGTTTTCTTGGGCGCGTTTTACAAAAGCTTCTCCCATCACTTCTGTGCGAACTTTTAATCCATTTTCGTAATCTTGCTTAGACATTAATTTCTCCTAAAAATAAAAGCGTCGATTGACGCTTTTATGGCTGTTTATTAATTAATGTGAATCAAGTGTGATTGCAATAGTGAATTAGTGGAGGTATCAGTCACTAAATTTGATGAGGGTTTGATAAAGGAAGATCTTTATTTAAATCTTCATCAAATACATCTGTAAGCATGCTATCGAATCGAATTGCGTTGTATTGCAATAATTGTTGAGCTTCACTTTCAGTAATAAAACCTTCTTTTATTGCTTGTGCAATATTCTCTTCGAAAGTCAGTCCTGTAAATTTGCCTTTAGATTCAGCTTTTTTGAACTTATCCCAAAGTGGTTCAAGGGTTCGTAGAATTTGAAAAGTATGCTCTAAACGTCCAGTCACATCATCGGCTTTGGTTGAATAAAATACGTGATGCTTAAGCTGCTCTCTAAAAGGATGCTCTTGCATCATAAGTTCAGCGACTTGCTGTTTTAACTCATCGTCAGGTTTTGAAATGACACGGCCAAGAGGGAAACAGATCCATTTTACAAATGCCGCTGGAAGTTTAGCTGGGAAGTTTTTAAATAATCCCCAAAATGCTTCCTGAATATTCAAGAACGCTTTTTGTAGAGCTAATTTAGCGTGAAGTTGTTCGGCTTCAGTTTTTTGGCCAGCTTCATAAAATTTTAAAATCGCAGTAGAAATAAAGAGGTGCGCGTGAATATCTGCTAACCGTCCTGATAACATTTCTTTGCGTTTTAAGTCTCCTGCAAGTAAACCAAGTGACATATCCGAAACAAGCGCGAAGTTGGCACTAAAACGGTTAATTGTCTTATAGTAACTGGCAGTAAATTGATCTACTGATTGAGGGGCATCGCTTGAGCCACCTGTCCAACCATAAGCAAATGATTTTGCCCCACGGTTAAATGTATAGGCTAAATGTTTAAATAATAAATCATCGAATTTTTGAACTGCATTAGCTTTATCCTCAGATTGAAGGAGTTGTAATTCTTCAAATAGATAAGGATGACAACGCATTGAACCTTGACCAAAAATCATCAATGAACGAGTCAAAATATTTGCGCCTTCTACCGTAATTGCAATTGGAATCGCTTGATAGGTAAGGGCAAGGAAGTTACGTGGTCCAAGTTGAATTGCACGTCCTCCAGCAATATCCATTCCGTGATTAACGACTTTACGCATCGTTTCAGTTGCATAATATTTTGCCATGGCAGTCATTACCGCAGGTGTTCCACCTTGATTTAGGCCACATGTCACTAAATAACGGAATGCTTCAAGCATATAGGCATCGCTGGCAATTTCACTGGTCGCTTCTTGTACGCCTTCAAATTTACCTACTGAAATATTGAACTGTTGACGAATTTTCGCAAAAGCACCAACGGTTAAATAGCTCATTTCACCTGCTGCTGTTGCTAAAGCTGGAAGGGAGATACCACGGCCAACACCTAAGCACTCCATTAGCATTCGCCAGCCTTTACCGGCATTTTCTTGTCCACCAATAATCCAGTCAATTGGAATGAAAACATCTTCTCCTTCTACGGTTCCGTTCATAAATGGAGAACCTGGAAAATGACGCGCTCCTATTTTGACGCCTGCATGACTAGCAGGAATGAGTGCACAGGTAATACCGTACTCTGTTTTATTTTTATCGCCGAGTAACCCTTCAGGGTCATATAGTTTAAATGCAAGACCTACGACTGTGGCAATTGGCGCAAGGGTAATCCAGCGTTTAGAGAAATTCATGCGCAAACCAAGAACTTGAGCACCTTCATATTCGCCGTAGCAAACAACACCTGAATCTGGAATGGCGCCAGCATCTGAACCCGCTTCTGGACTGGTTAAACCAAAGCATGGGATTTCTTCACCTTTAGCTAGGCCTGGTAAATATTGTTGCTTTTGAGCATCAGTACCGTAGTGCATGAGTAGCTCACCCGGTCCCAACGAATTTGGAACCATACAACTCACAGCAGTGGTGAGTGAGCGTGAAGCAATTTTGCTCATAATACGACTTTGGGCAAATGAGCTAAATTCTTTGCCGCCAAAGGATTTTGGAATAATAAGACCTAAAAAACCTTTGTCTTTAATAAATTGCCAAACCTCTGGTGGAAGATCTTTTAAGTGATGATGAATTTCCCACTCATTGAGCATGCTACAAAGTAGTTCAACTTCATTATCAATAAAACTTTGTTCTTCTTCTGACAACGTTGGGTAAGGATATTTCTCAAATTGAGACCAATCAGGTGATCCCATAAACAATTCTTTTTCCCACCAACTGGTACCTGCCTCTAAAGCCTCTTGTTCAGTCGTACTGATGCTCGGCATTGAGTTTGCTAATGTTTTATAGGCAGGTTTAGTAATCAGGTTAAAGCGTAATGGTGCAAATAAAATAATGATACTAAGGGCAATGAGGGGGATACCTAAAATGAGAGCCCATGGCGTTAATATGAGTGCAGTAAATATAGCTACTGCAATCGTAATTACACTGCCAATGATTCGATTCAGGTTAAAAAAGAAAATTGCCCATATTGCAAAAAGCTGAATGACGATGCTTAAAACAAAGAGTAGGAAAATCATACTTGCTCCTTGCTAGATAAGCCCTCAAGTTAGAAGTTGCGAAAAAAGCGAGGAGAGATTTAAGGCTTAACTAGCTAATTTTAATGCTGTTTAAATTTAATTTTTTATATCGCAATTGATGTATATGCTAGAGCAGGGATATATCGTACTTTTAGGTATAAGATATTTTTCTGTGAAAGTGTAATGGCTTGTTTTATCGATTTGTCAAGAAATGTTATTGATTTTCTTATACAAATAAAAAGCCCTCTGTGTTAGAGGGCTTTTTGTAGATATTTAATTTATTAAGCTTCGACAACTTGAACAGCGATTTTCTTAGCTGGATCTACTTTACGACGAACTTCTGGTACTGGTTCACCATGGTATTGACGATCAGCAAAATAGCTTGAACGAACCATTGGTGCAGACCAAATATTTCTAAAGCCAAGTTTGCGGCCATGCTCTGCATAACGTTCAAACTCTTCTGGCGTTACAAAGCGGTCAATTGGCGCATGTTGTTTAGATGGCTGTAAATATTGACCAATCGTCACATAGTCAACATCGTGAGCACGTAAGTCATCAAGCAATGCGATAACTTCTTCTTCAGTTTCACCAATACCGACCATCAAACCACATTTTGTTGGAATATCTGGGCAGTATTCTTTAAACATTTTTAATAAGGTTAAAGAATGCTGATAGTCTGAACCTGGACGCATTGCTTTATATAAGCGAGGCACAGTCTCAATGTTGTGGTTAAATACGTCTGGCGGACATTCAGTCATAATGCGTAAAGCAATATCCATGCGTCCACGGAAGTCTGGTACTAAAATCTCAAGCAATGTCGTCGGGCTAAGCGCGCGAGCTTCTTTAATACAGTCCACAAAATGTTGTGCACCGCCGTCAAGTAAGTCATCACGGTCAACCGAAGTAATTACTGCGTACTTGAGTTTCAGGTTAGAAATGGTTTCTGCCATGTGACGAGGTTCGTCAGCATCGAGCGCATTTGGGCGACCATGTGCTACATCACAGAAAGGACAACGGCGTGTACAAATATCGCCCATAATCATGAATGTTGCTGTACCACCACCAAAACATTCTGGTAGGTTAGGACAAGCAGCTTCTTCACAAACGGTATGGAGTTTTTGAGCACGTAAAGTCGTTTTAATACGCTGAACTTCTTCTGGTGCCGTCATCTTGACACGAATCCAGTCAGGTTTACGCGGCACTTCAACCGTAGGTACAACTTTTACAGGAATTCTTGCGACTTTTTCTGCGCCACGAAGTTTTACACCCTGTTCAGGTTTACGGTGTTCTGACATATCTAACTTTTCCACTCGTTTATAGAGACATTGACATTGTATTATAGCGAAGTTCTTCAGTTAATAGCGGAAAATAACTATTCATATAATAAATGTGGCTATTCAGAAATATAGGGTTGAGAAATACATAAATTCACCGCATATTAGTCATAATCTATTATAAAATATGGTCATTCAAGAGAGGAAGGAGCTTTCAATGCCACGTAAAAAAGAGGTCGTTAGTGGGAATTTCGTTAAATACGATGCGGTAGTTCTCGGTTCTGGACCTGCGGGTGAAGGCGCGGCAATGAAGCTTTCAAAAGCTGGTAAGCGTGTTGCAATTGTAGATGTGCGTGATCAACTTGGTGGTAACTGTGCACACGTAGGAACGATTCCAAGTAAAGCATTACGTCAAACAGTTTCTAGTATTATTCGCTATCAGCGTGATCCAATGTTTCAAAAAGTAGGTGAATGGAAACAGTTCACCATGAAACAGGTTTTGCGTAATGCACACAAAGTGATTCAACAACAGGTTGATACACATACACGTTTTTATGACCGTAACAAGATTGGTGTCTTCCACGGTCGTGCATATATTCAAGATAAAAATACAGTCTTAGTTTTTAGCCATGAAGGCATTAAAGAGACAATTATCTGTAAGCAAATCGTGATTGCGACAGGTAGTCGTCCTTATCATCCGCAAGGTCTCGACTTTGATCATCCTCGCGTGTTTGATTCGGACAAGATTCTTGATCTTGATTATTCAATTCAAAAAATTATTATTTACGGCGCGGGCGTTATTGGCTGTGAATATGCCTCAATCTTTATTGGTTTAGATCATAAAGTTGACTTGATCAATACTCAGCAAAAACTATTAAGTTATCTAGATGATGAAATTGCTGATGCTTTGTCTTATCATTTACGTGAACAAGGTGTATTGATTCGTCACAACGAACAAATGGATCATCTTGAAACGTTTGATGACCATGTTGTTTTACACTTACAAAGTGGTAAAAAGATTAAAGCCGATGCCATTCTTTGGTGTAACGGCCGTTCAGGTAACACAGAAGGCTTAGGTCTTGAGAACGTTGGACTAGTTCCAAACAACCGCGGACAGCTTTCTGTAAATGATCAATATCAAACTGAAGTTGAAAACATTTATGCTGCTGGTGACGTGATTGGTTGGCCATCACTTGCTTCTGCTGCTTATGACCAAGGGCGCTGTGCTGGCGCAAACATGAGTGGTGAAGATGCGAAGCCAGTACGTGATATCCCAACTGGTATCTATACCATTCCTGAAATCTCATCAATTGGTAAAAATGAACAGGAATTAACGGAAGAAAAAATTCCGTATGAAGTGGGTCAAGCTTCTTTCCGTCATTTAGCTCGTGCACAAATTACCGGTGATACAGTAGGTGAGTTAAAAATTCTTTTCCACCGCGACACTATGGAAATTTTAGGTATTCACTGTTTTGGTAATAACGCTGCCGAAATTATCCACATTGGGCAAGCAGTTATGCACAGCCCAAATAATACCTTGAAATATTTCGTTGAAACGACATTTAACTATCCAACTATGGCTGAAGCGTATCGTGTAGCTGCACTTAATGGTATGAATCGTTTGTTTTGATTTTAAATAAGTTTTTAATAAAAAAAGCCCGCAAACTTGCGGGCTTTTTTATTTTCATTAGACCATAGGTTTTTTATATTTTTATGACAATCCAAGGGATGATTTTAGCTTTTCATCATACTAGTGTGGACAAAATGCTTGGTTAAAATATTCAAATAAATCTGGTGTTTGTTTCCATAAAATGATGGAAATCACCAAAAGCGTGACTAGGATAAAAGTCATAATTGTTTTCAAAAGTAAGGCATTATGCGTCATGAATAATAGCCTCCTCATTCACAAAGAAGTGTACGATCACACCTACTATACTTAATGCTATAGAACATAGCCAAATTGCATTGTAATTACCTGTTAAATCATGGTTAACACCGCCAAGCCAACCGCCAAAGAAAGAACCGACTTGATGGGTGAAAAACACAATGCCGCTCAGCATAGAAAGATATTTAACACCAAACATATTTGCCACAATGCCGTTCGTGAGCGGAACAGTAGAGAGCCATAAAAGGCCCATAATGACTCCAAAAGCATATACTGTATAAGTGCTTAACGGTAATAACAAAAAGGCAATGATCGCAATGCCACGGCTGCCGTAAAGAGCCATTAATAATTTAGGTTTTGAGAAGCGATCTCCTAACCAGCCAGCACCATAAGTCCCCACAATATTAAATAGTCCAACTAGTGCCAGAAACACAGTTCCTGTAGCTGCATCAAAGCCGTGGTCGATTAAATAGCCGGGTAAATGTACACCTAAGAAAACAACTTGGAATCCACATACTAAGAAACCTAAAGCTAACCACCAAAAGGGTTTATGTTTTCTGGCTATATTCAGTACTTGTTTAAATGTAAGCTGAGGTTGTGCAATTGCTTTTGGTGTTTGATTGCTTGGCCCTTTTAACATCCATGCAAGGGGAATAATAAGAGCAATTAACAGCGCACTGACCATTAGGGCTGCTGACCATCCAACATTTTTGAGTAAGAGAAGGGTAGATGGCAGCATAATAAACTGACCGAAAGAGCCTGCTGCACTTGCAATCCCCATTGCCATACTTCTTTTTTCTGGCGGAGCAGCTCGACCTACTGCACTAAGTAAAACTGTAAAGGAGGTTGCTGATAAAGCTAAGCCAATAATCAATCCTAGGCTTAAATTTAAGATTAAGATGCTTGAACTAAAAGCCATTAACAGTAAGCCAAGGGCGTAAAGTAATCCGCCAACAGCAACTACAATTTTACTGCCATATTTATCTGCGATTGCGCCAGTAAAAGGTTGAACTGCACCCCAAATCAGGTTCTGCATGGCGATTGCAAGACTAAAAACATGTTGGCCCCAGCCAAACTCATGGCTCATTGGAACCAAATAAAGTCCAAAACCATGCCTAACGCCTAAAGAAAGAGCCAAAATAAGGGCACTACCAATCAGCATATAGATAAGTGGCTGGGAAAAGTTGTGAGCAGTTTTAGTCATGGTTAATGGAAAATTATAATAATGTGGTCATTTATTGTAGAAGATATATCGAAAAATATCGATATAGATGGCAAGAATATTTAAGAAGAATTAAAAAGTGAGTAATGTAAATATTTTATGATAAGAAATTTGAAGAAGCAGACACCATTTTGATCTCTGCTTCTTATAAAAATTAAGCGGTTGAATTACGCTCAAGTAATGCTTGCTCAAAAAGTACTTGTTCTTTTTCTTTATGTTCGGTTGTGAAGCGAATCAAAATCACGCTACAACCCGCAACCATAACCAGACCGCCTAAAATAAACAGGCAAGTTTGGACATCAAGTAAACCTTTGAGTAGGAAACCTGCTGCCACAGCACCAACATTACCACCCGCACCAATAATTCCTGCAACTCCACCTAATGCAGTGCGATCGATAAATGGTACGAGTGCGTAAGTTGCTCCACATGCCATATGCGTAAACAATGCAAAAATAGTCATGGAAATAATTGCGAGTGCAACAGCATTCATTTGAGAGAAGAGTATTAAGAATAAACCTTCACCTAAAATCATGAGCACAAGCACTTTCGTACGGCCATCCAAACCTTTCTTGAGTGCTACTTTGTCGGAAATGATACCGCCTAGCGCTCGAGCGAATAATGCTAAAAGACCAAAGATTCCGGCAGTTAATCCAGCCGTTTTTAAATCCATTTTAAATTGATCGACATAATACATTGCTGCAACGTTGTGGATAAAAATCTCAATTCCAAAACTTGCACCATATGCCAAAAATAAAATCCAGACACGATAGTTGCGAGCGGCTTGCATTAAAATAGCAGTACCACCTTTTTTACCACTTCCGACCTCAATACCTTGCGCGCGAACTTCTTTAAAGTTTCCTTGAGGGCAATCTTGAGTTAATTTCCAATAAAGAATGCCAACAATAACCATCATTACGCCAGGTACGATTAATGCCACGCGCCATCCCATGGTTTGTTCAACACCAAACATCACAATTGCACCGAGCAATAAAGGCATTAAAGCTTGTGTTGCTCCACCGCCAGCATTTCCCCAGCCAGCCGTTGCTGCATTTGCTGTTCCTACAACGTTAGGTGCAAACATGACACTTGTATGGTATTGAGTAATGACGAAGCTTGCCCCAATCGCACCAATAAGTAAGCGAAAGAATAGAAAAGATTCATAACTATTGGCAGCAGCTACACCAAATACTGGAATGCTGCCAACTAATAGGAGAGTGGTGTACGTAATACGGGGGCCATATTTGTCGCAGAGTGGTCCGACAATAAGCCTCACTAAAATAGTAATAGCAACAGCAGCAATATTAATATTAGCAATTTGATCTTTTGTTAAGCCAAACTCCCCTTTAATAACGGGCATTAATGGTGCACACGCAAACCATGCAAAGAAACATACAAAGAAAGCGAGCCATGTCATGTGGAAGGCACGCATTGCTGGAGTTGAAAAACTGAATAATTTAATTTCAGTTGCTTTTTTTGCATCTAATTGGATATTTGAAGACATACGCCGTCCCTCTGAACTGAACGAAATTTAATTTGCATGGCAATTTATTGCCTATCTGCAGACCGATCAGAGCGGACATCGTTGGCCGTCTTTGTTTATTCATTGAATCATCATTGATTCATCATGCTCTGAATAAAGCAAAGCTTGTGCCAAAAAATGAATTTTACTAAAAAGGAAAAATTACTTTCTAATTTTATTGAGTTAGTTTGTGAATAGAAAAATAATAAAAAAATTGGAAAAAAATAAGAGGGTATTAATAAAAATTTGAAAAGGTTTCTACAGCTGTATTTTTTATAAAAAATGCTCATTTTTTTAGCATTTTGATTTAAAAAGAAGCAATTTTTAGGCGAAATAGATTGAAAGAAAGCTATAAAAACTTATACAAGTCTTTATAGCTTTCATGACGCAGAAGTTAGAAACGATAACCGACACCAACATATGAAATGAGTGGGTCAATATCAATTTTGGTATTCGCTTTAATTAGCTCTTTACCTGTATTTTGGTCAGTCACATAGATTTTTGCTTCACTATTCATTTTTGAATACGAAACTGAACCAACAGCAAACCAATTTGGGTTGAAGTCGTAAGTTGCACCTAAAGTTACAATAGGTGCAAAAGTATCGGTCGCTTCTAGTTTCACGATAGGATTTGCTGATGATGTTTTGCGATCTAATGCTGCCCCAGCTTTACCATCATGGATATTCTGGATCATGTGTCCCGCTTGAATTAAATCAGCCTCAATACCAGAATTCATTTTTAAATCATTAAAGTATGCATACATCACGCCAGCTCCGATATAAGGACGGAACTTATTTACACCTGTTTTACCAAATTGATAATGTAGTTCAACGGCTGGTAACCATGCGCGTGCGGACGCAGCCTTGCCCCCCTGAGAAAGATCAGTAATATGAAGGTCTTGTTTTAAAGGAATATCTCCACCCGCCCCGGAAATTCCACCTCCTATGATTTCTCCAATTGAAGATCCATCTTTTAGTGGAGTCGCTTTTCCAGAAAGGGGAGCGTAAATATTACCTTTTCCATTAATATCCACTTTAGGGGGAATACCACCTTTAATTTCTAAGGATAAATTGTCCGTAAAGTTGTAGTTAAACATAAGACCAACAGTATCAACATCACTAGCTTCTAAGCCAGAACCTTGTTGTTGCCATTGAGAAAGACCATTAACTTCTGCTGTACCTGCAAGTGAAGAGGGAAGAGTATCTGTAAACTTATCAAGAAGACCAATAGTGCTATACCAGAATTTTCCTGAAGTTTTGCTTTGGTCGATTGCCTCTAAAACGGCTTTTGTAGATACATCTCCAACTTTAGATTGTGTACCTTCTGCAACGCTAGTATTGATATTGACAGGGTTTCCTGAGCCTTGAGGCATTGCATGTAACCAGCCAGCAGAGACTGAAAAACGTTTGAAACCATCACCATCCTTTAAACTAAAATATGGCGAAGCGGCGTTAGTGATTGTTGGCAGGGCAAAAAAGGCAGCTGTCATACAAAATAATGACTTTTTCATCATAAAAGGACTCCATGTCCGAACATTTGTTTACTGATTTTTATTGAGCCCACCATACCGCGTTTTATTAAAATGATTGTTTATTAAAAATTAATAATTGTAATTTTTTTGAAATATTTGTTTATATTTGGAAAGATTTATTAATAAAAAATACATAATAAATAATAAAAGGCTACATAAAGTAGCCTTTTATTTAAGTTTTTTTAACTATCAGTTGAAGCGAGATAAGTCCTCTTCAGGGCGTGCAGTTAAAACTTCAATGCCTGTTTGAGTCACTAAAATAGTATGTTCATATTGAGCTGAAAGTTTATGGTCTTTCGTTACAACAGTCCATTTATCGCCTAATAGTTTAGTTTGCCATACGCCAGCATTTACCATAGGTTCAATAGTAAAAGTCATACCAGCTTCCAGACGCATACCTGTTCCAGCTTGACCATAATGTAATACTTGAGGTTCATCATGGAAAACGGTACCAATACCATGGCCACAATATTCACGTACTACACTAAAACGCTCTGATTCGACATATTTTTGGATTGCATGGCCAATGTCACCTAAATATGAACCATCTTTAACAGTTGCCATGCCTCGATACATCGCTTCTTGGGCAACTTTACATAGACGATTGGCTAAAATAGACGTCTCGCCACCAACGATATACATCATGTTTGTATCGCCGTGATAACCATCTTTAATCACAGTCACATCAATATTTAAAATATCGCCGTTTTTTAACGTTTTATTTTCAGAAGGAATGCCATGGCAGACAACATGGT
This sequence comes from Acinetobacter sp. V89_4, assembly GCF_029967875.1. Lineage (NCBI taxonomy): Bacteria > Pseudomonadati > Pseudomonadota > Gammaproteobacteria > Moraxellales > Moraxellaceae > Acinetobacter > Acinetobacter sp. V89_4. The sequence continues at coordinate 24,942 of NZ_JASCAI010000022.1, forward strand.
TAACCGAAGTACAAATAGAGTGCTGAAAAGCAGGGCGTCCAGGAGCGCTACCATAGCCGACACAGGCAGGAATAGCATGTTGTACATTTTCAATGTGATTACGGCAAATGGTATCAAGTTCAAGTGTACTTACACCCGCCTTGATATACGGCTTGATCATCTCTAGAACTTCAGCCGCCAGTCGTCCTGCAATGCGCATTTTTTCAATTTCATCTGGAGTTTTGATTAATCGACGTGGAGCTGTATAAGTACTGTTCATGATCTCTAAAAACTTTTGGTAATTTACAAGTGTCTATGGTATAAATAGCCGCCCATTTTATCAAATGCTTTTCGTGAATATCTTTTACGAACAAATTTGATAGGTGGAGTAAAAAATCCGCACATATATCGTCACATTACTCTGGGTGCCTGTAAAAGGGTGGAGAATGCGGATATATGGAGGCCTAACCCAACTTTTAAGGTAAAGAAAATGGCAGATTACAACGTAAGCATGCGTGACCTTCTTCAAGCAGGCGCGCACTTTGGTCACCAAACTCGTTTCTGGAACCCAAAAATGCGTCAATACATTTTTGGCGCGCGTAACAAAATTCACATCATCAACCTTGAGCACACTGTTCCTGCGTTAAATGATGCTTTGAACTTCGCTAACCAATTAGCAAGCAAAAAGAACAAAGTTTTGTTCGTTGGTACAAAACGTGCTGCTTCTAACATCATCCGTGAACAAGCTCAACGCGCTGGTCAACCATATGTAGATCACCGTTGGTTAGGTGGTATGTTGACGAACTGGAAAACACTTCGCCAATCTATCAACCGTTTAAAAGATCTTCAAACTCAATCTCAAGACGGTACTTTTGCTAAGCTTACTAAACGTGAAGCTTTAGAACGTGCTCGTGAGATGGAAAAACTTGAGCGTTCTTTAGGCGGCGTTAAAAACATGGGTGGTTTACCTGACGCATTATTTGTAATCGACGTTGATCACGAAGCGATTGCAATCAAAGAAGCGAAGAACTTAGGTATTCCTGTTATCGGTATCGTTGATACAAACTCTAACCCAGACAACGTTGATTACGTTATTCCGGGTAACGACGATGCGATCCGTGCAGTAACTCTATATGCTTCAGCTATGGCTGACGCAATTCTTGCTGGTAAAGAATACGCTCAATCTCAAGCGAACGCTCAAGCAAAAGGCGATGACGCTGCGAAAGACGCTTCTGAGGCTTAATGCGTTTTGACGCAGGCTTGTCATTTTTGCGACATGTAATGGTGGCAAATTAAGCGTCGAGAGTGCAAACGGCCCAGAGTTTCTTTGGGCCGTTTTTGTTGAAAAGATTTATTTTCTACCGATTTTAGGAGATCAACATGACTGCAATTACTGCAAGCATGGTAAAAGAATTACGTGACCGTACTGGTCTTGCAATGATGGAATGCAAAAAAGCATTAACAGAAGCGAACGGTGACATCGAGCTTGCTATTGATAACCTTCGTAAATCTGGTCAAGCTAAAGCTGCTAAAAAAGCTGGTAACATTGCTGCTGACGGTGCAATCACAATCGTTCAAGAAGGCAACAAAGCAATTCTAGTTGAAGTTAACTGTCAAACTGACTTCGTTGCTAAAGACGAAAACTTCTCTAACTTCTCTAAAGCGGTTGCTACTGCTGCTTTAGCTGCTGGTGAAACTGATGCTGCTAAAATCGCTGAATTAAAATTAGCAGACGGTCAAACAGTTGAAGAAGCTCGTATTGCGCTTGTTCAAAAAATCGGTGAAAACATCCAAGTTCGTCGTGCGAAAATCGTTGAAGGCGAAAACTTGGCTATCTACAAACACGGTTTAAAAATCGGTGTTGTAGTTTCTTATACTGGTGATGCTGACACTGGTAAAGGTATTGCAATGCACGTTGCTGCATTCAACCCAGTAGCTGTAAATGCTGAAGCTGTTCCTGCTGACCTTATCGCTAAAGAAAAAGAAATTGCTGAAGCGAAAGCGTTAGAATCTGGTAAGCCAGCTAACATCGTTGAGAAAATGGTAACTGGTTCAGTTGATAAATACTTGAACGAAGTTGCTCTTGATCGTCAAATGTACGTAATCGACAACGACAAAAAAGTTGCTGATGTATTAAAAGCAACTGGTACTACTGTTGCTAACTTCGTACGTTTCGAAGTTGGTGAAGGTATTGAGAAAAAAGCAGAAATGAGCTTCGCTGAAGAAGTTGCTGCTGCTCAAGCTGCTGCGAAGTAATTCGTATCACAATAAAAAAAGCCCCATTGGGGCTTTTTTTATCTCAGTTAAATTAAGGGTAGACAATGACAAATAAAAAAAATCTCAGTATTGGTGGTGTCATAATTTTATTGATTGCTGCATATTTTGGTCTGGATTTATCTGAGCATAAGCAAAATCAATCGCCGTCATCAGTTATACCCGAAGCTCAGCATACTGAAACTACACTTTCAAATACTGGGGTTGATACAATAAAAGCTGCTTATGAGCAAAGACAAAGTAATGTTCAAGTGCAGGGAAGCGGCCGAGTAAAAGCAATTTTAAGAGATGATAATGATGGGTCGAGACACCAGAAATTTATTCTTGTACTAAAAAATGGCCTTTCAATTTTAGTCGCACATAATATTGATTTAGCACCTAAAATTCCTAATTTGAAAAAAGGTGATGTTGTAGAGTTTTACGGTGAATATGAATATAACCCAAAAGGCGGTGTATTACACTGGACACATCGTGATCCACAAAATCGTCATGAAAGCGGTTGGCTCAAACATGATGGGCAAATCTACCAATAAAGCCGAATAAACAAATAAAGAGATTGTTTTTATAGAGCAATTTTATTCTATTCAGTTTCTTAAAACATGCTATGGTTTTTTTATTGAATAGATGAGACGTATTTATGCAGCGGGAGCAAGCTGATTATCTGCATGTGCGAGAGCTGGGCGGTTTAGAGTTACTAAAAGCACATTATCACCAAACACAATTTTCGAAGCATACTCATGAAGGGTACTGTATTGGTGTGATTGAAGAGGGAGCACAGTCTTTTTTTAGGACGGGCCAGCTGCATGTAGCTCCTAAAGGCGACATTATTTTAGTAAACGCTGACGAAATTCATACGGGGTCATCTGCGGTAGAGTCAGGTTGGCGATATCGAGCAATTTATCCTACACCTGAAATGTTGGCAGAAGTCAGCCAAGATTTTTTTGAAAATTCGCGTGGGGCACCGTGGTTTCCTCAAGCTGTGATTCGTGACTTGGGTTTGGCTCAGCAACTTTGTTTACTCTTTGATTTATTAGAACAAAAAGAAAATTTTTTACTTAAAGAAACGATGTATTTATCGACTTTAGCCTGTTTAATGAAGCGACATGGTAAATCAAATCATACTTTTTGTGAGTTGCCTGAAGCATATTCAAAAATATTAAGAGTTAAAGAATTACTGGTAGAAATGCCTGAAACAAACTTTTCTTTGCAAGATCTGGCTGACATGGTGGGTCTAAGTGCATGGCATTTCTTAAGACAATTTAAAAAATATGTGGGCTTGCCACCTCATGCTTGGCTTGTTCAAGCACGCTTACAAAAAGCAAGACAATTATTAAAACAGGGTGACCAAATTGCGATGGTGGCACAGCAATGTGGTTTTTCTGATCAAAGCCATTTTAATCGTCACTTTAAAAAAGCAATGGGAGTGACGCCTACTCAATATGTAGCTAGCCTAAATAACTAGATTATTAAAAATTGATTTACAGCAATTTTATTCAATATAAATCAACTCTCATTACGCATTTTATAGAGAGATCTTTTATCTTGGATTTTATATATGAATATTCAGCTTCATCAGTTGGTGAGGTTTCCAAAAAATAAGCCACCCTATCTTTTTTTACGTGGTGCAATGGATATTTTGCCCTTGTCAATTTCTGTTATTCCGTGGGCAATTTTGGCAGGCTCTATGGCAATTCATGCAGGTTTATCTTTTTATAAAGCCCTTGCGATGTCGGGAATTGTTTTTGCTGGAGCAGCTCAATTAGTTAGTTTAAGCATGGTAATGGAAGGGGCATCTATTTTTACAATTTATGTGACGATTTTCTTTTTAACGGCTCAGCATTTTATTTATGCATTAACTTTAAGAAATGACATTTCTGCTTTGTCTCTTTCGAAACGGTTAAGTTTAGGTTTTTTATTAACGGATGAATTATTTGCGGTGTGTGCATCCGGTGAAAAAAGACAGCCAGAATATCTGTTAGGTGCAGGTCTGTCTTTTTATTTATTCTGGGTCATTTTTAGCTTGGTTGGAATACTTTTGGCAACAGTGATTCCAGATCTACTAAATTATCATTTAGATTTTTCAATTGTGGCTATTTTTATTGCCATGATAGTGCCGCTATGTAAGGGAATGCCTGTAATTGCTGGTGTGCTAATGACTTGTTTAAGCGGATTTTTCTTTAAATTATATCAAGTTGAAGGAGCGATTTTACTTTCAGGATTAATCGGTATGTTGGTTGCAGTGTTAACTGAAAAAATAGGTAAGGAGCAATAATATGTCTTGGTTTATGATTTTAGGTTTGGCAGCAATCGTCTTTTTTAATCGTTATTATTTTTTAGAACCCACTGTTAAAATTAAATTACCGCTTATTATGAATAAGATGCTTAATTATTCTGCACCTTGTTTATTAACAGCAATTTGTATTCCAGTTGTTTTTTTTGATGGCGATAATTTAAAAGGAATTATTGATAATCCTTATATTTATGCATCAATCTTTTGTATTGTGATTGCCCTTTATCTGAAGAAGGTGCTTTTAAGTGTTATCGCTAGTTTGTTTTTTTTCTATTTTATAAATTTTCTAATAAATTACTAAAATGTAAAAGCTGAATCGAGATGATCCAGCTTTAATTCAACAATTAGGATATAGCGTGTTTTTGTCTACTTTTCCATTTGGGTAAGATTTTTCCTAGATAGGCATCCATGCACCAGACGGGGCCAATGAGTAAAAATTGTAAATCTTTAAAGAACGATGGCTTTTTGCCCTCAATTTTATGACCATAGAACTGTCCGATCCAAGCAATCACAAAAATAGCAATATAAAATCCTACTCCTACAGGTAGGGTGTAAATGAGCCATGCCATAACAACAAGTAAAGCTGCCATTGCAACAGCAAGTACAAGATCTAAACGAGCATAAAATACTAAAGAGAGTACAAGTAGTAGAGCAGTGAGCAAGGTGCTGAAATGGGCAATGATTCCAATAATAGAGAATAAAATGGCAGGAACGCAGAGCCAGTGAATTTGTTTATTGGTTGGGTTTTGATGGCTTTCGCTATATTCGTCAAACCATTCTGTAAGGGATTTCATTAATGGCACACTCCTTGTTTTAACTTTGATTTATTTTTTTCTGGATATATTTTAGCCTGTTCTGGAGGAATTCGACAAGAAACCAACACTATTCAACTATAGCAACTTGGCAGTAAAAACTGAGGAAGGGGTAGAAGAAAAAAATAATGTGGCGATGATTGAAAAAAGAGTCCATTTGAACTCAAAAAAGAATGCAATATTTCATAATATTTTTTCTGTGTTGCTCAATGATGAAAACATCAAAAAAAGTGTAATTTTGAGAAGGGTGGGAAAATTGTGTGAAAAAGCTCTACTCATCTACTCTAAAAACGCCATAAATAGCCCTCATTTTAGAAAAATGGTACTAGGGTAGCGCAAATTTATTAAAGTCGCTCTAAGCGCAATTTAGAAGCGAAATAGACTTTGATAAAATAAATGCAATTTTTTGTTTAAAAAACATTCAAAACTGGGGTTGGAGAAGGGTTAAAAAAGATAATTTTTTTACCTTAAGCTGGGAATTATTTTCATAGTTGAAAAAATAAAAAAGCCGCAGAAAAAATTGCGGCTTTTTACATGAGCTCTAGAGTCTATAACTTATGAAGTTGGACCATCAACGCGCTCAATATTAACTTTTGCAGTTCCAGCATTGGTAATACCAAGACGCTTAGCTGCACCGTAAGAGAGGTCAAGTACACGATTGCCATGGAAAGGACCACGGTCATTTACTTTTACAACCACACTTTTACCATTGTCTTTATTCGTTACTCGGATGTAACAGTTCAACGGTAGGCTACGGTGAGCAGCAGTAAGGGCATTCATATCGAATGTGTCACCACTTGCTGTTTTGCGTCCATGGAATTGACGACCATACCATGAAGCCATGCCAGTTTGGCTAAACTTACGAACAGTGTTTGAAGCTACTGTGTTAAGTTTTTCAATCACTGAAGGCTCATCTTCAGGGATTTCAATTTTTGCTGCGATAGCTTGACGACGGATTTGATCGCCAGAACGTTCAGTGATTGAAAGACTGTTAATGTTAGAAAAACGAGAATTAAAATTTTGAGTATCTTTACTCAATACACGAGCTGCTAAATTAGAACCATCTACATCACTATTTAATGATGAAGATTGCACCATTTCAGCGTGCAATGGGGCTATGCTTAAACTAGCCGTCAGTGCAAGAACGTATTTCAGCGATAACTGCATTTGTATAAACTCCTGAGAACATGTACTTTTTTCTTTCAGCGATTGACTGAAATTTAAAGTGAACATGTCTTATTATTCACTTTTGCAATTGCTACATTGGGGTGGATAATATTCATCGCTTACGGAGAGTGTCTAGTCTTTAACGAGAAATAGTTACAAAAAGGGCAAAAACTTACAGTTCTGGGTTAAAAAATAATCAAAAGTGTAACAGAATATTAAATTTGTGCGTATTGTGATCTATTTAACAAAAATATTTATTGACTTTTACATAACTCATAAAAAAGCTAGCCTATCGGCTAGCCACTTCAGTGCCTAATAACCATACAGCAGTAGCATACATACGGCTCTTATTATAAGTCGTAATCACTTGAAAATTCGGGTAAGTCAAATAATAAATTGGACCATTATAGTCTTGTAATTGAATAACATTCACCATATCCAGATCATCAATTTTAACTAAAGGATTTAAAGGTGAAACCCCGAGTGTCTTTAATGCACCATATGGAAAAGGTTGAGTTAAATCTTTAGCAATAACACTGTCTGGATTTGAGCCTGTGTAACGTGCCATAAACCCGATAGGTTGATCGCGTTGCCATCCTTGTTTTGCTAAGTAATTTGCGATTGAACCGATTGCATCTTCTGCAGAGTTTCTTAAATCGATGTGTCCATTACCATCATAATCGACCCCATATTTACTAATATTACTCGGCATAAATTGTGGATAGCCAATTGCACCTGCATAGGAACCTACAATACTACTTGTTGGGTAACCTTCTTTATAAGTCCATGCAATAAGAGCAGCAAGTTCATCACCAAAATATTCAGCACGGCGAGGGTAGCCAAAAGCAAGTGTGGCTAATGCATCACGTGTAATAAATGAGCCTTTATTTGCGCCATAGCCTGTCTCAACACCCAAGATGCCCAAAATGACAGCTTGAGATACACCATATTGTTGTTCAGCACGGTTTAAAGCATCTGCATATTGGTTTTTAAAACGGACACCACGTTGAATTGTCCCTTCAACCAAAAACATAGAGCGATAGTCATACCAAGGTTTGCTTTCACCTGGACGAGTCATAATATTTAGAATGTTTGGTAAATTTTTTGCACCATTCATAGCTGCATCAACTTGGTCGCCACTTAACCCATAAGCGCTCATCGTTTTTTGTTTAAAATTTACATAATCAGGATGTGTTGCAAAATCGTTGGCCTGAGCGAAGTGACTTGTACTGATTAAACCAGTACATAAAGCAAGCATTTTTAAAGTTTTATTTAAGTGTTGAGACAACATATCGTTTTAAAATTCCAGATTATCGATGTGTATGAATGGACATGACTAAACCAAAGGTGGCCATTAAAGTAATAATAGCTGTTCCGCCATAACTCATAAAAGGTAAGGGAACACCTACTACAGGTAAAATACCACTGACCATTCCCGCATTTACAAATACATAAACAAAAAAAGACAAACCAAAGGCGCCAGCAACTAAACGTCCATAGTTATGGAAGCTTTGTAAACCGATTTGGAATGTTCTAAAAATAATAGCAAAATAAAGAATCACTAAAATAAGTACACCGATGAGCCCAAACTCTTCGGAATACGCAGCAATAATAAAGTCGGTATGACCTTCAGGTAAAAAGTGTAAATGTGACTGGGTGCCTTCAAGAAATCCTTTACCTGAAAAACCACCAGAACCAATTGCAGTTTTAGATTGAATAATATTCCAACCTGTACCGAGCGCATCTGCCTCTGGATCAAGTAAAGTTAAAACCCTTTGACGTTGATAGTCGTGTAAAAGAAATTCCCAAGCAATCGGAATGACCACCGCAGCACAGGCTCCTGCAGCACCGATCATACGCCACGATAGTCCACTTAAAAATAAAACAAATATACCGCTTGCTAATACTAAAAGTGATGTCCCTAAGTCAGGTTGTTCTGCAATCAGTAAAAAAGGAATACCAATTAACATTAATGATAAAACAACTTGTGAAAAACTAGGGGGAAGTGGTTTACGTGCTAAAAACCAGGCAATCATCATGGGCATGCCGATTTTCATGAATTCACTGGGTTGGACACTTCCGAAACCAGGAATATCAATCCAGCGCTGAGCACCCATTCGGACTTCACCAAATATCATGACTGCCAAAAGTGAAAATAAGCCAAATAAATAAAAATAGGGTGAAAAAGCTTGATAGACCTTTGGCGGAATTTGGGCTAGACCAAACATCACTAAAAAGCCAATACCAAAACTCATGGCTTGTTTACTCACTAACCCCACATCTTGTGCAGAAGCACTATATAGTACGGTTAAACCTAATAGCGCATTTAAGAGCAGAAATAGGCATAGCCAAGGGTCAACATGGAGTTGTTGCCACTTTGAAGGTTGCATAGCAGTGCTAAGACCATCTCGAGGAGCTTGGCGTAAAAATTTATATTGCGGACTAGGAGACATGCGGCGTTAACTAAGGTCAATCAGTGCTTGGCGCATGCTAACATAAACTTGGTTAATGGCAATGTATATCAATATTTTGCAATAAAAAAACCTAGCTTTCGCTAGGTTTCCGATAGTCTATTTTTTATTAGTTAAAGAATAAACCATCATGATATTCAGCCATCGCTTTTAGTTCAGTGCGATTTAGGCTTGGAATCAATTTGTCGATCGCAATGTGAACAGCTTTTGTTACAGCTGCTGCACCAATATCGGCTGCTTTACGCTTAATCATGCCAAGGTCTAATGTTTTATTAAAATCAGACATGAAGTGTTTAATCATGGCATCGCCGAATTGTTTATATAACTCAGCTAAAGCAGCTTTATTAATGTCATTGCCTGCTTCAAGTTCAGTAAAGTTATGCTTAAGGTTAGTCACTAAACCCGCATCTAAATTTACGCCTACTTTATATTGGCCTTGTGGGTCTTTAAATAAGCTTTTTTCAGAAAACTCTACTGATTGTTTAACCACATCATTTGGTGCTTTGCTTAACAATTGCTTTAAAAGAACAGCAACAGTTGATTTGACATAGCCTGCTAGTTTTTCGGCAGTATCGCGCTTTTCACTTGCAGGAAAATGCTGAACTAACTGAATTAAGACATTATCAATAATCTCTTCATTAAGCTGTAAAGCAATCTTATCGCGAAGTGGATATAAAGGTTCGCTAGAATTCTTATTCGCAATTCCAGTTTGTATATCGTTCAATAAGCCTTCAGAAGGGGTAAAACCAAAAAACGGCATGGTGTATCCTCAAATTATTCGTTTTATTGTCGTGCCAATCGAATCGGTTTTGGCATCCATGAAAGATCCGATACTCGGCAAGGGTTAATATCAAGTCCGCCGCGACGAGTATAAGTTGCATAAACCATCAGCTTCTCAGGCTCTAGATTTTGCCAAATATCGGCAAAGATCTGTTCGACACACTGTTCGTGAAAGCCGTTATGCTGACGGTACGAGATAATATAAGCTAAAACACTACGATAACAAGGTTTTTTGCCTTTAAAACGAATAAAAACTGTACCCCAATCCGGCTGTCCCGTGACTGGGCAGTTACTTCTCAAAAGATGAGAATACAGCTCAATTTCAACTTCTTCACCAGACTCATCTCGTTTTAAAAGAGTCGCATCAGGATGTTGCTCTAAACGTTCTGGAGTAAGGTCATCAATACAAATGCCTTGAGGTTTACAAATCTCTAAATCATCAACCTGAAATAAGGTTAATTCAACTTTTGCACCCGCAGCAGCTGAGAGATCTTTTTCAACTGTTTCAATGAATGACTCTTTCGAATCAAATTGAGTGAAATTAAGACTATTGAAGTAAAGTTTTAATGACTTTGACTCAATTAAATTCGGTGAAGAAGCGGGCAGTGTAATTCTGCCAATCGCAACTTGTGGAATACCATGAGCGTTTAACCATGAGATTTCAAAAACATGCCACCAATCTTTACCTTGAGTAATGCCTTCAATATGTGAATAGCTTTCACGAGATTGAGCACGGGCAATTGGAAATAAAACATCAGGTTGATAATTAGTTGGATATTGGGTTTCTTTACCCAATAAAGACTGTTCGACACTCATTCACGCATTCCTGAACCACGAGCAAGTAAATAGTAAGCAATTCCGTAAAGTACAACACAGCATGATGTCACAATGATTAAAGAGAATGAAACATTCACATCGCTATGACCTAAAATGCCGAAACGGAAAGCATTAACCATATAAACAATAGGGTTAATTAAAGAAAGTTTTTGCCAAAAAGGGCCAAGTGCACTAATGGCATAAAACACACCACCTAAATAAGTTAAGGGTGTAAGAACAAAGGTGGGAATAATAGAAATATCATCAAATGATTTTGCATAGACTGCATTAATAAAACCACCTAACGAGAAAAGAACCGACGTAATTAAGACTGTATATATAGTTACGAACCAGTTGTGTATGAAAAGGTCAGTAAAGAACATGCTCATTGCAGTCACAATTGCACCAACTAATACACCACGGCAAATACCGCCAATTACATAGCCCCATAAAATGATATGGAGTGGAACGGGACTCATGATAAGTTCTTCAATACTTTTTTGGAATTTTACACTAAAGAAACTTGAAGAAACGTTGGCATAACTATTGGTAATGACCGCCATCATAATTAAACCGGGCACGATAAATTGCATGTAGCTCACGCCACCCATTTGTCCAATGCGTGAACCCACCAAATTACCGAAAATGACAAAGTACAAACTCATTGTAATCGCAGGTGGTAATAAGGTTTGTGGCCAAATGCGTAGAAAACGGCGTACTTCTTTACGAACTATGGTCCAGAGAGCAATTTGCAGTTGGCTAAAATTCATTTTGCCTCTCCTTCAAGATTTTTCTCGACCATTTTGACAAATAACTCTTCTAAACGGTTCGATTTATTGCGCATACTACGAACACGAATACCTTGAGATTCTAATAGCTGGAATAGGTCATTTAATGTATGCGCTCTATCCATCGTTACTTCTAATGTATTGCTATCGATTAAGTTAAACTTTACACCAATAATATTTAACTGAAGCGGCCCAATCGGTTCGGCTAAATCGAAGATAAATGATTCTTCATTGAGCTGATTAAGGAAGTTCTTCATGCTGGTATCTTCTTTAATTACACCGCGGTCAATAATCGCAATTTGACGACACAACATTTCTGCTTCTTCTAAATAGTGGGTCGTTAAAATAATAGAAGTACCGCTTTCGTTCATTTCAGTCAGAAAATCCCACATAGAACGGCGTAATTCAATATCTACACCGGCAGTGGGTTCATCTAGAATAAGAAGCTTAGGCTCATGCATCATGGCACGGGCAATCATCAGACGACGCTTCATACCACCAGACAGCATGCGTGCTTGTATATTACGTTTTTCCCACAGGCCGAGCTTTTCTAAATAATGTTCGGCACGTTTTTCTGCAATCTTTTTGTGGATGCCATAATAGCCAGCTTGAGTGACTAAAATATCGAATGTTTTTTCAAACTGTCCAAAGTTAAATTCTTGAGGAACGACACCAAGCTGCTGCTTTGCCAGAGATGGATGGGTATCAAGATTATGTCCAAAAATCTCAACTGTTCCTGAGGTTTTTTTCGTGAGGGAGCTGATAATACCAATGGTTGTTGATTTGCCGGCACCATTTGGGCCTAACAACGCATAAAATTCACCTTCAGGCACAGTGAGGTTAATACCTTTTAACGCCTGAAAACCATTACGATATGTTTTGGACAAATCTCTTAAAACCAAAGCATCAGTCATGAAATTCTCACATTATGAAAGAGGGGTATATTTTGAGCGATAATGATTAATAAACCAAGTAAAATAGTCGGAATTTTATAAAATTGAGATAAATTTATGAAGTTATTATATAAAAGCTGGTGCGCCCGGCGGGGATCGAACCCACGACCCCAGGTTTCGGAAACCTGTACTCTATCCAACTGAGCTACGAGCGCATGCGTGGGGCACATCATAGGAAAAAAACACTGGCAGGTAAAGCACGAAATACGTGCCAAGTGACTTTAATGCTTAATTAAACAGCAAGTTGTTCAATATTTTATATACTTTCTTGAAGAAGCTGAATTGAATAGTTAATTGTACGTAAAGCTGTGGCAAGTTCCTGAGGGGGAATGCGTGATTCTTGTAAATTTGTAATCCACTGTATCTGACATAATTTAAGTTCTTGTATTGTAGTCGTTTTCTCTATTCTTTGAACAAGTGGTTTAGTCATTAGTCCGCAATAACTGCTAAGCGTTTTCATCATTAATAGTTGTATTTCTTCGAAAGAAAGAGCCTTAGAAGATATTACTGGTTGAAAATATGTAGTACTGGACTGATCTAAAGTTTTTTGCTCGGAAAGCTGGATTTCTCCAACAAGATTCGGGGAATGTGCTATGGAGCTACCAATAGATTCTTTTTGATTTTCTTCTACTTTATTTATTTGTGAGGTTTTTAAAATAATTTCTTCATCAGTTAATGTTTCTGTAGAGGCAGCTGGGGCAATAAGTTCTAAGTCGACAAGTTGTTGAATCAATTCCGGAGAAGCAATGCGTTTTTTAAATTCACCATTTAAGTTTTGAAAATCCTCATGGTCTATCAAGAGTAATAAACGCCTTTGTTTTGCATTTAAAACAATATTGCGTTGTTGAAGTGCAACTCTTCCTAAATTGGTTCTATAAAAACCAGCCATTATGTTTCCCCAATATAAAAATAAATCAGACTGTTCAATTTTCTGAGTTGAACAGTGCTGTTTTTAATAAAATATAAATGGGGTTAACCATAAAACTCAAAAATGACAATATGATGAAGAATTGATGAGTATCATCTATTTAAGTCATTAAAGTACACTTTCTAATGCTTTGCGAAGGTAAATATCAAGCTCATCTTGGCGTAATAACCATTGAATATAGTCTTTAGGAAGTTCAGCAATTGCTGTGCCTTTATGCTTACCAAAGTTAACCGTTGTGGGGATACGTGCTTCTTCAGAAACTCGGTATAGCTCTTCAATATCTTGAATATTTAAATGATATACAATATGCATCAAAATATTAGCAGTCAAAATAATATCTGCATCGGCACGGTGTGCACCTTTGAGTAATTCACGAGCTTTATTGCTGCCTTGCGAAATCATATAGATGAGGGCGGAGATATTATGCGCTTCTGCTTCAGGCCAAACTTTACGCGCTAAAGCTAAAGTACAAATCGGTTTAATATTCGATACATCTACACCGCAACGTGCAATCGCGGCAATATCGTAATCAATATTGTGACCAATAATATAAGTCGTGCTCTCTGGTAATTTAAACGTTTTATAGTGAGGCTGGTTTTCTAAATCTGACTCTAATATATGGTGAACTGCCATAGCGGCGTAGGAAATAGGGGCACCGACTTGATAGAGCTGATCAAACAATTTGCTTTTATCTAAGGTGAGCTTGCCTTCATTAATTTCAATCGGGGCATATGCAATTTCAATAGGCAAACCATTTAGTGTATGTGTTTCTGTATCTAAAATAATGGTTTGCATAACTGGCCCTTTAAACAATCACGAGTAGCTATGAATGTTAACAGTTGGTTGTTCACTTTAAAACATGAAGAGAAGGTTAGATGCCAATAAGAAATTCAAGTTATGTTGAAAAGTAGAAGATTTCAGTGCTAATTTTGATCAAATGTGACTTGCTAAAAATTAAGTTTAGGCGTAATTGTTTTTAAGACATTAGAAAATGTTGATTAAAAAACTAAAGCACAACAAAAATGGAATTTAAGGGAAGATATACCAATGAAAATGAAACTGTTCATGACCAGTGTTCTTAGCACAAGCTTATTGTTGACGGCATGTGGTGGAGGAAGTAGCGATGACAGCCCAGTAACTACTAATCCATCTGGTACTCCAGCCAATAATATTCAAAACCCAGTAGTTAAAGTAGATGCTTACACGAGCACGAACCTAGGATCAGTTGCTGCTGAAAGTAGTATTTTGACCTATAAAATGTTAGGTCAAAGTGGCCAAGAAGTACAGGCAACCAGTTTGGTATTCACACCAAATACTCCACCACCAACAGGCGGTTGGCCAATTGTAGTCTGGGCACATGGTACTACAGGTGTCGCAGATGCCTGTGCACCAAGTAAAGCAGCTTTAACAGACAGTACAAAAGATTTAATTAGTAAGTTACTTGCAGCTGGTTATGTTGTTGTTGCGCCAGATTATGAAGGTTTAGGTACTTCAGGCATACATCCATTTTTAAATGTTAAAAGTGAGGCTTTCTCAATTACAGATGCTGTGGTTGCAACGCGTAACTATTTATCACAGCGTAACTTATTAACTTCAAAAAAATGGCTTACAGTCGGTCATTCCCAAGGGGGACATGCTGCGTTAGGTGCTGCACAATATGCGAGTCGTGCACAGCTAGACTATAAAGGTACAGTAGCCGTAGCACCAGCTTCTAATTTAGGTTTTATTTTAGTTGCAGGTGAACAAGCTGTTGCTAATGCAACTATAGATAAAAAGATTCCGATGTATGCACAGCTTGATACCTATACTGCGTTAGTTACAGCAGGTATTCGAAATACACAGCCAAGCTTTAATTATTCGCAGGTATTTACTTCACAAACAGAAAGTACAGCACAGCAGGCAGAAACGATTTGTGCGGGACCATTAGCCCAAGCTTTGGCAGTTAATATGCAAACCTACGCAGCAACTCATGCCGGCACACTGGACGGTTTTACGCGTACACAACCTAACTTTATGACGGTACCCTTGGTTAAAACATTCTTAGATAAAGATTCTCAACCTTTACAGGCAAAAGTATCTACACCAATCATTATTTATCAGGGGCTAGCAGATACGACAGTTCCTAAAGTAGCTACAGATATTTTGATATCTAATGCCACTGTCGTAGGTACTAAAATTAATAGTTATGTGACTGGTAACTGGGACCATAATACGGCAATGAGTAGCAATGTAGACAACATCGTTGGAAATGTTCAGACTTTGCTAACAGCACAATAGAGTTATTGATATTTAAAGTATTTTTAACCTTCTTGTAAGCTAAAGTGAATGAGGGGAAAATTTAAAATATAAGCTTTAAACCAGCTTTTTTATTGATTTATAAACAATGGCTCATTTTTTATAAAACTTGAGCCATTTTTATTTAAAACTGAGCTAACTTCATTCTGTTTAATTATAAAGTTCATGCTACAATATGTCGCAATCTTAGCACGGCTTAAAAGCCCTAATTTTATAGGACCCCCGCTAATGTTTGCCAATATTTCCATTTCTGAATTTGATCCAGAATTAGCTCAAGCAATTGCTTCTGAAGGTGAGCGTCAAGAAGCACATATCGAGTTAATTGCTTCTGAAAACTATTGCTCTCCTGCTGTGATGGAAGCGCAAGGATCAAAACTTACGAATAAATATGCAGAAGGTTATCCAGGTAAACGCTATTATGGCGGTTGCGAATATGTGGATATCATTGAGCAAATGGCGATTGATCGTGCTAAAGAACTTTTTGGTGCAGATTACGCAAACGTTCAACCACATGCTGGCTCACAAGCTAACTCTGCTGTTTATCTAGCACTTCTTAACCCAGGCGATACTGTTTTAGGTATGAGCTTGGCTCACGGTGGTCACTTGACTCACGGTGCTAAAGTAAGCTTCTCTGGTAAAACTTATAATGCAGTTCAATACGGTCTGAACGCTGAAACTGGCGAGATCGATTATGAAGAAGTTGAACGTTTAGCATTAGAGCACAAGCCACGTATGATCGTTGCTGGTTTCTCTGCTTACAGCCGTGTTGTAGATTGGCAACGTTTCCGTGACATCGCGGACAAAGTTGGCGCTTACCTTTTTGTTGATATGGCTCACGTTGCAGGTCTTGTAGCTGCTGGCGTATATCCAAACCCAGTTCAAATTGCTGACGTAACTACAACTACGACTCACAAAACACTTCGTGGTCCACGTTCTGGTTTAATCCTTGCGAAAGCGAATGAAGAAATCGAGAAGAAACTTCAATCAGCTGTATTCCCTGGTAACCAAGGTGGTCCATTGATGCATGCGATTGCTGCTAAAGCAATCTGCTTCAAAGAAGCAATGTCTGATGAGTTTAAAGCTTACCAACAACAAGTTGTAAAAAATGCTCAAGCTATGGCTGAAGTGTTAATCGCTCGTGGTTATGACGTTGTTTCTGGTGGTACAGAAAACCACTTATTCTTGTTATCTTTAATCAAGCAAGATGTAACTGGTAAAGATGCAGATGCTTGGTTAGGTGCTGCTCACATTACTGTGAACAAAAACTCAGTTCCAAATGACCCACGTTCTCCATTCGTGACTTCTGGTATCCGTATCGGTACTCCAGCGGTAACAACTCGTGGTTTCGGTGAAGCTGAAGTTCGTGAACTTGCTGGTTGGATCGCTGATGTGATTGACAGCAAAGGTGACGAAAAAGTTATTGCTGACGTAAAAGCGAAAGTTGAAACTGTTTGTGCAAAATTCCCTGTATACGCACAATAAGTTGTAAATGTAAAAAAAGCGCCGTATGGCGCTTTTTTTACATCAAGTTAATTAGGGAAAAATTAACTTTCAGATTTTACCGGTGACTCGAAACTATGCCAGCCACCACCTAATGCGCGGATTAAATTTACACTAGCCACCATTCTGGTACCGTTAAGCTGTGCAGAAAGTTGCTCTTGTTGTAAAATAGTCCGATCCGAGTCAATCACATCAAGATAGCTAATTGCACCTTCTCGATAACGTAGATGAGAAAGCTGATTTGCATGATGAGAAGAAGATAGCGCTTGGCTTTGAGCCTGAATTTGCTGATCGAGAATTCTTTGATCAGATAAACCATTTTCAACTTCGCGAAATGCATTCAATACAGTTTGGCGATAGTTTGCGACGCTTTCTTCATAGGCAGCTCGTGCTTGAGCGACTCCAGCTTTACGCTGTCCGCCGTCAAATAATGGCAAAGATAAAATAGTGCCTGCGACTGGACCAAGTAAGAATGTACGGCTTGACCATTTACCTAAATCACCTAAAGTTGATGATTCATAACCGAGTGCACCTGTCAGGTCTAGTTTTGGGAAGAAAGCAGCACGTGCAATTCCAATACGCGCATTATCTGCTGCCATTGCACGCTCGGCAGCAGCAATGTCAGGTCGTCTTTCAAGTAAGGCCGATGGTAAACCTGCTGGCAGACGGAAGCTGTTTGCAGTTAAAGGTTCAATTGCCAAGCTAAAATCAGCAGGTGTTTTGCCTAACAATACTGCAAGTGCATGCTCTGCATTGGCTCGGTTACGAGCAATGTTCAGTGCATTGGTTTGGGCGGTAGCTAGTTCAGTCTGTGCGCGGGAAACATCTAATTCACTGACTAAACCATTTCTAAAACGTGTTTGAACTAAGTCTCTTGTCTCACCAAGCAGTTTAATAGTGCGATTATAAATTGCTTGTTCAGCATCTAACTGACGAATGAGAAAGTAACCTTGGGCAACATCTGCTTGTAAGGCTAAAAGTGCCGACTGATATAAAGCTTCTTGTTGCTGTACATCAGCTGTTGCTGCATTAACACTGCTGGCGATACGACCAAATAAATCGAGCTCATATGAAACATTCGCTTGAGCACGCCATAAGGTTTGTGCAGATGTATGAGCGTTATCATCTAAACCTAATGAAGCAGGAGAGGGTTTTTGACGAGTTGGGCCAAAGCCTGCACCAATACTTGGCAAGCGTTCAGCTTGTGCTGCTGAACGTAACGCACGTGAAGCCTGAATATTGGCCGCTGCTGCTTTAAGGTTTTGGTTGCCAGAAATGGCCTGTTGTTCAAGATCATTCAATTGAGCATCATTAAAAACGCGCCACCATTCACCTCGAAGCTGCTGATCGGCGGGTTGGGCAATTTTCCAGTTATTATCCTCAAGTTTAGCGTCCGACTCTTTAAATTTGACGGGAACTATGACCTTTGCAGGTTGATATTCAGGTGCCAAAGAGCAGCCTGCAAGCAGCAGGCTTCCCATGAGTGAGGACAATAATAAGCTTTGTTTTGCTGTAGCCATCAAATATCCTCCTTAATGATCATGTGGGGTAGATAAAGGCGCTTCATGGACTGCTGCCGAATGCAATTTATGTTTACTGTTCAGTGTGCGAATCAGGACATAAAAGGCAGGGGTCAGGAACAAACCAAACAGCGTTACACCGATCATGCCGAAGAACACCGCAATACCCATAGCATGACGCATTTCAGAACCTGCACCAGTTGAGGTAACAAGTGGGACTACACCCATAATGAATGCAATAGAAGTCATTAAAATTGGACGTAAACGTAGACGACTTGCTTCAACGGCTGCTTTAAAGGCAGTTGCACCTTGCATTTCGAGTTCCCGTGCAAATTCGACAATTAATATGGCATTTTTACAGGCCAGCCCGACCAGCACCATTAGACCAATTTGGGTAAAGATATTGTTATCTCCGCCTGTTAGCCAAACACCTGTTAGAGCCGCCAAGATTCCCATTGGTACAATTAAAATTACAGCTAAAGGCAAAGTTAGACTTTCATATTGAGCGGCTAAAACTAAGAACACCAGTAAGACGCTAATTGGGAATACCCAGAGTCCTGCATTACCAGCCAAGATTTTTTGGTAAGTTAAATCTGTCCATTCAAACTTGATACCACGTGGTAGAGTTTGAGCAGCAATACGTTCAACCGCAGCTTCTGCTTGGCTAGATGAATAACCCGGTGCAGGACCACCGTTAATATCGGCTGATGTGTAGCCGTTGTAACGCACTACCATTTCAGGACCATAGGTTTGAGTTACATTCACCAATGAAGATAAAGGCACCATTTGTCCCGCACTGTTGCGAGTTTTAAGCTGTAAAATATCTTCAGGGTTAGCACGGAAAGGGGCATCTGCCTGTGCTCGAACCTGATAAACACGTCCAAAGCGGTTAAAGTCGTTAACGTACTGAGAACCTAAATAAATCTGCATGGTGTTGAAAACATCAGTCACAGCAACACCTTGTTGTTTGGCTTTTACACGGTCAAGATCTACGTTCAGCTGAGGTACGTTAATTTGATAACTTGAGAACATTGGACCAAGTTCAGGGGCTGATTGTGCTACTTTCATAAAGTTTTGAGCAGCATCGTTCAAGGCTGAATAGCCTAAGGCACCTCGGTCTTCGAGTTGGAGTTTAAAGCCGCCCATGGTGCCTAAACCCATCACTGGTGGGGGTGGGAAAACCGCAATATAGGCATCTTGAATGGCTGAATATTTCTGGTTGAGAGCACCAGCAATTGCATTTGCAGATAAGTCTTTAGCCTTACGTTCATCGAATGGCTTTAAGGTCACGAAGACAATACCGGCGCTTGAGCTATTAGTAAAACCGTTAATTGATAGACCAGGGAAGGCAACTGCACTTTCTACACCAGGTTGTTTAAGTGCGGTGTCACTCATTTTACGAATGACTGCTTCGGTACGATCTAAAGACGCGCCGTTTGGCAGTTGAGCAAAGCTAATCAAATATTGTTTGTCTTGAGCGGGAACAAAGCCACCCGGAACAATATAAGAAATCCCAACGGTTAAACCTAAAAGTGCAGCATAGACACCCATTGCCGATGCTTTATGGGAGATAACACGACTTACGCCTTTACCATAGTTGTCTGACGCTCTGGTAAATACGCGGTTAAACAGCGCAAAGAAACGTCCGAATACACGGTTCATAAGACGTGTTAATGCATCAGGTTTAGCGTCATGTCCTTTCAGTAGCATGGCTGCTAAAGCAGGCGAGAGCGTCAGTGAGTTAAATGCCGAAATGACAGTTGAAATGGCGATGGTCATGGCAAATTGTTTATAAAATTGCCCTGTTAAGCCTGTCATAAAGGCAAGTGGAACGAACACGGCAACTAGCGTTAAAGCAATCGCAATAATCGGTCCGCTCACTTCTCGCATCGCGCGATAAGTTGCATCTCTTGGGCTTAAGCCTGCTTCAATATTCCTCTCGACATTTTCGACGACAACAATAGCGTCATCGACCACAATCCCGATGGCAAGTACCATCCCGAACAGTGAAAGCGCATTGATCGAGTAACCAAAAGCAAGCATGAGCGCGAATGTACCAATAATTGAAACTGGTACGGCAAGTAATGGAATGATTGAAGCACGCCATGTTTGTAAGAATAAAATAACAACCACAACAACCAGTGCAATCGCTTCAAGTAGGGTATGAACCACCGCTTTAATACTTGCACGTACGAACTGAGTCGGGTCGTACACAATGTCGTATTTAATTGAAGATGGAAAATCTTTTGAAAGTTCTTTCATCGTGCTACGCACTTGATCAGAAACTTGCAAAGCATTAGCACCCGGTGCTTGGAAAATTGGAATTGCGACCGCTTGTTTATTATCGAGTAATGAACGTAAGCCATATTGTGAAGCTGCAAGTTCAACACGAGCAACATCACCTAAGCGGGTAACAGCGCCATCTGGTGCAGTTTTTAAAATGATATCTGCGAATTCTTGCTCAGTCGTTAAACGACCTTGAGCATTCACTGAAAGTTGTACAGGAGAATTAGTTGGCGATGCACCAATAGTACCGGCTGCAACTTGAATGTTTTGTTCGCGGATTGCGCTCACAATTTCAGTTGCTGTGAGATTGCGTTGCGCTACTTTTTGTGGGTCGAGCCACACACGCATTGCGTAGTCACCCGAACCAAATAAACCGACTTCACCTACACCTTGTAAACGAGCCAAGCGATCTTTTACGTTGAGCACCGCGTAGTTACGCAAGTAGGTCATGTCATAGCGATTATCTGGTGAAGTCAGATGCACAACCATGGTTAAGGTAGGTGAACTTTTTAACGTAGTGACACCTAAACGCTGTACGTCTTCAGGTAAGCGAGGCATGGCCTGAGACACACGGTTTTGAACTAATTGCTGAGCTTTGTCTGGGTCAATACCGAGCTTAAAGTTCACCGTAATGGTTAAGTTACCGTCACTGTTTGCCTGAGATTGCATATACAGCATGTCTTCAACGCCGTTGATGGATTCTTCAAGCGGAGAAGCAACAGTTTCAGCAATTACTTTCGGGTTTGCACCTGGATATTGAGCACGTACCACCACAGATGGAGGAACAACTTCCGGATATTCTGAAATTGGTAATTTAAATACCGACAGTAAACCGGCAAGTAGAATCAATACTGATAACACACCAGCAAAGATCGGCCGATCAATAAAGAATTTAGAAATATTCATATGTGATTAACCTTTTGCCGGAGTTGATGTTTTTTCTGTTGGCTGAGGTTGAGGAGTAGTGCTGCTCGCAGTGATTTGTGCATTTGGCATAGGTACAAGATGCGGGGTAACAGGGTCACCCGGACGAATCCGCTGTAAACCATTCACCACAATACGGTCACCCACTTGTAATCCGCTATTTACGATTTGCAAGCCATCTTGTTGTGTGCCAAGTTTTACTTCACGGTAAGCGGTCTGATTTTTAGCATCCACCACAACAACAAAACGCTTATCTTGATCGACCCCGACCGCGGTTGGGCTAATCAGAATTGCTGAACGAGGTTGACCACCACCCAAACGGATTCGAGCATATAAACCAGGTAATAAAACTCCGTTTGGATTGTCGAAAGTTGCGCGGACACGAATCGTACCTGAGGTTGTATCTAGGTTATTGTCGATTGAGTTGATGACTCCTTCACGAGAAAACCCAGTTTCATTGGCAAGTCCCATATAGACAGGAACTTGTGCTGAATTACGTTGATTACTGATGTATTTCAGGTAAGTTTGTTCATCAACATCGAAAGATGCATAAAGGCGAGATACAGAGACTAAACTTGTTAAAACCTGTGCTCCATTACCCGCAGAAACCACATTGCCCACAGTCACTTCGGCACGAGAAATTCGACCACTGACTGGTGCGGTAATGCGCGTGTACTCAAGATTTAAACGTGCAGATTGAACGGCTGCTCTAGCGGCTTGCAGGTTGGCACTGGCTGCGCGCGCATCATTTTCAGCTAGATCTAATTCTTGACGAGATACAGCATTACTTTGAATTAAACGTTGAATACGAGAAAGATTAGAACCTGTATAAGTCACTTGTGCTTCAGCTGAAGCAAGTTGAGCTTGGGCACGATTGAGTTCTGCTTCGAAAGGACGCGGATCAATGGTAAAAAGTAAATCGCCTTTTCTAACCAGACTGCCATCTTTGAAGTGTACGGAAATGAGTTTACCTGAAACCTGTGGCCGAATATCGACTTGATCAATGGCTTCTAAGCGACCGGAATATTCTTGCCAATCGGTAATGGTTTTGCTGATGACATTAGAAATATCAACAGTAGCAGCTTGTTGAGCTGTGGTCGGTACAGCTTTTGCATCGGCATTTTCATGTAAAAACATAAAACTGCCACCCGTTGCCAAAATGGCGACAAAGATGGCAGACAGCGCAAACTGTTTGCGGGAAAATGACATGAGGTGCTCCTACTTATTTGGATACCTGTTTTCAGACTTTTAATTCTGGTCCGTATGGGAGAAACAGGGTTTATGGGATGAACGGAGCATAAAAGTTTGTCAATTACGAATAAATATATTAAATTCGATAACACTATTCGTATTTTTATAACAATTGATGTGTTTGAATGAAAAAATGCATTAATCGATAGGAGTGTGCGTGTGGATCTATTTCATGCCATGAAAGTATTTAACAAAGTTGTCGAAACAAATAGTTTCAGTTTAGCGGCTGACAGTTTAGGCCTACCGCGTGCTTCTGTGACTACAACCATTCAGGGTTTAGAAAAACATTTACAGGTTCGTTTATTAAACCGAACCACCCGTAAACTCAGTTTGACACCTGATGGTGCGGTTTATTATGAACGTACTACACGAATTTTAGCCGATGTCGAAGACGTTGAATCGACTTTTCATGATTCAGAACGTGGACCTCGAGGACGACTGCGCATTGATGTTAAAGCTTCAATCGGGCGGTTGATTCTGATTCCGATGCTGTGTGATTTTCATTCCAAATATCCTGATATTGATTTGGTGATTGGAATGAGTGATCGCCCCGTAGATCTGGTGCAAGATGCGGTGGATTGTGTCATTCGTATTGGTCAGTTGAAAGATTCAAGTTTGGTGGCACGTCGTATCGGAACAATTCAGTGTGTGACGGTTGCTGCACCACGTTACTTGGCGGAACATGGCGAACCAAAAACTATTAATGATCTACAAAAACACCAAGTCGTGCATTACTTTAATAGTCGTACCGGACGCAATATCGACTGGGATTTTATGGTTGATGGGGAAATTCACAGCGTTGGCGTGAAAGGGCGCGTTTCTGTCAATGATGGTGATTCATATATTGATTTGGCAGTACAAGGCTTTGGCCTAATTCAATGTCCGTATTATATGGTGGCAAAACATTTAGAGACTGGTGCGCTTAGGGAGGTATTGACTGAATGGTTACCAGCACCAATGCCAATATCAGTCGTATATCTACAAAACCGTCATTTATCGCCTAAAGTTCGTGTGTTTGTTGACTGGGTAGCTGAATTATTTGCAGGTTGTCGATTGCTGAGTGGTTGCTCAATGTCATTAGATCAAAAATGTGAATTTGCCAGTGCCAAAGAACATAACCATGAATACACCATTCGGACATTGGTTCAAAATGAAAATATGGCAGAGGCTTACACACTCAAAAACTAACTTAAAATTTGAGTGATTTTTCAACATTTAATGAGGTAATACGATCCGCTGTTTTGATATCTTCATAAATCCTTAATTTACTGGTATAGAAATTGCAATTATTTCGGCAGAAGAGTAATTTAGAAATTACTCAAGTTTTTATCACCTTATTTGGATTTTAAGGAGAAGCTTCAAGATGGCAAGCTTTATGAAAAAAATGTTTGTTTCAACAACCTTAGTTTTGGCTGCTGTTGCGACGAATGTTCAAGCAAAGGATTGGAAGGTGATTCGTTTTGGTACTGAGTCCTCTTATGCACCATTTGAATATAAAACACCAGATGGCAAGTTAACTGGTTTTGACGTTGATTTGGGTAATGCTATTTGTGCAAAACTCAAAGCCAAATGTGTTTGGGTTGAAAACTCTTTTGATGGGATGATTCCAGCACTTAAAGCGAAAAAATTTGACGGTATTCTTTCATCAATGACGGTGACTGATGAACGTGCGAAACAAATTTTGTTTAGTAGCAAAATCTACAACACACCAACACGTATGGTTGCAAAAAAAGGCTCACCGTTATTACCAACAGCTGCATCATTGAAAGGTAAGCGTGTAGGGGTACAACAGGGCACAATTCAAGAAACTTATGCTAAAACCTATTGGGCAACAAAAGGTGTGACCGTTGTACCTTATCCAGTCCAAGATTTGATTTATCAAGACATGATGTCAGGTCGTTTAGATGCAACTTTACAAGATGCAATCATGGTTGATGGTGCTTTCTTAAAACAACCAAAAGGCAAAAACTTTACTTTTGTCGGCAACAATGTGGTTGATGCAAAAACACTGGGTGTAGGTGCAGCGATCGGTTTACGCAAAGAAGATGCAGATTTGAAAGCGAATATTGACAAAGCTCTCGCAGCAATCATTGCGGATGGCACATACAAGAAACTCGAGAAAAAATATTTCTCCTTTAACATTTACTAATGATGTGAAAAATGTCGGCTTAGTGCCGACATTTTAAAATCTATTCTCATCTCATCAATATTAGATATTGTTTTTAAGGAGAAGATGAGTCATGTTTTTATCTGGCTATGGGCCACTCCTTCTCAGCGGAACATGGATGACCATACAGCTTGCGCTGTTGTCACTTTTGCTTTCTGTCATTATTGGCTTAATTGGTGCGAGTTCAAAACTCTCTAATATTAAAGCTTTACGCTATATTGCGACTGCATATACCACGCTCATTCGTAGTGTGCCTGATTTAGTAATTATGCTGCTGTTATTTTATAGCTTGCAGTTAGGTTTAAACCAAATTACTGAAGCACTGCAAATGGACCAGATTGATATCAATCCATTCGTGGCTGGTGTGATTACTTTAGCGTTCATTTATGGTGCATATTTTACCGAGACCTTTCGTGGTGCATTTCAATCGGTTCCAACGGGTCAAATTGAAGCAGCAAAGGCCTATGGTATGACCCCTTGGCAGGTTTTTCGACGTGTTTTATTCCCTCAAATGATGCGTTTTGCATTGCCGGGTATTGGTAACAACTGGCAGGTTTTGATTAAGGCAACCGCACTTGTTTCCATTATTGGCCTGACTGACATCGTAAAAATTACGCAAGATGCGGGTAGAAGTACCATGCAATTGTTCTTTTTCAGCATCGTGGCTGCTGCGATTTATTTGGCAATTACCACCGTCTCGAACCTGATTTTAATGTGGCTTGAAAGTCGTTATTCTGCTGGTGTGAGGAAGGGACAATTATGATTGAAATCCTTCAACAATATTGGCAGGCATACCTTTGGACCGATGGCTTACAAATGACCGGTGTCGCGATGACTGCTTGGTTATTGGTGCTTTCTATTGGTATTGGCTTTGTGCTTGCTGTGCCTTTATCACTTGCAAGAGTATCAGAAAATCTTTGGTTGCGTGGTCCAGTTTGGTTGTTTACCTACGTTTTTCGTGGCACACCACTGTACATCCAATTGCTGATTATTTATTCAGGTATTTACAGCTTTGATTACGTCCATGAACATCAGACGCTCGATGCATTTTTTCGAGAGGGCATAAATTGCACCATTTTGGCATTCGCGCTCAATACTGGTGCATATACGACTGAAATCTTCGCAGGAGCGATTCGTTCTATTCCACATGGCGAGATTGAAGCTGCCCAAGCTTTTGGAATGTCAAAATGGAAACTCTACACACGTATTATCATTCCATCGATGTTACGCCGTGCTTTGCCATTTTACGGTAACGAAGTCATTTTGATGTTGCATGCGACAACCATTGCATTTACAGCAACTGTTCCAGATATTTTAAAAATTGCGCGTGATGTAAATGCGGCAACCTATGACACCTTCAATGCTTTTGGGATTGCCGCGGTGTTATATGCGATGTTGGCATTTATTTTGATTTGGATATTTCGTAAGTTGGAAAAACGTTGGTTGGCATTTTTAAAGCCATCGAATCATTAGGAGACATAAATGGAACACGTTGCAAAACTAGTGATTCGTGATTTACACAAAACATTTGGCGATCATGAAGTATTGAAAGGGATATCACTTGATGCAAATGCTGGCGATGTGATTAGTATTATTGGTTCATCCGGTTCAGGTAAAAGTACCTTGCTGCGTTGTATCAACTTTTTAGAGCAACCGAGCAATGGCACCATTAAGCTCAATGGTGAAAAACTACGCACAGTCTTTGATAAAAAAGGCAATTTAAAAGTGGTTGATCCAAAGCAACTACAGAAAATGCGTACTCAACTGATGATGGTGTTCCAGCACTTTAATTTATGGTCTCACATGACAGTGCTTGAAAATGTCATTGAAGGGCCCATTCATGTGCTTGGAGTAAAGCGTGCTGAAGCAGAAGAGTGTGCGCGGAAATATCTGCGCAAAGTTGGATTGCCTGAAAGTGTTGAAAGTAAATATCCGGCATTTTTATCTGGTGGTCAGCAGCAGCGGGTAGCAATTGCTCGTGCTTTGGCTATGGAACCGGAAGTGATGCTATTTGATGAACCCACCAGTGCGCTTGATCCGGAGTTGGTGGGTGAAGTACTCAAGGTTATGCAGAGTCTGGCTGAAGAAGGTCGTACCATGATTGTGGTGACACATGAAATGGGCTTTGCACGTCATGTGTCTAATCAAGTGATTTTCTTGCATCAAGGGAAAATTGAGGAACAGGGCCATCCTGATGAGGTACTCAACAATCCGAAAAGTGAGCGTTTAAAGCAATTTTTGACGGGCAGTTTGAAATAAGCTGTTTATACCGAGTAAGGTGAAATTTTTTAAAAAAGGATTCGCATCTTACTCGGTTGCTTTTTTAATTATATTTTATAGATGAGTATTTTTAGAAAACACATTAATAATCACAATACCTGCAATCATTAAAGTAAGACCAATACAGGCCGCCAAATCTAAATGCTGTTTGTAAAATATCCAGCCAATTGCAGAAATTAAAATAATACCCGCGCCCGACCAAATGGCGTATGCAATTCCGATCGGAATCGTTTTTAGCGTAAGAGACAATAAATAAAAAGCGATCGCATAACCCACAACTGTAACGATGGATGGAATAGGAACAGTAAAACCTTGAGATGCTTTTAAGGCTGAAGTTGCAATGACTTCACAAGCAATCGCAATTGCTAAATAAAGATAAGACATGGGGAGCTGCGCCAGAATGAGTTTTAATCAATCTACATGAAATGTTGAAATGGTTAGATCAGCTTTAACGATTATTCAATTTTTTTGGTACCAAGACACCGTTAAACCAAACTGATCATTTGATTTTATCATTAGCAAAGTGGTCTCAGCTATTTATTCGTTTATTTATTCATTGAGCAGCTTAGTCATTGAAGAGGATCAGCAACTTTAGCCTGATCCTCGATAGTCTTTTAAGAAATAGATTCGCCGAGTATATTTAGATCCTTAAATTTCTCTAGCAGTTGCTCTTGATTCTCAATATGCGCAGGGTCTGGTTTTATGCAATCGATAGGGCAAACCGCTTTACATGTTGGCGCATCGTAAAAACCTATGCACTCGGTACAACGGTGTGGATCAATTTCATAAAATTTGCTCCCTTCAAAAATAGCGATGTTGGGGCATTCAGGTAAGCACATATCACAGTTGATGCAGTCACTCGTAATCAAAAGTGCCATGTTTAACTCGCTGAATAAGCCAATGTAGATGCGGTAATACTTTCTTTCGCATGCGGAAAGTTGCGTATGAGTAGGGCATGATTTATATCAACATCTTGTGAGAATGGAATTTCAACAAAATGCCCTGAACCTTTGGCATCAGTAATTGGGTTACCTTTTAAATCACACATTTCGGTTAAAATAAAAGTGATGTTGCCTTGAGGTGTCATGAGTTCAAGTGAGTCGCCCACTACAAAACGGTTTTTAACTTCGATATGAATATAATCGCCGTGACGTTCTAAAACCTCTCCACAAAATTGTTGATAGTCAAAATGCGATGACCCATCGGCATAGTTTTGATATTCACTGTGTACGTGACGTCTTAAAAAACCTTCGGTATAACCGCGATTTGCCAATCCTTCGAGCTGAGTCATTAAGCTTGGGTCAAATGGTTTACCTGTTAAAGCATCGTCAATGGCTTTTCGATAAATTTGAGCAGTACGGGCACAATAAAAATAGGATTTAGTACGGCCTTCAATTTTCAGTGAGGCGATCCCCATTTTTGTTAAACGATCTACATGCTGTACCGCACGTAAATCTTTAGAGTTCATAAAATAGGTGCCGTGTTCATCTTCTTCGGCAGCAAACATTTCTTCATCATTACGTTGTACAAGCAAAGTTTGAGGCGAGGTTTTTTCTGATTGTGCTGATGAGCAGCAAGACTTTTCTGAGGTGTTGAGCTGAGTAACTGGAATCACATCGCCGTTCACATCTTCTTGGGCTTCATGTAACTTATAGTCCCAACGGCAAGCATTGGTACAAGCACCTTGGTTGGCATCACGTTTATTCATATAACCAGAAAGTAGGCAACGGCCTGAGTAGGCCATACATAGTGCGCCATGTACAAAAACTTCGAGTTCAATATCTGGTACATGTTGCTGGATTTCTTCTATTTCTTCTAATGACAACTCACGAGATAAAATCACACGGCTTAAACCGTAATCTTTCCAAAATTTAACAGTGGCCCAGTTAATGGCGTTGGCTTGAACAGATAGATGAATTTGTACTTCTGGAAAATGCTCTCTCACCATCATAATTAAGCCTGGGTCAGACATAATGAGCGCATCTGGCTGCATAGCCACAATCGACTCAAGGTCACGAATAAAGTTCTTTAATTTGCTGTTATGTGGCTGAATATTCACCACAACATAAAACTTTTTACCCAAAGCATGCGCTTCATCAATTCCAATTTTTAAATTGTCATGATCAAAAGCATTATTACGGACACGTAAACTGTAACGTGGTTGGCCTGCATATACGGCATCTGCACCATAGGCAAATGCATAGCGCATGTTTTTTAGTGAACCTGCGGGAGAGAGGAGTTCAGTTTTCATAAAATAAAAGGCATAAAAAATATATGGTTTTATTTTATTAACTCCACATTTGGGATTCAACCTACTGAATTAGTAGGGATTTGATCATTATCCTTTTGTACGGGCAGCATATTTTTTGCTAGCTCTCCTAAGCGCATCAAAGCATTTAACATTTTGGGATTTAATTCAAAACAAGCTGCTATACGTAAGCAGTGACTAAATCGTTTATCAGCTGAACATAAAATTCCCGGCATGCATAAGATTTTTTCATCCATTGCCTGATGAAAAAGTTCTAATGCATCAATAGACTCGGGTAGCTCTAACCATAAAATAAATCCTGCTTGCGGTCGACTGACTCGAGTACTGACTGGAAAATAACGGCATATATAAGATTTGATGGTGTCAATTTGTTGTTGATAGCGTTTTTTAAGATGCCTTAAGTGCAGATCATATCCGCCATTTTCTAAAAAAAGTCCCAACGTTTCTGTGAGTAAAGCTGGTTCGGCAACAGTGGTTGTAAATTTAAGCTGCTGCACAATATTACGAAAGCGCCCAGCTTCTAACCAACCAATTCGATAGTCGGGTGCTACAGTCTTGGTATAGCTACCACACACCAAAACCCATCCATTTTGGTCAAATGCCTTAATGTTGGGTAAGAGCGGTTCAGTGAGTTGCAGTTCGGCGTACATTGCATCTTCAATGACAGGAACTTGAAACTGATTAGCTAACTCTGCCACGCGACGGCGGTTTTTTTCAGGCATGCTAAAACCGAGAGGGTTATGTCCAGTTGGAATGGTTAATATGGCTTGTACACTTTTAGATTTTAAGAGTTCTTCAAGAGCATCTAGGCACATACCTGTATGCGGCGAAGTCGGCACTTCTACAATTTTTCGGCCTAAATTATGAAGAAGCGGGTACAGATTGTGAAATGTAGGGATCTCAAGAGCAATGCTGTCACCCGCTTGAGTTGTTGCCATAATCGCGAGACTTAAAGCCTCCATCGTGCCGTGAGTGAGTACAATATCATCTGCTGAAAGAAACATACCAAGCTGTAAACTTCGCCTCGCAATTTGAGTACGTAAACGTATAGAGCCGGGCGGTAAAGTATAGTTTTTAAAAATATCTGGTTGTGTCCGTAAAACTTGAGCAGTTAAGCGTTTTAAGCGTTCAATTGGATAGAAGTTTTCACCGGTAGGGCAAGCTAAGGCCAAATTGACATAGTCGGGGTCCATCTGTTTTTTAACAATTTGTGCGAGAAAACAGCTAATTCCTGAAAGAGATACTTTTTCTTCACTGACATAACGTTCTTCGAGTTCTAGTAAGTTTGAAGGTGCATGGCAAACATAGTAACCAGACTGTGGACGAACTGAAATTAAACCTTGGTCTTCAAGCTGACGATAAGCTTCTTTTACGGTGTTAATGCTGACCTGATAATGATTTGCGCAGTCGCGAATTGATGGTAAGCGTGAACCAATAGGCTGCCTGCCATTCTGAATTTGAAGGGTTAGGTCATCACTCACTTTTTTATATTTGTACATGTCAATTCATTAAAAAGCCAAAGCAATGGATACACTTTATCGTGATCTTTTATTTAACTCAAATATTGTGATTGCTTTAGATTGGTCGGTTTATTCATAATTTGAAATTAGAAACTGTGTCTATTATTTTTCATCTTAACTGATACTGTGACCATTAAAAATAAAACAGTAAGATCAAAAAATGGTGAGGATTTAAAACCATAATTTTTAATTACAAAATCAGTAGGAGTGGTCTATGTCTGTTGTTGCATTTAAACAAGTTGATGTTTTTACTTCACAAGCATTTAAAGGTAATCCTGTCGCAGTCATTATGGACGCCAGTACCTTAACGTCTGAGCAGATGCAGGAAATTGCGAATTGGACGAATCTTTCTGAAACGACATTTGTGCTCCCTGCGACAGATTCTCAAGCTGATTATCAGGTTCGAATTTTTACTCCGCAAAGTGAGTTGCCATTTGCAGGACATCCTACAATTGGTACTGCCTATGCTTTGCTTGAAGCAGGCCTTGTGACAGCTAAAGAAGATAAGCTTGTACAGCAATGTGCTGCGGGTTTGGTAACGCTTACCGTGAGTGACTCAGGGCATATTTCATTTGAACTCCCTAAGCCTAAAATTACACCATTAGATGCAATGCACACTGAGAAATTAGCAGAAATTTTAAAATGTGAAATTAATACTCAATGGAATGCTACATTGGTTGATGTAGGTGCACGTTGGATTGTATTACAAGCGGTGAATGCTGAAGCTGTTTTAGCAACCCAACCAGACTTTGCAGCCTTAAAACAACATGATTTAGAAATGAAAGTTACGGGCGCGACAGTTTTTGGTTTTTATGAAAATAATGATGAGCAAAAACATATAGAAGTTCGTTCATTTGCTCCTTCATGCGGAATAAATGAAGATCCAGTTTGTGGTAGCGGGAATGGTAGTGTGGCGTCTTTTATTCGTTACCATAGGATTTTGCCAGCACAAAATGATGTGGTGTTTTCTTCACAAGGTCAGGCTTTAGGCCGTGATGGACAACTGAAACTTGAATTGCATCAAGATAAAATTTTAGTGGGTGGAACCGCTGTTACCTGTATCGATGGCAGTATCACCTTATAAAAAGAGATATAAAAAAACCGAGGACTTAGCCTCGGTTTTTTATTTAGAAAAATCTTATTTTTCTACGAACGCACGCTCAATCACGTAATCGCCCATCTCACCCATACGAGGTGATTCAACTAAACCATGTTGGTCAAGTAATGCAGCCACGTCTTTTAAGAATGCAGGGCTACCGCAAAGCATTGCACGGTCAGTTTCACGGTTAAAACGTGGTAAACCGATTTTTTCAAATAAAGCACCAGTTTCAATTGCAGTTGTTACACGGCCTTGAGTGTGGAAAGGTTCACGAGTTACTGTAGGGTAGTAAACAAGTTTGTCTTTAATACCTAACTCTTCAAAGAATTCATTTTTTGGAAGTTCATCCAAAATTAAATCTTGGTAAGCTAATTCAGAAATATAGCGTGTACCATGAACAACAATTACTTTTTCAAAACGTTCGTAAGTTTCAGGGTCACGAATAATTGATAAGAATGGTGCAAGGCCA
The DNA here is from genome assembly GCF_029967875.1 of Acinetobacter sp. V89_4. Taxonomy (NCBI): domain Bacteria; kingdom Pseudomonadati; phylum Pseudomonadota; class Gammaproteobacteria; order Moraxellales; family Moraxellaceae; genus Acinetobacter; species Acinetobacter sp. V89_4. The sequence continues at coordinate 57,780 of NZ_JASCAI010000022.1, forward strand.
GTACCAGAAGATAAAAGGTACAAGTTTTTACCCGGTAAAAGGTCATCATGAACCAAAGTACCTGTCGGTTTTTTAGAAATTAAGATTTCATCGCCAACTTGTACTTTTTGCAAAATTGAAGTTAAAGGACCGTCTTGTACTTTAATTGAGAAAAATTCTAACTCTTCTTCGTAGTTTGCACTTGCAATCGAATACGCACGCATTAACGGTTTGCCATTCACTTCTAGTCCGATCATTACGAACTGACCATTTTTAAAACGTAAGCTAGTATCGCGTGTAGTTTTAAAACTGAAAAGTGTGTCATTCCAGTGGTGAACATGAGTAATGCGTTCGACGTTAAAAGCAGCCATTAAAGGTCTCGATCACGATTAAAAGAAAACAGATAGCTATTCTAATCTAATTTCATTCCCGATAAACTGAATATATTTAATTGTGTTTATAAGAAAAAGTGATGAACAATTCTGTCACCTTCCCAATAATTGGCCACATGTGTTCCCCATATCGCGAAAAATTTGGTATTCCACGCCAGCCTAATTTGGTAAATATCGAGTCTTATATCGATATGGTAGAACCTTATAATGACTTATTGGCATTTGAGGGAATTGAGCAGTTCAGTCATCTCTGGCTAGTTTGGCAGTTTCATGACAACAAAAATCAGGGGAGTGCCGATAAATTCCGTCCACAGGTTCGTCCACCACGTTTAGGTGGTAATGAGAAAATTGGGGTGTTTGCTACACGTAGCATGTATCGACCATCTCCAATCGGGCTTTCAGTTGTAAAACTGAATAAAGTGGAAAAAGTCGGTAAGTCTGTTCGGGTCTATATCACAGGAAGTGATTTATTAAATGGCACTCCAATTTTAGATATCAAACCTTATATTCAATATTCTGATGCAATTATTGATGCAGAAAGTGGTTATGCACATGCAGAACCTGAACGGAAGTCAGTCGTTTGGTCAGAAGCTGCGTTAACAGCGCAAAAATATTTTCTGCAAAATAATGAAATGAATTCACAGCACATTGATGAGCTTGAGCAAGTCTTATCTTTAGATCCTCGGCCTGCCTATCAAGAAGACGCTGAACGAATCTATAAAATGAAATTTTCAGATTTTGATATTCATTTTAAAGTTGATCAATTTGTAGTTACGGTCATTGATGTGGTGAAGACTTCTTAGCTTGCACAGTAGAAATCTTTTAAAACCAATGGATGTTGAGCCAAAGTAAACTAATAAATATAGCCATATGAATGAGTTGGGCGGGAACAAAAGCAAGGGCATAGCGTAGCCCGCCCGAAATAGCAGAGTTCACACTTTTGGCAAGCGCATGAACCGCAAAGCCTCCTAAAAATGCAATTAATAAAGGCGTCATATGGGTGCTATCAGGTTCACCTTGCACAATGACTGCCGCAATAGCTGCATGTATTTCAAATAAAGATGCGAGCAGAGTACCTGCGATTAATCCAGCATCGCCTAAAGAGATACTTAAGCCATAAACACCTGCCTGAATGAGGGTGAGTGTGCCTGCAATAATAATGGCTTCTTTTAGGCTGAACATTCTTGAGTCGAGTTCGGGCGAAGTTGTACTGGGCTCTGCTTTACGTAATAAAATGAAAGCCCAGATTGCTAAAACTGCCAATGCAATAAGCGTAGGAAATATAATCAGCTTAAACCAAGCAAAGCTAATCCCAATCACAATAATTAAAGTTTGAATCAGTGTTGAAACACATGACATTAATGCAGCGCCTGCATTTGTAGTTGCATTGGCCCTGCCAGAGCGTACTTCTAAACCTAAACTGGCAATAGTCGCTGTACTGGAAACAAATCCCGAAGCTAAAGAAGAGAGTAATAAAGCGTTTTTAGATGAGAGTAACCGCTTCGCAGTATGGGCGAGTGCCTGTACAAATAAGATCAAAGTGAGTAATTTTAAAATCACATGCGGATTTAAAACTGGACCCCAAAAGGGTTTATTGGGTACTAAAGGCAGTGCTATTAAAAGTAAGGCAAGTAGAAAAATACCATCACGCAATTCCGATTCAGTAATCCACTGACTGGCAATGCCATGCATAGACTGCTTTGCCAATAAAATAATGGTCATGATTACGGCGAGCCCAGCAGCCAATGATATATTCCAAATACAAAGTGCCCCAATAAAGTAAGTCATAATAAAGGCAAGTTCGGTAGTCACACCGGGGTCATTGGGCTGATTTTTAAGAGATACAATACTAATTGCCCCAATGAGAAGGGCACCTACAATTCCAATTTCAGTACCGAATAAAAAACAGATGGCGCCTAATAATGAACTAATTGCAAAAGAACGAAATCCGGCAAACGTTTTGTATTCATGTTTAAGCTTACTTCGCTCACGTTCTAAACCAATTAATAAGCCACAACCGAGCGCCGCAGCAATGACGGTAATGAATTCTTCAAATGAAGTTGTTTGTAATGACATTGTCATTGGAAGCTCCATATTACTTCCTCTTTGGTTTATTGTTATAAGTAGATTTGAATCGTTTTAAAAATCATATATTCACGTTCAGTTTATGCTTTTTATTATAGTGAGCATAGTGTCTTTTTTAGACAAAGCCACAGACACAGTATTTTTATGAATATGAACTATGCCGCAAAAAAATATTAAGTTGAGAATTGGTTTAATTATTTGAAGTTAAAGAATATTTAAAATTTAGTTTTAGCAAATTTGTGACGAGCTAAATCAAAAATATCTCTGCTATATTATAAAAATATATTGGGGATAACGCATGAATGCACATGTACAAATAGATACATATTGGTGTCTAGAACAACTATTACAAGAAGGCCGGATTACAGAACGAGATAAATTACTGGTACAGTCAAGCCACCGCCAAAAAGACCAGTTAAAGTGGCATCCATTACAGTGGATTGCACATTTTAATTTAAAAGATCAGCAGTACACACACGCTCATTTAAGTTTAAACCGCTTGTGTTTATGGTTTGCAGATCGGGTTCAACTTCCTTTATTTGTGATAGATCCTTTAAAGGCAGATGTTAGTGCTTTAACGCAAGTAATGTCACAAGAGTTTGCTATTCGCAATCATATTTTAGCTGTTGAAATTCATGCCGACCGAATTGTGATTGGAACAGATCAACCATTTCAAATGGATTGGCTAAACAATTTAGAGCGGAGTCTAGCGCCTAAAAAAATTGAACGAGTATTACTTAATCCTGAACAGTTACAGCGTTATTTGCGCGAATATTATCAGGTTAGTCGTGCGGTAAACTCTGCTCAAAAAGATGCAGCTCATGAACGTGACACTAAAAATGTTGAAGCGCTTTTGCAGCTTGGCGATAGTCAGAATCCAGATGCGAATGATCAGCATATTGTGAAATTGGTTGACTGGATTTTACAGTTTGCATTCGAGCAGAGTGCCAGTGATATTCACATGGAACCGCGTAAAGACAATGGTAAAGTCAGGTTCCGTATTGATGGTGTGTTGCATACCATTTATAACATGCCATCAAATACACTGACCGCCGTGATTTCCCGGATTAAAATTTTAGGGCGTTTAAATGTAGCGGAAAAACGTAAACCGCAAGATGGTCGATTAAAAACACGGACACCTAAAGGTCAAGAAACTGAACTCCGTTTATCAACCCTACCAACAGCGTTTGGTGAGAAACTGGTCATGCGTATTTTTGATCCCGATGTGTTGGTACGTTCTTTTCATCAGCTTGGTTTTGAAGAGAGTTTATTACAACAGTGGCAGCAATTAACAAAAAATAGCCATGGGATTATTTTAGTCACTGGCCCCACAGGTTCCGGTAAAACCACAACGTTATATTCTTCTTTAAAGCAGCTCGCAACAGATCAGGTTAATGTCTGTACCATTGAAGATCCGATTGAAATGTTAGAGCCTAGTTTTAACCAAATGCAGGTCAATAACGCAATTGAATTAGGCTTTGCAGATGGTGTTCGAGCACTTATGCGTCAAGACCCAGACATTATTATGATTGGGGAAATTCGCGATCAAGATACAGCAAATATGGCCATTCAGGCGGCACTTACAGGTCATTTGGTATTATCAACTTTACACACCAATGATGCGCCGTCCAGTTTGACTCGCTTGCATGATTTAGGTGTGCAACCATTTTTAACAGCAGCAACTATTTTAGGTGTATTGGCACAGCGTTTAGTGCGACAACTTTGTCCGCACTGCAAGCAACAAACTCATATTAATGAGGATGAATGGCAACATTTAACCTTCGACTACATTATGGACATGCCAGAAAAAGTTTATCAGGCAGTTGGGTGTGAACAATGTCGTCATACAGGCTATAAAGGGCGAGTCGGTATTTATGAATTTATGCCAGTCAGTCTTGAGCTTAAGCATCTTATTAGTAGCCATATGAACTTAAATGATTTAAGAACGCAAACTAAAAAAGAAGGTATAGAACCCTTAAGAATTGCAGGTGCTCGTAAAGTGATTGATGGTCTTACAACATTAGAAGAGGTATTGCGGGTTGTGCCATTAAATTAACTTTTTCTTAAGATTCACCTCATCTATGCCTGTTGTACTTACGCTATTCCAAGATGTGGTTAAAAAGGTGATCTTATGAAAATGCTTAAAGCGATACTAATGACTACGGGTCTAACTGTTACTGGCGTAGCCATGGCAAATACACCTGTGAATCAGGCAGCAATTGCTCCAGCAACTCTGACAACTGTTAAGCACGCATTAACGGCAAAAGATAATACACCAGTCAAATTACATGGGCAGGTTGTAAAATCTTTAGGCGATGAAAAATATCAATTTCGTGACAAGACAGGTAGCATTACAGTTGATGTAGATGATGAGCTTTGGCAGGGTCGTCCTATTTCAGCAAATACAAATGTCACTCTAATTGGTGAAGTAGACATCGACTATAAACCTTTAAAACGTGTAGAAATTGAGGTCGATCAAGTTCAGTTCTAATTTATTGATCTCTGAATCTACTACTTTTAGCCGCATTTAAATGATGCGGCTTTGCTTTTTTTATAAAGGCTTGGCAAGATTAAAACAGCATATAACAGGAAAAATAGATGAGAATTTTGCTTGCAGAAGATGATCGCTCTCAAGCTGAAAGTATTCAATCATGGTTAGAGTTAGATGGTTATCAGGTCGATTGGGTGGAAAGAGGTGATTATGCGCTTACGGCAATCGAACAGCATGACTATGACTGTATTTTACTTGATCGGGGACTGCCACAATTAGCGGGTGAGAAAGTTCTAACAACGATCCGTTATAAACAAAAAAATGTTCCTGTTATTTTTATTACCGCACGTGACAGCATTCATGATCGCGTAGAAGGACTAGATTTAGGCGCAAATGATTATTTGGTTAAGCCTTTTAGTTTAGAAGAGCTCTCTGCCCGAATTCGCGCTCAATTGCGTAAACAAACGTTAAGTCAACAATCGATTTTAACGTGGGGTGATTTGCAACTTGATACACAAGCGAAAGTTGTATTAAGCGCTGGCAAGTCTATTGATTTAACGGCAAAAGAATTCCAAATATTACGTAAGCTGATGGTTCATCCTGAGCATATTATTACCCGTGATCAATTAGAAGAAGCACTCTATGCATGGGGTGAGGAAATTGAAAGTAACGCCATCGAAGTATTTATTTATCAGCTTCGAAAAAAAATTGGAAGTAGCTGCATTAAAACCATACGGGGGCTAGGTTACCGTATGGGAGATTTAAAATGAAATCGAATCGCTCCTCTTTGCAGTCACAACTGGTTAAAACCACCATGTGGAGTAGTGTGGTGGTGGGCTTGGTGGCTTTAAGCTTACTTACCATATTTTCTGTTTATCACAACATGTCAGTGCAAGACGAAATCATGGATGAAATTTCAGATACTTTGCTGGTTTCTGACCTTTCTAAACATTCTATGAAACAGTTTGATCAACTCAGTGATGAATTTGATATTCAGTATGAGTTATTAAGCTCTGGGCAATTACTTACTCATTCTCATAGTTATCAACATGAACTTTTTGAACAAGGAAAGTTCTCTGAAGGTTTTTCATATTTTTGGTTTGATGGTCAATTATGGCGTAGTCTGGCTGCACAACAAGAAGACTCTCAACTAAAAGTTGAAGTCTTTCAGCCAATGAGTACACGTATTGAAGAAGTACTCAAAGCACTTGCAGGCTATAGCGGTCTTATGGTGTTGTTCTGGTTGCTGCAATGGGTCATTGTAAGTTGGCGTACAGAGCAACAATTGGCTGCGCTAAATTTACTTTCTAGACGTATTGCCCAAAAAACAGCTTCAAATTTAGAACCAATTCAAGATCCAGATGTCATTACCGAAATTCAGCCTGTGATTGATGCTTTAAACCAATTACTTGCAAGATTGCAAAGAGCATTAGTGGCTGAGCAACGTTTTACAGCGGATGCTTCCCATGAGTTACGTTCTCCGTTGTCTGCCATACAAATGCGTCTTCAAGTTTTACAGCGTAAATATCAACATGTTCCAGAACTTCATCAAGACTTTGAGCGCATACAAGAGGACGTTTCAAGAAGTACAAAAGTACTTGAAAACTTGCTGCTTCTGGCTCGCCTAGAACCCAATGAAGCAGAGCAGCCACAACTTCCTAAAACAGTTATCGATTTAAATTATTTATTGGCTAGAGTCATTGAAACTGTAACTTTAGATGCGAATGCTAAACAGATGTTGATAGAGACAAATACCTTATCGACAGAAACTAAAACCTTTGTGAATGAAGAATTACTGTTTATTGCTTTTAGAAATTTATTTGATAATGCCATTCGTTATAGCCCGAATTTAGGTTCTATTCATGTTGAAATTAGTCAGGATGAACAGCAAATTAAGGTTGCTATAGAAGATACAGGAAATGGTGTAGATGATGAGGTATTGCAACGCTTAGGACAGCGTTTTTTTCGAGTATTAGGTACTCAGCAGCAAGGTTCAGGATTGGGAATTTCAATTACACGAAAAATTATTGAATTGCATAATGGTGAATTGCATTTTATGCATGCTGAACAGGGTGGTTTGAGGGTGGAGGTTAATCTTCCATTATAAAAAATAGCATGGTTACCCATGCTATCCATTTTTTGTTTTCCCACGAATATTATTGAAACGCGAGTGTATTTTTTATTTAGTTAAAATTAGACGATTGTTGCGAGTGAGGCGTAAACGATATTCCTCACCAGCATGCATAATGCGGATTTCACGGCCTAATGCAAAGAGGTTGTTAGAATGTAACATTGGTAAGGCATGAGCTGTTTCATTGTTACGAGTAAATAAGCTAAAAGGTGCGTTCATTTGTTGTGCTCCGTGGTATGTTCTTGAACGATTTAAATGATAATCATTATCGAATAGATCTGTCAATGAGATTTTTAAGATTTTATAAAATGATAAAATTTGCTTACACTTGAGAAAAGTTTTAGAGAGTAAAAAAATGCCCAAACCAATCGTCGATGTCGCTATAGCAATCTTGATCCATCGCGGAAAAATACTAGTTGGATGGCGCGAAGAGCAGCAGCATCAAGGTGGAAAGCATGAGTTTCCTGGAGGGAAAGTTGAGCAGGGGGAAACACCCGAAGAAGCCTGTCGCCGTGAAATCTATGAAGAAGTGGGTATTGGTTTAAAAGATTGGCATCAATTTGATTATATTCATCATGAATATGACGACATTATTGTCAATTTACATTTATTCCATAGTTATGTGCCTGATGAACTATTAAATCTTATTCATCAACCATGGGCATGGTACACACGTGAACAATTACTTCACTTGAACTTTCCAAAAGCGAATAAAGACATCATAAAAAGATTGTATTGGCCGCATTTTATTAAAATTAGCCCTACGCTGACACCAGTCGAAAATGATGACACTTTAGTGTATTTACGTAGTGAAAAAGATAGTTTTGATCAGGCAGATCTAGAAAAGTTAGCTCTTTTAGATACCGATCAGCTTTCAAAATTAATCGTGAATGTCGATGCTTGGCACAAGCTAAAACCTGAGTTAAAAACTCATATAAAAACAGTGCATCTTAAGCAATCCCAATTAATGAGTTTGCATAAAGGCGACTTGGAAGTGGGAGTGCGTTTTATTGCTGCTTGCCACGATGCAGTTTCTTTACAGCATGCTCAGCAAATTGGCTGTGATGCTGTTTTTGTAAGTCCTGTCAAAGTAACAGAGACCCATCCATATGCGAGCGCATTAGGGTGGGATCGTTTAACTGACTTGATTGAGAAATGCCAGATTCCCGTATTCGCTTTGGGAGGCATGAGTCCTGATGATTTAGCCACAGCACAACAACATGGTGCGTATGGTTTGGCGGGTATCCGTAATTTTTAATAAAACACAAAAGCGTTAAAAGTTAGAGGGCTTTTAATGCTTGTTGCGCTTCTTGAACAGTTTTTGGATTATTACGTTGTTGCCCAGCTTTTAAAATAGTTAGCCAAAGCTGTTTTTTCATTGCTTGGCTCTGAGCAAAGCTTAAACCACGTCGTGCTAAAGACTCAGCATTAGAATATTGCTGTTTATGATTTGCAGTAAGTGCAAGAAATAAATAGGTCTCAGCTGCTTGAGGTGCTAAACGCTGTGCCTGAAGAGCATAGCGTTCAGCTTCTGACCATTGCTGGTTTTTATAAGCCTGCTGTGTTTTTTGCATTAAAACTTTAAATGCAGGTAACTGGCTGCCATCATCACTAAAATGTTGAGGCTTTTTCTGTTGAGGAACGATCACCTGTAAATTTTTGCGTTGAATTTCCGGATGATCATAAGGTGTAATTTTTACACCCGATGGAGTTTCCGTCTTTTTGACTGGAGGAGTAGGTGTTTTCTCTTTGGAGTCAGAATGATCAGGCAAAGTTGTACAGCCGACCATAAGAACAGCACCAATATAAAAAACACCTTTCTTCAACATATCCTAATTTCCTGTTTACGCTTAGTTGTTATAACTACCACTTGAAATTACACGTGAGTTATTTGACAGATCTTGTTGCATCTGACTTTCACTTTCACGAATATAACTGTCGGTATTATCATCCTGAGAGTCAGGCGTTGTGTTATCACTTTGTGGCGTATATGTTGGATCAACTTGATAATAAGGTGCTCCACATGGCGTAGCACGGTGCGGAACCGTATGCGTTAGCATCGGAATATACATAGCGCCATCACAAGCCTGCGCAGATAAATCACCCGTTGCACGATCAATCCACTGCCACTGTACAGTGTCTGGTTGACGTATATTCACAGGAGTTTGACGTAACTGTTTCATCACGTTAGTCCATACTGGCAATGCACCAGATGAACCAGTTAAACCTGTTACTTTGTTGTCATCTAAACCTAACCATACTACAGCGACATGGTTACCCGAATAACCAGCAAACCATGAGTCACGTGTATCGTTAGTCGTACCTGATTTACCCGCCAATTTTAAAGCTGGAGATAAGCTACTATAGGCTGAACGACCAGTACCCGAAGACATGACCTGTTGTAAACCATAATTCATGATATAGCCAACAGCCGGATCAATCGTTTGTTGTACATTGAGGCCATAACGGTCAAGTAAACGACCATTCGCATCTACCACAGAGCGAATTGCACGAGTTGGATATTTAAAGCCGCCTGTAGCGAAGTTCTCATAGATTCCGAGTACTTCCATTGGTGACATATTGACTGCCCCAAGGAAAATAGAAGGGTAGGCAGGAATCGTTGACTCAACACCAAACTTTCTTAGATTATTGGTAAATGTTGATAAACCAAACTCTTGACCTAAACGTACAGCAGAAAGGTTATATGAGTTTGCTAATGCTTCGCTCAGACTTACTACACCATGTCCACCACCACTATAGTTTTTAGGTGTCCAGCTTTTACCGCCGTCTACAGGAACACTGATTGGAGCATCTTCAATTTGGCTTGCCCAGTTATAACGTCCAGATTCAATCGCACTTAAATAAATGACAGGTTTCAATAAAGAACCGACTTGACGTTTTGCATCTAAAGCACGGTTAAAACCAGTAAAGTCTTGTGTAGAGCCAACTGCTGCAACAAGCTCACCATTTTCAGGATGGGCAATTAGTACAGCACCTTGTAGGTTTTTCAAACGTGCTGGGTTGCTGTTAGCTAAGCGATCTACTGAAGCTTTAAACGCATTTTGAACTTGTGTTTGAGTAATTGGGTCTAAGGTCGTAAAAATACGTAAGCCCTGATTGGTTAAATCACTTTCTTGATATTCTGTACGCAACTGACGACGCACAATATCTAAAAAGTCTGGGAATTTTGCAGGGCCTAAACTTGGTTTACTTAATACATTTAAAGGACGTGCAATTTCATCTTCATATTCGGCTTGAGTTAAATAACCCATCACACGCATGTTATTTAACACAGTGTCGCGGCGTTTTTTTGCACCTTCAGGGTTTTTCCAAGGATTATATAAAGAAGGGCCTTGTACCAAACCTACTAGATAAGCTTGTTGTGCAACGCTAAGTTCACGTAATGGTAAACCAAAATAAAATTGTGAAGCCAAACCATAGCCATTAATTGAGTAGCTACCGTTTTGGCCCAGATTCACTTCATTTAAATAGGCTTCTAAAATTTCATCTTTGCTGTAATGCAGCTCGATAAGCAAAGCCATTAAAGCTTCATTAACTTTACGTTTTAATGTGCGCTCAGGTGTGAGATAGAAGTTTTTAACTAATTGTTGAGTCAGGGTTGAACCACCTTGACGCTTTCCACCCGTGATATTACTCACTAGTGCACGAGCCGTACCGCGAATTGAAATACCATGATGATGATAAAAATTGCGGTCTTCTGTAGAAATTAAAGCTTCAATAAGTGGTTTAGGGACATTATTCAGTTTAATGAGTACACGGTCTTCATTGTGTTGAGGATAAATTCCTCCAATGAGTAACGGTTCTAAGCGTGCAACGCCTGTTGAAGAGGGTTTAGTACTTCGAACTTCAACAACTTGATCATTTGCAAAACTTAACTCTAATACTTGTTCAGGTTCAACACTGTCGCCGTAGTCAAAACCACGTGTGTGAATATACATGTTGCTGCCTTGAGCAACATAACTTCCCGATTTGTCATAATTACTTGAAGTTTTGTAACCCAGTAGCTTTAATTCTTGAGTGAAATTTGCTTGGGAAATAGGTGCGTTGTTATAAATTTCCAGAGGTCGTGCAAACACTTTGGCAGGAATATCCCACCGTTGTCCTTCAAATTTTTCACGGATAATATTATCTAAACGAATCAGATAGATACTAAGAGCAATAAAAGCACCAATGACCAAAATGGAAAAGATTAGTGCAAAGAAACCGATACCACGTTCAAACTTCATAAAAATGAGATAAAACCCTAACAATGCCTGTAATGATGCGATAGCTTGTCATCAATTTGCAATGATAAAACTGTGAATAATTGGAAAACTTAGATTGAATTTTACAGCATCTTGTAGTTATGTTTTTTTAAATTAATCAGGTTAATGTTATTATAGGCAAGTATCGCAGCGGAGCTTACTCATTCGTGCAAATTTCACATAAGTCCTTCAGAAACGTCGGGTTAATCGGTCGACCAGATAAATCATCAGTTGTAGAAACACTATGTTTAATTCATGATCATTTATTGAACCTAGGTTTAAACCCCATTTTTGATCAGGAAACTGCTGAATTAGTGCCTTATGATCATGCACAGGTAGTAAGTCGTCATTTATTAGGTGAAGTTGCTGATTTAGTTATTGTAGTTGGCGGGGACGGTTCTTTACTCCACGCGGCAAGAGCTTTGGTTCGTTACAATACACCTGTTATTGGTATCAACCGTGGGCGATTAGGTTTTTTAACTGATATCAAACCGTCAGAAGCGATTTTTAAACTTGACCAAGTGCTTCAAGGGCATTTTCAACTCGATCGCCGTTTCTTACTTGAAATGGAAGTGCGAACAAATGGCGAAGTCATTTATGATGCCATTGCTTTAAATGATGTCGTTTTGCATTCGGGTAAGTCGGTCCACATGATTGACTTTGAACTCAACATTGATGGCCAATATGTTTATCGCCAGCATAGTGATGGTTTAATTGTTTCGACTCCAACTGGATCAACGGCTTATGCGTTGTCAGGTGGTGGACCAATTTTACATCCAAGTATGGATGCGATTGCATTAGTTCCAATGCATCCCCACACATTGTCATCACGTCCTATCGTAGTCGGTGGACAAAGCGAAATTAAGATTGTTATTCGCGAAAATCGGGTGTTACCGATGGTGAGTGCAGATGGTCAACATAGCATATCGCTCAATGTTGGAGATAGTTTACACATCCGCAAACATCCATTTAAACTAAGTTTATTGCATCCACCAGGTTATGATTTTTATATGGCCTGCCGTACCAAACTTGGTTGGAACCAAGATTTTGAATCTTTCCAAAGAGATGAATCATGAATATTGAACAAATGCTATCTATTTTAAACCCTGAGATTGTAGAGCGTTTAAAAACAGCAGTAGAAATTGGTAAATGGCCAAATGGCGTTGTTTTAACAAAAGAGCAGCGTGAAACTTGTATGCAAGCTGTAATTGCTTGGGAGTTAAAGAACTTACCAGAAGAGCAGCGTAGTGGTTATATTGACCGCGGTACAAAAGAAGAAGGTGAGGTATGTGAAGATGATCATCACAAACATGAGCCAGAATTTAAACCAATTCGTTTTGTTTAAAATTTTATAAGACAGAAAACTTATTTTTTGTTATTCCATATAGCCTTGAATACCATGTTTTTCATGAGTTATAGCATATAGGCTTTTATTACTTTTGAAGGATCAAAAGTAACCAAAAATCCTTTGTATCACTGACGATACTTCCATGTATCGCAGTGATACGTTCGACATCCATGTCGACCTTCACGATAGCATTTGTTAACTACGAATTAAGATTGCTTAAATTTCGTGTTTCCCATAATACTTTTGCTTTTTGCATTGCCTCATCAAAACTAGCAACAACTCCCATGGTATATAGTGCAATTCCCATTGTTTCAGTTACTGCCATTTCACCGTATTCATGGTGCTGCTGACCAAGCCATACTGCTTTGAAAGTTGCTAAATCTAATTCTTCTTCAGTTGGACTACGTTCAGGCGTGAGTTTTGGTAACTCGTGTTCATAAAGCTCACCATTTTTAATGCCACAAATGAGTGTTTTTGCATCTGGATTTCGCTCAAATTCACCGCCTTCGCCTTTAATAACTGCACTATTTTGATAGCCTAAGCGCAGTGCACTATGTTGATGAGAGGTTCTATACGCTGGATGGAATATAGCTTGTAAGGTAGCTTTAGCATTAAAAGGATTGATTAAGCGGGCTAAAGTATGAATAGGTGAGCGTAGGCCCATCACATTTCTTAAAGAAATTAGTTCACTTAAAATTGGTGAAATCACATCTAAAGGTAAGTAGGCAAAATTTTGCTCTGCTAGTTGTGTTCGTACTTCTTGTTCAGAGTGACAAATTTGATAACCCAGATATTCTAAAACTTGCTCGGTATAGACACGGTTAAGCGTGTGACCTGATGCACCATGCATAACAATCTTATAGCCATGTTGGGCAAGCGTAAGAGCTGCTAACAAAAACCAAGGGTAATGTTTACGTTTACCCGCATAAGATGACCAGTCTAAATCAACGTCTAAAGGTTGAAAATTGAGTTGATCTCTAGTGGCTTGAACAAATCCCGCGAGTTCATCAATAGATTCTTCTTTAACACGAAGTAGCATTAAAAAAGCACCTAACTGCACATCAAGCACTTCACCTTTTAAAATCATGCTAAATGCTTGATAAGCTTCTTCATAGCTTAAAGAGCGTGAACCACTTTTTCCCTTACCTAAAATACGGACATATTGAGCGAATGGGTGTTCTGCATCTTTATAGATATTACGTTTAGTATTCATCGTGGTTCAAAAACAATAAAAATGATGGGATGTAGGCAGCTCAAAATGAAATGTCCACAAGTATTTAATCAATATGACATAAAAAACTGTCGAAAAAATATCAAAAGTGTTTCTTATACTAAAGTCTTAAGGCTGCATGAGTGTTTTTTGCGCGTATTAGCTAAAAATTTAACCGAATCATTATTTAATTCGAGTACACTTTCTCGTGCTTTTTTGAGCACTCATATCATAATTTTCTGTGATTCTCCTATATCTTCAGCTTTTTATTGAAAAAGTAAGAGGTTATTTCTAACTACTCAAAGTGGTTAGAAACTTCAGGTATTCTCCTGTTTTAGAAAACAACTTTTTTTGTTTTCATTGAGGTAGTAGGAAGGTTTTTTGTTTACAAAGAACCGTTTCCCTTTTGCGGTGTTCATGTGAAAGGTTAGGGCTGTGTATTCGTAAAGAATAGACGTTTCATTTTGGTATTTCCAACGGACTTGGAAATATAGATTGAAGTAAAGTTATGGCTAAAAAACCGATTTATAAATCACTTTATTTTCAGGTGATTATTGCGATTATTGCGGGTGTTTTGGTAGGGCATTTTTCCCCAAGCTCAACGCAAATTGTCAATGGTGTTGAACAGCATATCCCAGGTTTAGGTGAGAAACTCAAGCCATTAGGTGATGCCTTTATTCGTTTGATCAAGATGATCATCGCTCCAGTTATTTTCTGTACCGTGGTCAGCGGTATTGCTGGCATGGAAAGCATGAAGTCAGTCGGAAAAACTGGCGGCGTCGCGTTGTTATATTTTGAAGTTGTTTCAACAATTGCACTTCTGATTGGCCTTGTTGTAATTAACATTGCTAAACCGGGTGTAGGGATGAATATTGACCCTACAACTCTAGACACCTCGGGCATTCAAAAATACGTCAGTTCTGGTGAGTCACAATCTACCATTGATTTCTTAATGCACATCATTCCAGATACGGTTGTTGGCGCATTTGCAAATGGTGAAATCTTACAAGTCCTTCTTTTTGCAATTCTCTTTGGTTTTGCTTTACATAAGTTAGGTGATGCAGGACGTCCAGTTTTAAAATTTATTGATCAAGTTGCACATGTGTTCTTTAACATTGTAAACATGATTATGAAACTGGCTCCGATTGGTGCATTCGGTGCAATGGCATTCACCATTGGTAAATATGGCGTTGGTTCACTTGTACAATTAGGGCAATTAATTCTCTGCTTCTATGTTACGTGTCTACTCTTTATCTTCTTGATTTTGGGTACAATCAGCCGTATGAGTGGATTCAGTATCCTCAAAATGATTCGCATGATTCGTGAAGAGTTATTAATTGTACTTGGTACATCTTCTTCTGAATCTGTTTTACCTCGCATGTTGCGTAAACTCGAAATTGCAGGTTGTGAAAAGTCTGTAGTTGGTTTGGTTATTCCAACAGGTTATTCATTTAACCT
The DNA here is from genome assembly GCF_029967875.1 of Acinetobacter sp. V89_4. NCBI lineage: Bacteria > Pseudomonadati > Pseudomonadota > Gammaproteobacteria > Moraxellales > Moraxellaceae > Acinetobacter > Acinetobacter sp. V89_4. The sequence goes on from NZ_JASCAI010000022.1 coordinate 73,139, forward strand.
AGATGGAACGTCAATTTATTTGACTATGGCAGCAATCTTTATTGCTCAGGCAACGAACACTCAGCTTGATATTCAACATCAGATTACTTTGTTATTAGTACTCTTAATCTCATCTAAGGGTGCGGCGGGTGTAACTGGCTCTGGTTTTATTGTTATGGCGGCAACTTTGTCTGCTGTAGGACATATTCCAGTTGCAGGTTTGGCATTGATTTTAGGTATTGACCGTTTCATGTCAGAAGCACGTGCTTTAACTAACCTTGTTGGTAACTCTTTAGCGACGATTGTTGTTGCTAAATGGGTTGGTGCTTTAGATAAAGATAAGCTCAATGATGCCTTAAATAATCCAGATGAAGTCGACAGAAAAATGATGGAACCAAAAAGTCCTCAAGTCGCTGAAGGTCTAGATTAATTCAAAGAAACCTATATTAAAAAGGAAGCTAAAGCTTCCTTTTTTATTGGCTGACTGAAAAGTACAGTTTTAATGAGCAGCTATGCCATGACAGTTGCTAAAAAAATGATTAGCATGCACAGCAATGAGATTCGATAAAACAATAAAGCTGAAGGAAAATATTATGTTGGCATACGATGCAGATTTAGAATTATTCCGTGATAATTTTAAACGTTTTATGAGTGAGCATATTGCGCCTCACTACGACCAATGGGAACGCGAAGGAATCATGCCTCGTTCAGTTTGGAATCAACTGGGTGAAAATGGCTATTTATGTGTAGATGTTCCAGAAGAATATGGTGGTTATGGGGTTCCAACCTATTACTCATTAATGTTAGTTGAAGAATCTGCACGTGCTGGCTTTTGTGCATTATCAACAGCTATTTCTTGTCACTCTGAAATTGCTGCACCGTATATTTTACATATCGGGACAGAAGAGCAAAAACAATATTGGTTACCGAAAATGGTAACAGGTGAAGTTGTTGGTGCAATTGGTATGACTGAACCTGGAGCAGGCTCGGATTTACAATCAATGCGTACCAGTGCCATCTTGCAAGACGATCACTATTTATTAAATGGTTCAAAAACCTTTATTTCAAATGGACAGCATGCTGATCTTGTTGTGCTCGCAGTAAAAACAGATCCTCAAGCCCGTGCGAAAGGTGTGTCATTGTTATTGGCAGATACACATCTGGAAGGCTTTAAAAAAGGCACAAATTTAGACAAAATCGGCCTACATTCTCAAGATACATCTGAGTTGTTTTTTGACAATGTGAAAGTACCTAAAAACCAATTACTTGGCCAAGCTGGGCAAGGTTTTGCTTATTTAATGCAAGAGTTACCTCGTGAACGTACTGCAATTGCATCTACTGCAATTGGGGCAATTCGCGGTGCGATTGATTTGGCAACAGCTTATGTAAAAGAGCGTCAAGCATTTGGTCAACCTATTTCACAGTTCCAAAATACACGTTTTGTTTTAGCACAAGCAAAAATTGATGAGCTTGCTACAGCAGCTTTTTATGAAAGAAACGTTGCCTTATATCAAGAAGGCAAACTAGATGTAGAAACAGCTGCAGCATTGAAAAGTTTCAGTAGTGATATGCAAATGAAGGTTGCAGACAACTTACTCCAACTTTTTGGTGGTTATGGTTATATGACTGAATATCCAATTTCACGTTTCTTTGTAGATGCCCGTATCCAACGTATTTACGGTGGTACAAATGAAATTATGAAAGAAATCGTAGCCCGTGGATTAATTGGCAAAGCCTAATTAAGCAGAGAAAAAACAGCCTGTCTTAGAACAGGCTGTTTTGTTTTTAACTATTTGGTCTTCTGTTGAATGGCAGGATAGTCTTGTTGTTTCGGTAATTGCTGTAATGCATGATTCATCTTTCTTAAAAACTCATCGGCTTCATCTTGATGAAATGAATCTTCGGTGTATTCACTACGTTCTTGAAAGACGACACCACAACCAGTTATTTTCATATTTTCAGGATTAAATGACCAGTCATTTGGATTCTTTAAGTTAATGTTTAAATCACTTTCACAGCTTTTCCATAAACGTAAAAACTCATTTGATAATTCTGCTTTAAATCCTCGTGCTGGATAGACCGAGAAGCCTTTCATTTCGGGATTAGAAAACTGTATAAACATGTCTACTGGCATACCGCCCCAAATGATTGCTGTATTTTCTGGTAAAGCAATGCCTGATAAATTTTTCTCTTTTAAGGCATGTGTTTGCTGAAATTCCTGCCTAAAATGTTGTGACTTGTAAGTGAGTTTAGTCTGGGCTGGCACGGGAATACCACGAACTTGATTGCTGGCAGTCGTCATATAGTACGGGGACGGATCAGTACCATTGCACCCCGCGATGAGGGGGCAGCCACCACAAGCCGTTAGACTGACACTAATAAAACTCAGTAGACCTAAAACAAGAATTTTATTCATTCTATTTTACTGTTGTTATGACATCTTCAGACAGTATAACTAATTCTCTCGATTAAGAGCTTTGTCTTTAAGAGGAGTGGAATGCTCCTCTTTTAATTTAAATGGGTTTTATTTAGTTGTTTGCTCTGTAGGCTCATCAAATAAAGATTTGCAGTTTTCTAAGTTTTGGCATGCAGCAAACATAAGTGCTTTCGGCAAACTCGCATACAAATTGGTAATATGTTGTTCAGCAGGATTATAAAAATGCCAATAAGAAAATTCGGCTGAGCGGCGATTTTCCAAAGCTTTAAAGAAATCTTTTTCATTAAAGTTATGAGCAGATTGAGTACGAGGTCCGCCTTGTTCATGGGTGCCGACTGTGGTCAAAAGCATCGAAGAATTGCTTTGTTTTTGACTCTGCCAATAGTTTAATTTTTGAAATAGCATGCCTTGATCAAACCAGAGGGAAGGGCTGGCTGCGATGTAACGTTGAAATGCTTCAGGTTTTTGAAAAAAATGATAAAGCACAAATAACCCTCCAAATGAGTGGCCATAAATACTTTGCTGTTGGTTATTAATTGGAAACTGTTTGGCGATTTCCGGTTTGAGTTCATCATTTAAAAATGTAATGAACTGGTCCGCACCACCATACTTATATCTGCCTTGCTTTTGAAATTCAGCAGAAGGTTTAGGGGTGTAGTCATAAGCACGTTTTTGTACATCAAAAGTTTTTTGTTTAGGGTAACCGACTGCAACGATCATGAGCGGGTCTAGGCCTAATTTTGTAGAACCTGCCCCAATAGATTGAGCGATATTGACTGCACTTGGAAAGGTTGCATTGCCATCTAATATATAAAGTACGGGATAACCATGTTGTGGTGGGGCAACAGGTGGTTTATATACTTGAATCAAATACTCATGGCCGGTGTTTTTAGATTTGAGTTGAAATTGGGCTTGGTCATTATGTAAGACTATTTTTGATGGATTTTGTATAGGAGTTTGAGCCAAAGCAGAACAAGTTATTAAAGAGCTCAGAAGAAAACTGCAAGATAAAAAGAAAAATGAGTTATGCATAATAAACAAGAATAAAATTTATTATGCAAATGATAAATGAAAATCATTATCAAATAAAGCGATCTGAGGAATCCGACCAAGATGGTTTAATGAAAAAAGCCAATACAGCCATATTGCCTAACAAATCAAAGCAGACTATTGTTATACTCTCGTTTAAAAGATGATTTTGCTGAGGCTGCATTCCAATGATCAACGATGATCAAAACAAAACGACTTCTCTTAGTTTAGAACAAATTCGCGAAGATATTGATAGCGTGGATCAACAGATTCAAGAATTATTAAATCGACGCGCAAGCCTTGCTGAAGCAGTTGCGAAAGCTAAATTTGCTTCCGAAGAGAATCCTTTGTTTTATCGTCCTGAACGTGAAGCGCAGGTCTTACGTAAAGTTATGGAGCGTAACCAAGGTCCTTTGTCTGATGTAACCATGGCGCGTTTGTTCCGTGAAATTATGTCTGCTTGCCTTGCTTTGGAAGCGCCGCAAAGTATTGCATTTTTAGGGCCAGAAGGTACTTTTACTCAATCTGCTGTGCTTAAGCATTTTGGTAAAGATGCAGTTGTACGCCCACTTCCAACGATTGATGAAGTCTTCCGTGAAGTGGAAGCAGGTAGTGCACATTACGGTGTAGTTCCAGTTGAGAACTCATCTGAAGGTGTTGTAAACCATACTTTAGATTGCTTTAAAACATCGAATTTAAATGTGATTGGTGAAGTTGAATTACGTATTCATCATCAATTTCTTGTTTCTGAAAATACACGTAAAGATAGTATTAAGCAGATTTATGCTCATCAGCAAACTTTGGCACAATGTCGTCAGTGGTTAGATGCGCATTATCCGGGTGTTGAACGTGTTGCTTTAAACTCAAATGCAGAAGCTGCACGCCGTATTCGCAATGAATGGCATTCGGCAGCGATTGCATCTGATATTGCAGCAGGCATGTATAACCTTGAAATCTTACATAGCAATATTGAAGATAATCCGGAAAATACCACGCGTTTCTTAGTGATTGGTCGTGAAAAAATTCCACAAAGCGGTAATGACAAAACTTCATTATTGATTTCAGCACATGACCGAGCGGGTGCTTTATTAGAAATTTTAGCGCCATTTGCAAAACATAATATTAGCTTAACCAGTATTGAAACTCGTCCAGCATTACCTGAAAAGTGGGCATATGTATTCTTTATCGATTTAGAAGGTCATATCGAACAAGAGAATGTTGCTGCTGCGATTAATGATATTCGCCCAATGGTGAAAGAGATTCGTATTTTAGGTTCTTATCCTGCCGCTGTTCTGTAATCACTTATGTTGGAATAATGACATGCATCAAGATAAGCATGTCATTATGCTTAAAAACAAATTGCTCAAAGGTTTAAATAACTTTGAGCAAAAGCAAAGTTGAAGTTATGTCACAACCCCTATTTAAAAAAGTTGCATTTATTGGTTTAGGACTCATCGGGTCGAGTTTAGCTCGTGTTATTGTTGCAGAAAAGTTGGCCACAACAGTTGTTGCATCTACACGCTCACAGAAAACTTTAGAAGATGCAAAATCACTTGGCTTAATACAAGAAGGATTTTCTGATCCTGTTGAAGCTGTGAAAGGGGCAGATTTAGTCGTTTTAGCCTTGCCAGTACGTGCTACGCAAAAAGTGCTTGAGCAAATTAAACCTTATTTGTCAGAAACCACGATTGTAACTGATGTGGGAAGTACAAAAGGTAATGTCGTTGATGCAGCAAAAGCTGTATATGGTGAAAATTTACCAGCAGGTTTTGTACCGGGACACCCTATTGCAGGTAGTGAACACACGGGTGTTCATGCAGGTAAGGTTGACCTATTTGCAAATCACAAAGTAATTTTAACGCCGTTACCGACAAGTGCAGAATGGGCTGTTGATAAACTGATTCAACTTTGGTCAGCTGCTAAAGCTGAAGTCATTTGTATGGATGTTGCCAAGCATGATGAAGTGCTTGCGCATACGAGTCATCTACCACATTTAATGGCATTTAATCTGGTCGAGCAACTTGCAAACCGTGAAGATAATCTTGATATTTTCCGTTATGCAGCAGGTGGTTTTCGTGATTTCTCACGGATTGCGGCTAGTGATCCCCAAATGTGGCATGACATTTTCTTTGCCAATAAAACAGCGATATTAAATGCGGTAGATGGCTTTGAAAAGCAACTTACCGTACTTAGAAAATTGATTGAAAACGAAGATTCTCATGCATTAATGGGTTTACTCGGCCATGCTCAGGCAGCACGTCAGCATTTCAATCATATGTTAGCCAAAAAACCTTTAATGGAGAAAAATAAGGTGACACAGCAATTCAGTATCTTACCGGGAAATAAGGCTTTTAAAGGTAAATTTACCGTACCGGGTGACAAATCTGTGTCACATCGCTCCATTATGTTTGGTGCTATTGCCGAAGGCACTACCCATGTCACTGGCTTCCTCGAAGGTGAAGATGCTTTAGCAACTTTACAAGCTTTCCGTGATATGGGGGTAAGCATTGAAGGCCCTAAAAATGGTGAAGTGACCATTCATGGCGTGGGCATGCATGGCTTAAAAGCGCCAGCAAGTGCATTGTATATGGGTAATTCTGGTACAAGCATGCGTTTGCTTTCAGGCATGTTATCTGCACAAAAGTTTGATTCAGTAATGACTGGTGATGCTTCACTTTCTAAACGTCCAATGGAGCGTATTGCTAAGCCATTACGTTTAATGGGTGCGCAAATTCAGACTACGGGTGAGAAAGGTACACCACCTGTAAGCATTACTGGTGGTCAACAGTTAAAAGCGATTCAATACGATTTACCTATGGCATCTGCTCAAGTGAAGTCTGGTATTTTACTTGCGGGCCTATGGGCTGAAGGTGAAATCTCTGTTACAGAACCAGAGCCAACTCGTGACCATACAGAGCGCATGCTTCGTGCATTTGGCTATGATGTTAAAACCGAAGGCAATAAGATTTCACTCGTTGGCGGCGGAAAATTAGTGGGTACTGATATTCAAGTACCATCAGACATTTCATCAGCTGCTTTCTTTATGGTGGGTGCTGCAATTACTGAGGGTTCCGATGTTGTTCTGGAAGCTGTAGGTATTAACCCAACACGTACTGGCGTAATTGAAATTTTAAAACAGATGGGTGCTGATCTAACTGTTGAAAATGAACGTATTGCTGGTGGTGAACCTATTGCTGATATTCATATTAAAGGTTCACGCACGCTTAAAGGCATTCATATGCCAGAAGACCAAGTACCTTTAGCAATTGATGAATTCCCAGCTTTATTTATTGCAGCAGCTTGTGCCGAAGGCCAAACGGTACTAACCGGTGCGGCAGAACTTCGTGTGAAAGAATCTGACCGTATTCAGGTTATGGCAGATGGCTTAAAAATCATGGGTATTGACTGCACACCAACTGATGATGGCATCATTATTGAAGGTAAAGGCAAATCTGGCGATTGGTCACCAATCTTTGCTGGTGGTGAAATTGAATCACATCATGACCACCGTATTGCTATGAGTTTTAGTATGGCAGGCCTTCGTAATTCTGGTCCGATTACAATTCAGGGTACTGAAACTGTGGCGACAAGCTTCCCAACTTTCACTGAGTTGGCGAATCGTGCAGGCTTAACAATCGAAGTTAGCCAATAACTTTTGACCTAACACATTTTATAATTGCTAACACAATAGCAACGGCAGCAGCGGGCTAAAGGCTTGGCTGCTGTTTGTTTATTGCTTATGCTAAGCGCAGATAATGATAAAAGTGTTAGGACAAAGGATGAAAAAATTACAATTTATTGCCAGTTGCCCACAACATGGGGTGCTTGATCATCCACCAAATGAATGCCATATCACTCAAGAATATGTAGCGGCTTTACTGTTTAAACAATTGGGGCATTATGGCTTTGATGCACAGCACATTGTGCATGAGCATGAAAAGGTAGAAGTCAGTATAGATAATCATCTTTTACCTTTGTCGATTACTTGTCAGAAAACAGACCATGAAGGGCATTTGATGTGTGAAATCTCTGCCAATCCTGATGAAGAACAAGACTGGTTTGAGAAAATCGAAACACAAAGCATTATTCGTCAGCTTGCACAGGCAGTTGAAAATAGTTTGAAAGCTGATCATAGCTTTTCAGCATTTGAATGGAAAAACTAAGCAGGCGACTGTTAAGAGTTATTCATGAAGTGCGACTTTTTAGAAAAGTCGTACAATTTCTTTAGATTAAAGATAAAAATACAAAATCTTTCCTGAAATTCCTACCTATCTTTAATGCATTGTGTATATTGAAATTATTAAGATATTTACATAATTAGAGTGTGGTTTTCATGACACAAGTTAATATTGCAGCTTTATCTCCTCAAGTGGTTTGGCAGCATTTTCAAACACTTTGCACTATTCCTCGTCCCTCAAAGCATGAACAGCAGCTTCGTGAGTTTTTAAAAAACTGGGCTGAAAGTCGGAATTTAGAAACATACGTAGATGAAGTGGGGAATTTGATTATCCGTAAGAATGCGACTGCGGGTAAAGAACATGTGTCTGGAGTCATTCTGCAAGGCCATTTAGATATGGTCACACAAGCCAACACTGGCACAGTACACGACTTCTTTAAAGACGCGATTCGTCCAGTCCTTGAAGATGGCTGGTTAATTGCTAAAGACACTACCTTAGGTGCAGACAATGGCATCGGGGTAGCCTTAGCTTTGGCAGTATTAGATTCAAATGATATTGCTCATGGATCAATTGAAGTTCTTTTAACTGTTGATGAAGAAGCAGGCATGAGTGGTGCGCGGCTTTTAGAGGCTGGTGTACTAAAAGGAAAATGGTTATTTAATATTGATACAGAAGAGTGGGGTGAGTTATATCTCGGATGTGCTGGCAGTATTGATGTTGAAGTAGAACAGCCACTCATTTATGAACCAATTCCTGAAAACTTGATAGTTGTAAATATTCAGGTTGCTGGTCTTAAAGGTGGTCACTCTGGAGTAGATATTCATTTAGGACGTGGCAATGCCAATGTTATTTTAGCCCGCTTTTTAAATGAGTATTTAGCAAAGCTTGGTGGGCACCTTGTTGAATTTACAGGTGGTACAGCTCGTAATGCTTTACCTCGAGAAGCAGTGGCAACCATTGTAATTTCGTCTAACCAATTACCCGAATTAGAAAAATTACTTGCTGAATATCAAAAGACATGGAAAAACCAATTACAAGGTATTGATGACAACTTACAATTAACTATTCAGCCCAATAGTTCTGAAGTGGCGGGAGTGATTGCTCAACAGCAGCAAAACGAGTGGTTACAAGCTTTGGCAACAAGTCCTTATGGCGTTGCAAGTATGAGTCAAGCTTTACCAGATGTAGTTGAAACTTCAAATAACATTGGAGTGGTAAAACTAAATCGAGATGGTGGAAAAGCTGTTTTAATGGTTCGCTCAATGGTGAACCAAGAAGCTCAAGATTTTGCAGAAAAAATTCAGGCACATTTTAGTCAATTTAATATAACCTCAGCACTCACACCCTTGGTTTCGGGTTGGACACCAAATCCTGATTCCGCTGCTTTAAAGTGCTTACAGCAGGCCTATCAAAAGGCATTTAACATTGAGCCGAATCTAAAAGTGATTCATGCGGGTTTAGAGTGTGGGATTATTGCCGAGCATTATCCAGATTTACAGATGGTTTCGTTTGGACCAGATATTCAAGGTGCACACGCACCGGGTGAACGAGTTAAGGTTGATACCGTAGAGAAGTGCTGGAAGCTACTAGTAACCGCTTTAGCATCTGTAGAGTAATTTTTTAAGAGATAAGAAGCTCAGTTATGAGCTTCTTAAACTTTTACATGGAAATGATGTGTAGTTAATTCGATCTCTCAATAAATATAATTTTTTACTCGATTTTTAAAAGTTGTCCTGTTTCACTTAAAGTAAACTCATCAAAATCATTCGCTAAATAAAAATGACCTTTATAAAACTGGCGAACTTCTTCTGCAATAGCTTGCTGCCCAGCTTTATCTTGATGTCTAGGGCTAAAGTGCGTCAGAATTAAATTATCCAAAGATTGCTGTTCTGCAAATTCAGCCACCATTTTCGCTGAGCTATGCATTGGACCTTTGCCGACTTTATCTAAAACCGTTTGCAAGTAAGTTGATTCGTGAATAAGGAGTTGAGCATCTTTGCAAGCATCAGCTAATAGTTCAGGTTGGTCATTATCACCGCCTATAATTGCATGAACTTGTTGATTTTGAATTTTAATAAAGTCTTGAGCTTTTAAAGTTTGCCCTTCAAACTCAACATCGTAGCCTCGTTTTAAATGCCCCCATATATCGCCTTTAGGTACGCCAAGCTGAGTTAAAGTTTGGATATCTAACTTCTTCTGAATAGATTTTATATAAATACTAAAAGCAAAACTTAGAACACGATGGCTTAGTGGATGTGCTTGAACAATGAATTCATCGGTGATCTGTTGTGGTTGTGTTGCTTCATTCACATCAATAAATTGCAGTGAATAGGGCAAGTGTAAATCTGTAAGTTGGGCAGTGATTTCAAACCATTGTTGAATTTCTTTCGGTGCAATCACGATTAATGGTTTGCTGCGGGCATTCATGCCTGCACTTGCCAATAAACCAATTAGACCGTAACAATGGTCGCCGTGAACGTGTGTAATACAAATGGCAACTAGGTTTTGTAGAGAAAGTCTGGCTTGTTGAATGCGGTGCTGTGTCCCTTCACCAGCATCAACTAAAATCCAGTCCTTATTTTTACTATCACGAACTGCTAATCCTGAAACATTACGTGTCAGGGTAGGTACACCTGAAGAAGTGCCTAAAAAAGTAAAATGAAGCATATTGTTGGAATTTTTTAGTCAAATGCGTAAAGGTATTATAGACACTTATGAAAATTTTATAAGAACAATGGAGAACGATAGCGACCGAGTGAAAAAATGTTTAGCCCGTTTTGGATTAAGCTGGAATAATTTTTAGAAGTTACGGCACTTATGAGATGATGGACATAGATCGAATCTATGTCCATCAAATACACTTTATTTCATAATAATGAAGCGTGTAATGATTTGACGAAGCTGTTTTAAATAGCCTGTAAAGAAGTGGTTGGCGCCCGGTAAAATCGTAATTGGATGCTTTTGTGGTTTTGCCCATGCAATTGCATCTGAAAGTAAGGTAATGTCATCTTGCTCACCATGAATGAGTAGGATATCACCTTGAATTTCAGGAGTTTTATAGTGGCGTAAACCTACTACAGTAGCCGTTGGTAAACCGCATAAAATTAACTGTATAGGTCGTAATTCAGGATTAAGCTGTGCAAAGCATTTTGCCAGAACATGTGAGCCGAAGCTGAAACCGCCAGCATAAAATGGTAGGCCTTCATGAAGCTTACGAACATGTTCAATGACAGCTAAGATATCTTCAGTTTCACCATGGCCTTCATCATGAACACCTTCACTACCACCTAGGCCACGGAAGCTCGGGCGATAAACAATGCAACCATATTCATTAAAGATTTGGGTTAAAAGGGCAGGGACTTTATGTTGAGGGGTTCCACCTTGCAATGGGTGCGGATGACAAACAACCGCAAAGCCTTTGATTTCACCTTCAGGGCGGTCAACGAAAAGTTCAATTTTACCTACTGGACCCTGGATGAAAGTTTGCTCAGACATATAAGAACCGCTAAATAACAATACGTGATGCTATTTTACCGATAGTCGCCATTGAAAACACGAGTTAGCATTAAAAAATATCTACTGTTATAGTTGGTATTAAGAATAATTTTTTCAGGTTATGTATGCTTGCTTTAATTTCTCCTGCAAAAACTTTGGATTATGAAACAGCGTTACCTACAGATGAGTTTACTCAGCCTCGCTTGTTAGAACATTCAGAACAATTAATTGATGTTAGCCGTAAACTTTCTGCTTCGGAAATTGCGAGTTTAATGAGTGTTAGTGAAAAAATTGCCACATTGAATGCAGACCGATTTAGAGATTGGAAGCCCGAATTTAATTTTTCAAATGCTCGTCAGGCAATTTATGCATTTAAAGGTGACGTATATACGGGTTTAGATGCGTACCATTTAAAAGATAAAGATATTGATTTTGCACAGCAGCATTTGCGTATGCTCTCTGGTCTATATGGTTTATTACGTCCTTTAGATTTAATGATGCCTTATCGTCTTGAGATGGGCACTAAATTAAAAAATACGCGTGGTCATAATTTATATGAGTTCTGGGGTGAAATTATCACAAACCAGATTAATGAAGATTTGGCAGCAATAAATTCTGAATTACTTGTAAACTTAGCTTCAGATGAGTATTACAAGTCTGTCAATGAAAAGAAAATTAAGGCTGAAATTGTGAAGCCAGTTTTTCTAGATCAGAAAAATGGTAATTATAAAGTCATTAGTTTCTATGCGAAAAAAGCACGCGGTTTAATGGCTCGTTTTATGATTGAAAACCAATTAAATAAAGCGGAAGACATCAAAGAGTTTAATACTGATGGATACTACTTTGATGCGGAGAATTCATCAGCAAAAGAGTTGGTATTTAAACGCGATGAGCAAGTGGCTTAGCCTTACTAAAGTTAAACTCTAGTAAGCGGTAACTATCGTGAGGTGGCATAGATGCCACCGTTTCGCTGTATTACATGGATGTAATATCAGCGAAACAAAAGATTTTTGTTACTTTTCATCTTTGAAAAGTAAAATGCCTATATAAGTTGCACTAAAGTTACAATGGTAATTAAAGGCTGTGTTCTTGCAAGAAATAGATTATTTAAAGAAATAACCTGTTTCTGGTGAGCTTGCATTTGCCATACGTTTACGTGGCATACGACCTGCTAAAAATGCTTCACGACCTGCTTCAACAGCTTTTTTCATTGCAGAAGCCATCAAAATAGGGTTTTGAGCAGCTGCAATTGCTGTATTCATCAGTACGCCGTCACAACCAAGTTCCATTGCAATAGCAGCGTCACTTGCTGTACCAACGCCTGCATCTACCAAAACGGGTACTTTTGCATTTTCTTTAATAATTGAAATAGTGTGCGGATTTAAGATACCTAAACCTGAACCAATTAGACTACCTAAAGGCATGATCGCGACACAGCCCATACTTTCAAGCTCTTGCGCAATGATTGGGTCATCAGAGGTATAGACCATAATCTCAAAACCGTCATCAATCAAAGTTCGAGCTGCTTTTAAAGTTTCGGTTACATTTGGATATAACGTCTTTTCATCGCCTAGAACTTCAAGTTTTACTAGGTTATGACCATCGAGTAGCTCACGTGCTAGCATACAAGTACGAACTGCGCTATCAGCATCAAAACAACCTGCGGTATTTGGCAAAATTGTATATTTTTCTGGTGGAATGACAGACAGTAAATTTGGTTGATCTGGATTTTGTCCAATATTCACACGGCGGATTGCGACAGTTACGATTTCTGCACCACTGGCTTGAATAGCTAAATCCGTTTCATTTAAGTCTTTATATTTGCCAGTTCCTACCAATAAACGAGATTGAAAAGAACGTGAACCAATAATGAGAGGGGTGTCTTGCATGGATAACTCCGACTTAGCCGCCGCCAACAGCGTGAATAATTTCGATACGGTCATGTTGAGCAATAGTGATTTGCTCTAATTTGCTTTTAGAAACGATTTGCTGATTGTGCTCAACAGCAAAGCGTTTTCCTTCAAGTGCCATTTCCTGAATGAGTTGCAACAGGTTTTGACAAGGCGTGTCCGTTAATTCGCCATTTAAATAAATTTGCATGATCACATTCCAATTATTTTGCGTATTTGAGGGCATTCCAAGCCAAAACGAGCCATCCAGCTATCATAAATGCTCCACCAATTGGGGTAATTGCCCCTAAAATTCTCGGTAATCCAAGTGCCATGATATAGAGTGAACCACAGAAAAATAAAATACCAATCTGAATCAATATGAATGGCAACTTAATAGGGAACGTCAGGATGACTTTGCTTAAAATACCAAGTGCTAATAAGCCTAAAGCATGGTAGAAAAAGTAGTCGGTTGCAGTATGCCACCAAACAAGTTGCTCTGGACTCGCATGAGCTTTAAGACCATGTGCTCCAAAAGCACCCAACATGACTGCAAAGGCAAGATTAAGGGCTGAAATGGCAATCCACATAACAAAAAACGCAAATGAATAATGAAGGGCAACGTTATCATAGATTGGGTTGGCTAAACATAGCCAGATAAAACAAAAGGGCTAAACGCCCTTTTATTTTTAAACTTATTTTTTAGCTTGCAGACATAGCAATTTTAATTTTTTCCATTGCATTCTTTTCAAGCTGACGAATACGCTCTGCTGATACATTATATTCGGCTGCTAACTCGTGGAGAGTAGATTTATCATCATCTAACCAACGACGTTGTAAAATATTACGCGAACGATCATCTAACTGATCCATTGCATCATGTAAGGCAGATGTACTTTGCTCTTCCCAGTCTTCATTTTCAACTAAACGAGCTGGATCATAGCGATTATCTTCAAGATATAATGCCGGTGCAGTATGCGGAGTGTCATCGTCGTCGTCGCCTTGAGCTTCGAAAGCAGCATCATAAGCGGTTAAACGACCTTCCATCTCCAGAACTTGTTCTGCAGTAACATTTAAGTCATTCGCAATCGATTGAGCTTCTTCGAGCGTTAATTTTTTACTCGATTTTTTTAAACTACGTAAATTGAAAAATAATTTACGCTGTGCTTTGGTCGTTGCAATTTTGACAATACGCCAGTTACGAATAACGTATTCGTGAATTTCTGCTTTAATCCAATGGACGGCAAAAGATACAAGACGCACGCCCATATTTGGGTCGAAACGCTTCACGGCTTTCATTAAGCCTAAATTACCTTCTTGAATAAGGTCGCCTTGTGGTAGGCCATAACCTGCATAGCTGCGCGCAATGTGAACGACGAAACGTAAATGCGACATTACCAGCATTTTTGCGGCATCAAGATCTTGGTCATAATAATAACGTTCAGCAAGTTCTTTTTCTTGCTCGGCCGTTAAAATAGGAATCTGATTGACAGTACTGATATATGCACCAAGGTTTACACCGGGCGCAGACAATGACAGGGGCATCAATTGATTGCTGCTGTCACTCATGATTTCTCCTTGTAGGATCGGATGGGATAACCAATAAATTCATCTTAATTTGAATCAGCTTCATAATTAAGGAAAATTGGGTAGAGAAATGTAAAATTTTATGCAATTTCTAATCTTTTAGTTTATCAAAGAATCATTGAGTTTCAATTAAATAGTGAAATTCTCTTTCGGATATATGTGTTGTCTGACACATAAAATGATGTAAACCACAGTAACGAGTTACATCTATTTCACTGTGAGGGTCAGAAGATTTTAATAAGAATAGCTGTTTACCCGATACTTTTTTGAGTTCGCGTTTTAGCATTAATAAAGGCATCGGACAGGGTTGGCCTAAAGCATTAATTTCAATGGGTGCTGTAGTAGAAGAAGTGTTGGTCATTCATCATCAAAACAACTAAAAAAATTATTCTAACAAATTTTTTTATAAATGCTGCACATTTTATAAAAGAAGAAACAAGCAATTACCTATAAAAAATATTGTAATAAGCTGTTTAAAAAAACGACTAAAAATACGGGGAATAATTGAAAAAAATTCTATTAATTGTCATAAACCCGTGGTAAGCTCGAACCGTTTTAAGATTTACCACACACTTAAATTGGTTTAAAAATCTTATAACAAATGGATGTAACCGGAAATTGTTGATAGTTTTACAGAATGATTACAAGCTTTAAGATTATAAATATTTTAAACACTTGTTTGCTCTGCTGTTTGCAACACCGGAAGGTCCTTTTTTCAACATCTGAGGATTGACTTATGACAGCTCGCGAACAAGGCGTAGTAAAGTGGTTTAACGACACTAAAGGTTTTGGCTTTATTCAACGTAACGGTGGTGATGACGTATTTGTTCATTTCCGCGCAATCGTTGGTGACGGTCACCGTTCTTTACGTGACGGCCAACGCGTAGAATTTAGTGTAGTACAAGGTCAAAAAGGTTTTCAAGCTGAAAACGTTCAGCCTTTAGACTAATTCATCTTTTTGATGAATCATGGACGCTCCAATTTTTGAATTGGGGCGTTTTTGTTTATAATGATCTTCTCATTAGAGAGATTGTTTGTTAGAGCACGTATTTATGACATCTGGTTTTGAAACCTTGAATTTACATCCGCAACTTAAAAAGGCGATTGATGCTTTAGGGTTTAAGCAAATGACCCCGATTCAGCAAAAGGTTTTAAAATATACGTTGGGCGGGCATGATGCGATTGGTAGAGCGCAAACAGGAACAGGTAAAACTGCTGCTTTCCTTATTAGTGTAATTAATGACTTGTTACATAACCCGATTCAAGAGCAGCGTTTTCGTGGTGAGCCACGTGCCTTGATTTTGGCGCCTACGCGTGAATTGGCACTGCAAATCGAAAGTGATGCAAAGTTACTCACAAAATTTTCAGATTTACACATCGTGACACTGTTGGGTGGCGTAGATTTCGATAAGCAAAAGAAACAGTTAGATGCTAATTTTGTCGACATCATCGTTGCCACTCCTGGGCGTCTAATTGATTTTGTAGAACAAAAAGAAGTTTGGCTCGATCAAATTGAATTTTTAGTCATCGATGAAGCTGACCGCTTATTGGACATGGGTTTTATTCCTTCTGTAAAACGTATTGTGCGTTATTCCCCACGTAAGGAACAACGTCAAACGCTCATGTTCTCGGCTACTTTTAGTTATGATGTGCTTAACTTGGCAAGACAATGGTTGTTTGAACCAATCACTGTTGAGATTGAGCCTGAGCAAAAAACTAACAACGATGTTGAGCAGCGCGTTTATGTAGTCGCTAAACAAGATAAATATCGTTTACTACAAGATATTTTGCGTGAAGAGCCTATCGATAAAGTTATGATTTTTGCGAATCGACGTGATCAAGTGCGCCGTCTTTATGATCATTTAAAGAGAGATGGATATCGGGTCGGTATGCTTTCAGGTGAAATTGCTCAAGATAAACGTTTAAAAATGTTAGAGCAGTTTAAGCAGGGTAAAAATAACGTCATGATTGCAACTGATGTTGCAGGCCGTGGTATTCATGTTGATGGCGTATCTCATGTGATCAACTATACTTTGCCTGAGCAATCAGATGATTATGTACATCGCATTGGACGTACAGGTCGTGCTGGGTCACAAGGTGTAAGTATTAGTTTCTTATCTGAAGATGATGCTTTTTACTTGCCGGAAATTGAAAAAGCAATTGGTAAGAAATTGCCATTAACCCGTCTAGACGGTTATTGCTAATAAAAAAATCCCAATCAACTGATTGGGATTTTTTTTGATTAATTAATTTTACAATAGAAGGTAAGGGTTGTTTGATAATCATCATCTTTTGCAAGTGATGCATTTTTGCCAGTTAAGGTGCCAATTACACCAGCCGCTGCTTCAACCATTTGGCCAGTTTTTTCGCTTACAACATCTTTTAATACACCGTTGTATGTTGTTTTTTCATCTATTACAACAGGACTCGTGCTTTTTGAACAAGTTTTTTGAGCGGCAGTAATCGCATTATTTTTTGCAATTAGATTCGTTTTACCAATACCCGTGACTTCAAATTGATTATTTTCTTTTTGAACTGCCAGAGTGTTCTTAGGCGTAGTGGCACAAGCACCTAGTAATAAAACAACACTACTCAACGCACTCGCTAAAATTATTTTTTTCATGTTTCACCTAATATCGCTAATCGTCAAAAGATCTCACTATTTGAACACAAGTTTTCTAATTGATTTTGAAGACGTTGTATAAGTTTTGATGTTTTGTCTTAAAAAAATGTCAAAGCACGAACTCGTTATTTTTATGTTCTAGATACAATGGTGGATTATCTGTAGATTATGCTAATCTATTTTGAATTTTTTGAGTTAGATCAATATTAATGACGGATTCAGCAATACAGATAATTCATCAGAATATTCACCAACGTCAATCTATTGGTCAATTGATTGAGCCTGCTCCAAATGCAGATCAATTAGAGTTGGCTTTTCAAGCTGCGTTAACTGCTCCTGACCACCATAGACTTAAACCAACACGTTTTGTCGTTATCGAGGCTGAGCAACGTGGTGCCTTTGGTGAGGTTTTAGCAAAAGCTTTGGCTGATTTAGGTGAAACCGACTCAGCACAGCTTGAGCGAGTGAAGCAACATCCTTTCCGCGCACCTTTACTCATTTTAGCGCTTACGCAACTTCAAGATCATCCTAAAGTTCCACATTTTGAACAGATTTTAAGTACTGGGGCTGCCGTACAAAACCTTTTATTGTCTTTACAAGTTCAAGGTTTTTCTACCATGTGGCGTAGTGGCGCTGTTGTCGAATCAAACTGGTTAAAACAACATTTAGGATTGCAACCACACGATTTAATCTCAGGTATTATTTATGTGGGTACGGCAGCTAAAGCGATTGCGCCGCGTGCAGATATTGAAAGTAAAGAATTCGTAAAAGTTTGGCAGGCATGAAAGTCTGTAGAAGTAAGAAATAGGATAATAAAGCATGACTGAATTTAAGTTTACAGATTTAGTGGAACCTGTTGCGGTCGATAAAAAAACAGCATTACGTATTACTGTTTTAGGTGGAGGCAGTTTTGGTACGGCTATGGCGAATTTAGCTGCACGTAATGGCTGCGATACCATGATCTGGATTCGTGATGCTGATACAGCTGAAGAAATCAATAAAACCCATATTAATAAACGTTATTTGCCAGACTTTGTTTTAGAGTCCTCATTGCGTGCTGTGTCTGACCTTGAACAAGCAGTATGTGATCGAGATATTATTTTAGTGGCCATTCCTAGCCATTCATTTCGTGATGTCTTAAAACAAATTGCTCCTTTTATTACAGCACAAGCGATTGTCTCTCTAACCAAGGGTGTGGAGGCTAAAACTTTTAGCTTCATGAGCGATATTATTCGCGAAGAATTGCCAGAAGTTCCTTATGGGGTATTGTCTGGACCAAACCTCGCTAAAGAGATTATGGCGGGAATGCCATCTGGTACCGTTATTGCCAGTGATTCTGAACTTGTTCGTTATGCTGTACAGCATGCTCTGCATAGTGCGTTATTCCGAGTTTTTGGTAGTGATGATGTGCATGGTGTTGAACTGGGTGGAGCACTTAAAAATATTTATGCCGTTGCAATGGGAATTGGCGCAGCTTACAAAATTGGTGAAAACACCAAGAGTATGATTTTAACGCGTGCTTTGGCCGAGATGAGCCGTTTTGCAGTTAAACAGGGTGCAAATCCATTAACGTTCTTAGGTTTATCTGGCGTTGGTGATTTATTTGCAACCTGTAATAGTCCATTAAGCCGTAATTATCAAATTGGTTATGCTTTGGGTTCAGGTAAAACACTTGACCAAGCGAGTAAAGAATTGGGGCAAACCGCTGAAGGAATTAATACGATTGTTCAGGTACGCGGTAAAGCAGAAGAACTTGACGTATATATGCCTATTACCAACGCTTTATATGAGGTTATTTTCGAAGGTGCACCGCCTTTAAATATTGCCTTATCTCTTATGAAAAATGGGCACCGTAGTGATGTTGAGTTTGTTTTACCTCATCATGAAGTCTGAAGAAGAAATGTCATAAATTACGGTTATAATGCAAGAATTATTAACAAGGAATATTTATGCAACTGACATTAGTTCGTCATGGGGAAGCTGCTCCTCCAGTAAATGGTAATGATACTAAACGTCCACTTACTGCTCGTGGGCATGCTCAAGCTGAACAAACAGCAACATTTTTAAAAGATATTGTTAAGCCAGATATTTTCGTAGTGAGTCCATTATTGCGTGCTCAAGAAACATTAGCGCATATTCAAACTTATTTTAAAGATGTTCCCGTGCTGTTATGCGATAAAATTAAACCGGACGATAATGCGAAAGAAGCGGTTGAGTGGTTGTCTCAGGTTCCGTATGAGTCAATTGTAGTCGTGTGTCATATGAATGTAGTAGGGCATATTGCTGAACTATTGACACATGAAAACTTTAATCCATTTGCACTTGCCGAAGCTCGAATTTATGATCAGGCTGTGATTGCTACTGGTTTATCAACACAAAAAAATAGTTTTGTACCCACAATATAATTAAAAAGGTCATTTAGCCCATTATGCTGTATTTATGGATGCCTGAAACCAATGGAATATGGCATTGGTCTAACGGAGAAAACTGGTTGCAGGCAGCAAGTCTTGATCAATTAATACAAGATCTGCAACTACATCAAGGAAAAGAAGCTGTCATCTTTTTCCCTAGTCGCCATGCTCAGGTGCTCCAGCAGCACATGGCAAAGTCTCATTACAAGCAACTCGGGGCAGACGGTGTTAAATATTTGCTTGAAGAATTTGTGACTTTGCCGATTGATCATATGAAAGTGGTTCATCATTTTCATGCTGATCAATTAACCGTATTGGGGGTGGCAAAAACAACAGTAGAAACATGGCAACATGCAATGGCTTTGCTGCCTATTAAGCTCGTTGCTTTATTGCCAGACTTTTTAATTTTACCGGAACCTCAAGATCAGCAAGTAGTCTTATGTAATATTGACCAGAAATTACTTGTGCGTGAAAGTAAATGGGTTGGTAATTCGCTAGATGATCTGGGATTGTTTTTAGAGTTCCAGCCAGTTGAAACCCATTATCAATATAGTGGTTTGACATCAGAGCAATTAGAAAGCTTGATGGCAGCATCAAGTGATGAGCAGCGTTCAGAATTTATTTATCAATTTCAGGCTTTAGATAAACCTAAACAGCATCCTTTTAATGTTTTACCTAAAGCTAAAGGGCAAGAGCAAACTGTTTCGGGTTATTGGAAAGCATGTGCTGCTGTTATTTTAGCAATTATAGTGGTTCAGTTTAGCTATGACTTGTTGCGCTGGGTAAAGTTAAAAAGTGTGGCTAATCAAACCGCTGAGCAGACGATAGAGCAATATAAATATTGGTTTGGTTCTTCTAGTCGTGTGAATGAGCAGAACATAAAAAGTCAATTTGAAAGTCATTTACGCATGAGTAAGCAAGGTGATACACAAGCACTTTCTTTATTGAGTCGTGTTGGGCCTATTTTAATGCAAAGACAAATTTTAGCTCAGCAGTTAAATTATGATGCGTCAATATTAACAATGGCATTAAAAGCAAAGTCGGCAGATGATTTGCAAGCTTTAACTCAGCAACTTAACCAGCAGGGATTCAAAGCAGAGCTCGGTAATGTTCAAGCCGATGGTGGTGGGGCAATCGGGGTGGTGAAAATACAATAATGGAAATGATAACTCAATTGCAAAACCGCTTTGATCAGTGGGTTGAACAGATCGTTCAATATTTGGATCGCTTAACTGTACGTGAACGTATTATGGTGGTCTTTACTACAATCTTTGTTGTCGTGGCTATTGTAGGAGCTTCACTTTGGAAAATGCATTCTTTGGCAGAGCAACAACAACAACGGTTAAATGATTTAAAAGATTTGATGGTATGGATGCAGAGCAATGCGGTTACCATGAAACCCGCAAATGAACTTGAGTTGGGTCAATCGGAAAAAATAC
The DNA here is from genome assembly GCF_029967875.1 of Acinetobacter sp. V89_4. Lineage (NCBI taxonomy): Bacteria > Pseudomonadati > Pseudomonadota > Gammaproteobacteria > Moraxellales > Moraxellaceae > Acinetobacter > Acinetobacter sp. V89_4. Next base: position 94,206 of record NZ_JASCAI010000022.1, read on the forward strand.
AGCGTGTAGCTCAGCAACAAGGCTTAACAGTTACTTCTCAACAAAATGGTGAGCAGTTACAAATTATTGTTACTCATCAGAATTATGCAATTTTAGCGAACTTTTTAACCCAGCTTGCACAAATGGGCTTAAGTATTCAAAAAATGGAAATGGTTTCAAGTGACGGACAGATTAAATTAACAGCGACGGTTCAATAACATATTAAAATATGGTGTTCTTAAGCATGGTGTTTTGTGCTGCCTGTGCCTATAATATGCCTACCTAAAATCAGTAGACTGTGATTGGTATGTTATATTCACTTGCTCGCCCGATGTTGTTTAGTTTAGCACCAGAGCGTGCCCATGAATTAACATTATCTATGCTTGATAAAGCACATAAGTTCGGCCTACTACGCCAAAGCGTAGAATCAAAACCAACAACCTGTATGGGAATTGAATTTCCAAATCCGGTAGGTTTGGCGGCTGGACTTGATAAGAATGGTGCACATATTGATTCTTTAGCCGGGCTGGGTTTCGGTTTTATTGAAATTGGAACAATTACACCGCGTCCTCAGTCGGGTAATCCACAACCGCGATTGTTCCGTATTCCTGAAGCTAAAGCCATTATTAACCGCATGGGTTTCAATAATGATGGTGTTGATAAGCTTGTTGAGAATGTCAAAGCTTCAAAATTTAAAGGAATTCTAGGCATTAACATTGGTAAGAATGCAGATACGCCTGTAGAAAAGGCTGTTGATGATTACCTGATTTGTCTTGAGAAAGTTTATAACTACGCCTCTTATATTACTGTTAATATCTCATCTCCAAATACTAAGAACTTAAGAAGTTTACAAAGTGGCGATGCATTAACTGAATTATTGCAAACATTAAAAGAAAGACAACTTGAGCTTGCCGAGCAATATAATCATTATGTTCCTTTGGTTTTAAAAGTTGCACCTGATTTAACAGCTGAAGATGTTGAGTTTATTGCAGCACAATTATTGCAATTTAAGATTGATGGTTTAATCGTTACCAATACGACTTTATCTAGAGACGGTGTAGAAAACCTTCCTAATGGTAACGAATCGGGTGGATTATCAGGTGCGCCTGTTTTTGAAAAAAGTACCGAATGCTTACGTTTATTTGCCCAAACGTTAAAAGGACAAATCCCGTTGATTGGCGTGGGTGGAATTTTGTCAGGTGAACAAGCAGCAGTCAAACAGCAAGCTGGAGCAACATTAGTACAAATCTATAGCGGATTGATTTACACCGGTCCTATATTAGTAAAACAATGTGTTGCAGCCATGACTTAAGTGAATATGAACACAATTGATATCATTATTCTGATACTTTTGCTCATTGGGGGGCTAAACGGTTTGCGACAAGGATTTATCAAAGCCTTTGCGAACTTGGTAGGATGGATCATTGCATTAATTATGGGTGCAAAATATGCTGTCCTTCTTGCGCCGTCCATGTCTGGTTTGAGTCATGATCCGGTTGTTCAAAAAATTGCAGCTTTTGCATTTATAGCACTTCTGATCATTGTTTTAACATGGATCGTCACTGCATTTTTAAATGGCCTCTTGAAAAGTCTGAAATTGGGGCCATTAAATCGTTTAGCAGGTGGTGCTTTTGGTTCCTTAAAGGGCTTGTTGGTTGTGTTGATTACAATGCAAGGCGTTGGGCCTTGGGTTGAAAGTTCACCAAATTGGAAACAGTCCGTACTTATACAATTTTTACTGCCTTATGCACCTTTAGCGACCGAATTATCTAAAGATGCTGCAAGTGAGGCATTTCATCAAATAACATCTGGAGGTAGTGCATCAAGCACCCCTTCAAAACCAATGGACGAATCGGAAGATTTAGAAAACCGATCCGACCATTCGACAAAGAATCCTTTTTATTAATTCCTAGCTTGTCTGCGAGGTTGCTATGTGTGGAGTTGTTGGTATAGCCGGTAAATCGCCAGTGAACCAAATGTTGTTTGATGCTTTAACGATGTTGCAACATCGTGGGCAAGATGCAGCTGGAATAGTAACCTGCCATGAAGGCCGTCTTTTCCTTCGTAAGGATAACGGTATGGTGCGTGATGTTTTTCATACTCGTCATATGAGAGCATTACTTGGTAATTATGGTATTGGCCATGTACGTTACCCAACTGCTGGTTCTGCTAGCAGTGCTGAAGCACAACCATTTTATGTGAACTCACCTTACGGTATTACGCTTGCACATAATGGTAACTTAACCAATGCCGAAGATATTCATGATGACCTGTTTAAAACAGATTTACGTCATATGAATACAGATTCTGACTCAGAAGTTCTTTTGAACGTATTCGCGCATGAGTTGCAAAAGAACGGTACTTTAAATCCTACACCAGATGATATCTTTCACACAGTTTCTCGTGTACACGAGCGCTGTCTAGGTGCATATGGCGTAGTGGCAATGATTACTGGTCATGGTTTGGTTGGTTTCCGTGATCCAAATGGTATTCGTCCACTGATTTATGGTTCACGTATGACTGAAAAAGGCGAGATGGAATACATCATCGCTTCTGAATCAGTTGCTATTACAGCACTTGGTTTCAAAATTGAGCGTGATATTGAACCGGGTGAGGCAATTTTCATCAATTCAGATGGTGAATTGTTCTCAAGACAATGTGCAGCTAATCCAAAATACCGTCCATGTATTTTTGAATATGTTTATTTTGCACGTCCTGATGCCATTATTGACGGAATTTCAGTTTATAAAGCTCGTTTAAAAATGGGTGAAAAACTTGCCCATAAAATTTTACGTGACTGGGGTGAGGACCATGATATTGATGTGGTTATTCCAATTCCGGATACGAGCCGTACTTCAGCATTAGAGCTGGCAAATATTCTAGGTGTGAAGTTCCGTGAAGGTTTTATGAAAAACCGTTATATCGGTCGTACCTTCATTATGCCAGGTCAGCAACAACGAAAAAAATCAGTACGCCAGAAATTAAACCCTGTAGAACTTGAGTTTAAAGGTAAGAATGTTTTACTGGTTGATGACTCAATTGTACGCGGTACAACCTGTAACGAAATTATCCAGATGGCACGTGATTCTGGTGCAAAAAAAGTATACTTTGCGTCAGCAGCACCAAAAGTGATGTATCCAAACGTTTATGGTATTGATATGCCTGCTAAAGCTGAGCTTATTGCTTCAGAACGCAGTGTAGAAGAAATCCAGGAAATTATTGGTGCTGATCGTTTAGTTTTCCAAGAATTGGAAGACTTGAAAAATGCTGTACGTACTAGCAAAGTACCCGATCTAACTGAGTTTGATTGCTCTGTGTTTGATGGCGTTTATGTAACAGGCGATATTGATGGTGCTTATCTAAATAATTTGGAGCAGAAGCGTAATGATTCTGCTAAAAAGAAAAAAGATGGCTACATTGATGTGAATGTTGACGCTGCTTCTGTAGATTTAACAGGCATTAAAGAAGAATAGAAATAGCTGAAAAAAGCGGGTGTTTCCCGCTTTTTTCTTTTATGATGAAAACTAACAATGTAATTGGGAATATTTACATTGAAAGAAGTAAGCCACTATCTAATCGAAAATAAGAATATGGCATGGTCCATCACTATGTGTTTGGTTGCTGTGCTGCTTACTATTTTTATCTTAAATTTAATTTTAGGTTTACTCGTCCATTTTTTTGATTATAGTCAGCCCATTTGGTGGCATACCTTAAGTCCTTATTTCGTCGCGCTATTGCTTTTTATTATGGTTTGGTCGGTAGTTACTGAACTTTATATCTTGCGTAAAGGTGGACATTCTTTAGCAAAACAACTGAAAGCGCGTCGTTTAATAAAAGAAGAAAGTACACCAGAAGAGCTTGAAGCATTAAAAATTACTGAATATTTGGCGCAAAATTTTTCACTTAAAGTTCCAACCTTATATGTTTTACCTGATGAAGTAGGCGTAAATGCGCTTACCGCAGGTTTTCACCCTAAAGATATTGTGATCATTTTGACATGGGGAGCTTTGCAAAATCTGGATAAACTTGAACTATATGGTTTGTTGGGTCATGAGTTTAATCAGATTTTATCAGGTGAAGCTGTTGAAAATACTAAATTAAAGATTTTATATAGTGGATTAACGACATTTAGTCAGTGGGGCAGTAAATTAGCAAAACAAGGCTTTAAACGCTACAGCCCAGGTTATAAACATAAATTTGAAACTGTATTTGTTGCAGTGGGTGGTGTCATTTGGCTAGCTGGAAGCCTAGGCGTATTAATTACCCGATTTATTAAATATTTAACTTTGAGTGGACGCACATTTCGTAATGACCAAAAAACGGTACGATTATTAAAAAATAGTGCTAATACGCAGACTTTGTTGCGTATTTATGTTCACCATTCTGGCTCACAAATTCATAGTGCCTATTCTGAATCAATCGCGCATATGTGTTTTGCTAACTCACTGAGTCCGCAAAGTTGGATGAATATTCACCCAAGTATTCGTGAACGTATCTATGAGTTAAATCCGACTTTGCTACAAGATTTACAATTAGAAAATTTAAAAAAGCTTCGCAATCGTCCGTTATTTAGTTTATTTCATTTTTTAGAAGAGTCTGAAAAAGAAATTTATGTTCCTTGGTCATCTCCACAGCCTTTGCCTTTATTAAGGTTGTCACCCATTAGTTTTGCATTAAATGATGCCATTAAGCCTCTTAGTAGTGATGTACGTCGCAATAAAAAGCGTCCTGAGCTCATTCAGCGTGCACTACAAACTGCTACGGGTTCACGTGAGGTGATGGTTGCTATTTTGATGATTCGCCAATATCGAGAATTCATCCCTAAAGATGCGCCAGTTAGCCATGCCATTATTGATGCCTTATTAAACCTTGATGGGCGTATCCATATTCAGATATTTCATGATGCTTGTAAAAACATTGGGCATATGCCAGCAAGCATTGCGCGACAATTTCTAACAAAACTAGCGCTCATTATTCAAGAAGATGGCGAAATTGGCTTGCTAGATGCGCTTTTGCTGGAGCGGGTTAAATATGAGTTGAATTTAATGCCGTTACATTTGCCAACAGCATTTGAAGAAGTAAAACCTCAAATTGTTCGTTTAATTGATGCCTTGCTTCATGTCCAGCAAATTAATAGTCCAAATCAGTTAGAAGTACGTGAACGTATTTTGCGTTCGCTACTTAATCCAGATGAAATGTATGTCTATGATGAGATTTCAGACGAGCCTTTAGATTTGGCTGAAATTTTAAATGACATTGCAGGTTTATTATTGCGTGACCGTCTTAGTATTCTTGCGATTGCAGAAATGTGCTTGTGGAGTGATCGTATTATCACACAAGACGAATTAGATGTACTTGAATTACTTTATTGGCGATTTGGCTTTGAGACAGAAGAAATTGTTGAGCAAATGCAAAAAAGAAATAGTGTTATGATTATTTAAAAGACATCTACGATTATAAAAACAGCTGAACGAAATAAAACACTGAAAAAAAAACTCAAGCCCGTTAGAATGTAGCTTAAGTAGAGGTATTGATTCAAACATGATTGGGCAGCAAAGAAATATATTGGCGACTTTAGGGATTGATGTATGGATTCCTAAGACACAGGTGTGCCAAAAAAATAATGCTCAAAGCCTTTGGCGAGATCATGTCGTAGAAGAACCAGAACCGATCATACTACCCTCTGTAGAACCCATGGTTCTTGAGCAGCCAGCAAAGCCAAAAATTAACGATATTCCAAAAATTGAGCCTGAAATTGTAGCGCCAGTTTCAATACAGGCTCAACCTGTTATAGAACCTCGCAATCAAGTGCAAGCACCTGCCATTAAAATTGCATCATTTGAGTTGCAGGCTTTTTCTCTTGAAAAATGTGTTATTTTTTTAGATGTTACTAATTTAGCTGAAGAAGAAAAACAGCTCTGGAATAACATACAAAAAGCGAAAATAGGGCAGTATGCTGAACTAAAATGGCCTTTTCCTTTAGCTGCGTATCAAGATCAGCGGGGCGCTGGTTCATATATACAAGGCTTTTTAGATGCTGTTGCAGCAGATAAAAAGATCTTATGTCTTGGTGAATGTTCTTATATTCAACATGCCAATATTATCCATTTGGCAAGTTTAAAAGAAATGCTGGAGAAACCACTCCTTAAAAAAAGGTTATGGAAATTAATGCAAGATAACAACGAGTAGTAGGGATTTACATGAAAAAAGTTGTAGTTTTTAGCCAAATTGATGAAGAAATTTTGTCTCGATTACAACAGGATTATCATGTTGTGGTTCTTAACCCAAAACTGGGTGATATTAATGAACAAATAAGACAGCACGTTGTCGATGCTGATGGGATGATTGGTGCAGGACGAGTACTGAATGAAAAGAACCTTGCGCCTGCCCAAAAACTAAAAATTATTTCATCTGTAACAGTAGGCTATGACAATTATGATGTGGCTTATTTAAACCAAAGAAAAATCTGGTTAGCAAATACACCCCATGTTTTAACTGAAACAACAGCTGATCTTGCTTTTACATTATTACTAAGTGCTGCTAGAAAAGTACCTTTTCTGGATCATTGGACTAAACAAGGTGAATGGAAAAGAACGGTAGGGCCTCAGCAGTTCGGTTTAGATGTTTTTGGAAAGACATTAGGTATTATTGGACTTGGCAATATTGGTGCTGCAATTGCACGTCGTGGTTTTTATGGATTTAACATGAATATTGTTTACCATAATCGTCGTGAAAAGCCTGAATTGGCTGAACCATTAAATGCAGAATATCTTGGTCTGGATCAATTGTTAAAGCAGTCTGATTTTGTAGTCACTGCAGTTGATTTAAATAATGAATCGAAAGCCTTAATGGGAAAAGCGCAGTTTGAGCTTATGCAAAAACACGCTATTTTTATTAATATTGCCCGTGGTTCAGTAGTTGATGAGCAAGCTTTAATTGAAGCTTTACAGCAAAATCAGATCTTTGGTGCTGGCTTAGATGTGTATGAAAAAGAACCTTTACAAGATTCGGGTCTTTTTAAATTGCCGAATGTAGTGACTTTGCCTCATGTGGGATCGGCTACTGCTGAAACCCGTAAAAAAATGGCAAATCTGGCCTATAAAAATTTGGTTGAAGCTTTAGAGGATAAAACACCTAGATATCTGGTAAACCAAAACTTTATATAAGTGATTAATAACACTTCATTGCAAAACTAGTCGATTTCGAGTGATATAGTAAAAGTCTGTTGATTGAAAACCAATTTTTGTGGTTTACATCAATAGGCTTTTTTTATGGTTTAATTTTAATAGAGAAAAACTTTTGAGATTTTTGCCAGTTATTTTAAGTGCGACTTTTATAGCAAATGCTTCGTATGCACAGTCTTTCGACCCACAGCCATCTGCGAATCAGGTGGAAATTCCGAATATTGGAAGTGGAATAGGTTTGCTTGATCAACAAAAAGAAAAATTTATTGGTGAAAAAGTTTTCCGTGAAGTTCATAAACAAATGCCCGTTATCCAAGATATCTGGCTCGAAGACCAATTTTTTCAAGTATTTTCAAATATTTTAAGTGAGACTCAACTTGGTCAGCCTATTGGTCTAGTTGTTATTAAAGATCCACAAATCAATGCATTTGCTGTTCCGGGTGGTCTATTTGCGCTTAATACAGGACTTATTGCTTCAGCTCGCAATATTGATGAAATTGCTGGGGTGATGGCGCATGAAATTGCACACGTATCACAAAGACATTTTAGTCGTTCAGAGGAAGCCTTTAAGGGGCAAACGTTATTAAGTTTAGCTGGGCTTTTAGCAGGTGTAGCCATAGCTGCACAGGGTGGTGGAGATGCAGGAGCAGCAGTGATGTTAGGAACGCAGGCTGCATTAATGGATAGCCAGTTAACATATAGTCGAAATCAGGAGCGTGAAGCGGACCGTATTGGCATGCAATATATGTATGCAGCGGGTTATAACCCGCAAAGTATGGCAGACTATTTTGAGACAATGCATCGCGCGACTAGTCGGGTAAGTTTTTTACCAGATTTCTGGCTGACCCATCCACTGACGACCGAACGCATGAGTGAAGCTCGACTTCGTGCGAACCAGATGCCTAAAGTCAAAAATCGCATATATGATGCTGATTTTGAAATTTTAAAATGGTACACAATGGTAGTTTCAAATCAGGCTACCGAAAACCAACTACAGAGTTTAGCCTCACAAAAAAATATTGCGGGTCTTATTGCTTTGGCAGCTTTTTATGTAAAACAAGGTGATTATGCACAGGCGCAATCTACTTTAGATCAAGTCAAATCTAGTGGAAAGCCTCTTGTTACACTCTTGCAGACTGATATTTATCTGGGGCAAAACAAGTTGGATCAAGCCTATACTTCAATTGCTTCTACACAAATGACTATGCCTGAAAATAGAGCTTTCAGTTATAAGTTGGCTGAAGTGTTGCTGCGCCAAGGAAAATTTTCACAGGTTCAAACTCTTGTTCAACGGTTTATCAATAAAAACCCAAGAGATATCCAAGGTTGGCAATTTTTGCAGCAGGCTGCTAATTTGGACAAGACAGGACCGTTGAGAGCAGTCAATGTTTTACGCTATCGAGCAGAAGCTGAATATTGGTCGGGGAGTGAAGAGAATGCGATTAAATCGATGTTGCATGCTCAGCGATTAGCAAAAGACAATCAAGCAATGTTGGCTAGAATAGACAGTAGATTGAAACAAATGCAAGATGAGCGAAGAATGAAAATTTGAAAATTTAGCTTTCAAAAAATTCAGATATATAAACACGCCCAAACTAAAAGGAATTTTGGTTTGAGGGGATATAGAATTTAAGAGAAGAGATTAAGCTAATTTAGCTTTAATTTTTGCTGAAACTACAGAAGGATCGGCACGCCCGGCTATGATCGGACGTAGAGAATTCATCACCTTACCCATATCTTTCATGCTAGTTGCTTCTTGAGCAGAAATCGTTTGCTCAATGAGAGAATCAAGCTCTTCCTCAGTCATAGCTTCTGGTAGAAACTGAGATAAAATCTCAGCTTCGGCTTGTTCTTTACTAGCTAAATCATCACGACCAGCACCTTCAAAGGCTTTGATCGATTCTTTACGTTGTTTAATTTGCTTTTCAATGACCGCAAGAACCTGAGCGTCGCCAAGCTCTATGCGCTCATCGACTTCGATTTGCTTAATTGCTGCTTGTAGACTACGCAAAACCGTCACTGTTGCCATATCTTTGGCACGCATAGAAGTTTTTAATGCATCAGTAATTTGGTTTTTTAAAGTAGTCATAATTCAGCAGTCAATCACAAATTAATTAGTAAAGGCGAGTAGTACGTACAGATTCGCGAGCCAATTTCTTTTGGTAGCGTTTAACTGCAGCAGCTTTTTTGCGCTTACGTTCTTGAGTTGGTTTTTCGTAGAATTCACGTTTACGAACGTCAGCTAAAACACCAGCTTTTTCGCATGAACGTTTGAAACGACGGATAGCTACGTCAACTGGTTCGCCTTCTTTCAACTTAACTTGTGGCATGTAAAATCCTCTAGATTATGGATAAGATCAAGCACACTATTGTGCCGGATCACAAGTGAAGGTCAGTATTTTACTCATTTACAACTCATATCACAAGTCTATAATAGCGATTGCAATATTTTGACTCATATAAAAGGCAGTTTTGATGATTGTTTTAGGCTTGGAAACTTCTTGTGATGAAACAGGGTTGGCACTTTATGATAGCGAACTCGGCTTGCGGGGACAGGTTCTTTATAGCCAGATTAAACTTCATGCCGAATATGGTGGAGTAGTACCTGAACTTGCTTCTCGAGACCATGTTCGAAAATTAATTCCTTTAATGAATCAATTACTTGATCAAAGTGGTGTAACGAAACAAGAGATTGATGCTGTTGCTTATACACGTGGTCCTGGCTTAATGGGAGCCTTAATGACAGGGGCTTTATTTGGAAGAACTTTAGCTTTTTCTTTAAATAAACCTGCCATTGGTGTTCACCATATGGAAGGGCATATGTTGGCACCTTTACTCTCAAGTCAACCGCCTGAATTTCCATTTGTTGCTTTATTGGTTTCAGGTGGGCATACACAATTAATGGCAGCTCACGGTATTGGTCAATATGAACTTTTGGGTGAATCTATTGATGATGCAGCTGGGGAAGCCTTTGATAAAGTTGCAAAAATGATGAGTTTACCATACCCGGGTGGTCCTAATATTGCGAAATTGGCTTTAAGTGGTAATCCATTAGCGTTTGAATTTCCACGACCAATGCTTCACCAAGGTCTAGATTTTTCTTTTAGTGGTTTAAAAACAGCTGTTTCTGTGCAATTGAAAAAATTGAATGGTGAAAACAGAGATGCTGACATTGCTGCGTCATTCCAAGAAGCAATTGTAGATACCTTGGTAAAAAAATCAGTAAAAGCCTTAAAGCAAACTGGACTTAAGCGTCTAGTTATTGCAGGTGGAGTAAGCGCTAATTTACGATTACGTGAACAGTTGGAAACTTCATTGGCTAAAATTAAGGCACAAGTTTATTACGCAGAACCTGCTCTTTGTACTGATAATGGGGCAATGATTGCTTTTGCAGGTTATCAACGCTTAAAAGCAGGCCAACATGATGGTTTAGCTGTAACCACAACACCACGTTGGCCAATGACTGAGTTGTCTATTCCTGAGTAAAACTATTCATCTTCAAAGGCTTGTTGGTTTTCAATATCTATATATTCGATATAACCACGGCCTTGAACTTCATTACCGAAATAATTACCGGTAAATATATAGCTACTTGCATAACCTCGCCCATGACCATAGCGGAGTGGGCAGTCAATTTCTGCCTGAATATTTAAAATAATTTGTTTAGCTTCATTTCGAGCAATCCACGAAAAGAATTTAGGAAGTCGCATCTTTTGTCCAGTCGGTGAGATGTAATCATCAACTTGGTGAGAAATAATATCAAAACTGACATCTGTATAAACTTCTGCAGGTCGATCAAGATATCTAATATGCAAAGTATAAGCTGCTGTCTGACCTGCAATATCTGCTTTGGTAAGAAGAAGTTGAGTGGTCTCATTTAAATTGATAATTTGATAAGTAAAAAAATCAAGCGGCAGTTTATAGGCTTCAGGAATAAGTTTATTTGCGATGGAATGAGCTCCAACTGCTCGAGCATATTCATAAGTACAGAGTCCCTCACTTTCAATACGTTCTGCTTGATAGCTTAAGAAACCTTTAAACTTTGCTAACAAGCTAAAATGATCATAAATCGGTGTTTTTATAAACCATGAAACATGTGAGGTAACATTAATATCAAAGTCGAAATCAAGACCCTCGTAGTGTCCATTAATATGAATTTTTGGGAATTTTCCTTGAATTGAAATTTCTTGACCTAGTTCGATTAAGCTCCCATCTTTATTAATTTTTGTATCTTTAGGAATGATATAAGCCTTAAGCAAAGCTTTCTCTACCGCGGCTGTACTTGAAAAGAAAGTCGCTGTTTTTCGAGGATTTCCATGAATTATGTCATCATGATCAAATGCAAGAGCACCAGGTGTGCCTAATAAAATCATAATATTTAAATAGCGATGTGGCTCTGGCAAAAGTGGGAAAAAGATACCGTAATGAGTCCAGCTATAATATTTTTCATCAACTCGGGGTTGAATAATGTGAGGCTGAGAAAAAGGAAGAGTTGAATATTTTTCTGCTTTGTCTATAACACTTTGCGCGAGCAATAAGCTTTGACCTAAAAGTTTGCTGCCTATAGAAATTTTGGGCAATTGTTTTTTCATATATAAACCTAAATGAGGATAGGACTATCTTTGTTTTAGGTTATGAAAAACAACTATCAAAACTAAGCGGTTTTCAGGCCAAAGCTAAGGCTTTGCGGGACATTTTGTTTAATTGTTAGACAACTCTTTTAAGCCATTTAAACCAATCCAGTGCTTAGAAAACTGATATGCAGCACGTCCTGAGCGTTGACCACGCATTTGACACCAACGCAAACTTTCAGCGCGAACTTCATCATTAAAAGCCATATTTGCTTTATCAAGATAATGCTCCACAATTTCTAAATATAAATTCTGGTCCATTGGGTAAAAAGATAACCACAAACCAAAACGATCTGACAAAGAGATCTTTTCTTCAATCGCTTCTTGTGGGTGTAACTCAGTATATTGTGGTACATCGACCTTGGTTACAGGTGTATTCTCATGCATAAATTCTGGTAACAAATGACGGCGGTTACTGGTTGCATAAATAATAAAATTACTTGAACCAGACTGTAATGAACCATCCAATACACTTTTTAAACTACGGTAATTTTCATCTTCAGCATTAAACGCTAAGTCATCACAATACACGATGTATTTTTCAGGTCGGTTTTGAATGAGTTTCTGAACTTTAGGTAAATCTGCCAAGTCATCCCGCTCAATTTCAATTAAACGTAATCCTTGCGGGGCATACTCAGTCAATAAAGCACGTACAATAGATGACTTTCCTGTACCGCGAGAGCCAGTTAAAAGCACATCATTTGCGGGTAGACCATTTAAAAACTGCAAAGTATTTTGAATGATTTTCTCTTTCTGACGTTCAATGCCTTTTAGGTCATCCAGATAAATATTTTTGGGTGTATAGATGGCTTTAAGTTGCTGATTTTCCCATCTAAAAGCAGGTGCATTAAAATCTGTTTCTTGTTTAGGTTCAGGTAAGACCTGCTGTAACTGATTTAATACAAGTGATAATGTTTGAACTAAATTATCTGGTAAATCAATGGTAGCCATGGTAAGTCAATCATGTTAAACAGTAATTTACTAGGATACTAACACCGAAATTAACAGGCTGACAAAAAAGTTATTGTCTATACAGTTTATCGGTTTTGCAATTGATTGAAATCTTCAGACCGCGCATAGTGTTGTTATGTCTATTCAGTAAAATCATCTGTGAAGATGAGGACGAAATATGTTTGAAAAAATACGCAGTGATATGAATCCGCATCAGGCCTACCGTATCAAAAAATTACAACGTCAGTTAGACATGGCTGAATCTTATGAAGAGTGGAAGTCTTTTGCATTAAAACTAGATGAAGAAACAGGGGTGCAAGAGTGGAAATTTGATAATAGTTCGCCTTACTTCGATGCAGAGCTCATTTCTTATAGATACACTTTACTGAAAAGATATCGCCAGCAACATCGAACGCTAGATCTTATTTATTTACTCAAAGAAGGCCTAACCTACGATATTGCAAATATTGGTCACCCCATGTTGTTTGCTGCAACGCATGTGGGAACAAAAAAGTTAATTGAAGATTATATTGAAGAAGTTAGCCAAAGCTTGGCCTATATTGCTTCAAGTGAATGCATTACTTTCCAACGAAAAGAAAAAATTGAGTTTTTTGAAAATTGTGAAAAAGCATATGGACAACCAGCCCTTATGTTCTCAGGTGGAGCGACTTTAGGCCTTTTCCACACTGGGGTATGTAAAGCTTTAATTGAACAAGATTTAATGCCTAAAGTGTTGTCTGGCTCAAGTGCAGGGGCAATTATGACGGGCATGCTCGGAACTTCTGCCAGTGAAGATGTTCAAAATTTATTAAATGGAGAACAATTCTTTAGTGATGCTTTTCATTTTAGAAAACTTCGTGAACTCATTAAAGGAAATGGTGGAATTGCCGATGTGCATTATTTGAAAAAGTTCCTTGTCGAAAATCTGGGTGATCTCACGTTTGAAGAGGCTTTCAAAAAATCAGGTTTAAACATTAATGTGGCAGTTGCTCCTTATGATGCAACAGAAAACCCGCGCATCATGAATGCCATTATGACGCCTAATGTTTTAGTGTGGAGTGCTGTGTTGGCTTCATGTGCTGTACCTGTGTTATTTCCACCCGTGCGTTTAACCAGCAAACGTTATGACGGTGAACACACGCCTTACATGGCAAACACAAAATGGGTAGATGGCAGTGTAAGAAATGATTTCCCGCAAGAAAGAATGGCTCGACTTTATAATTTAAATTACACCATCGCCAGTCAGGTGAACCCACATATTGTTCCATTTATGCAAAATGATGCAGACCGCTTTCGTAAAGACGTTTTAAGTTGGCCTGAACGGATTTTAAGACGTCAAGGTAAAGTGTTATCCATGGGACTTATGGATTTTACACGTCAAAGACTCGGTTCTATTTCTCCGATTAGACGATTACTCGATCACGGCTATGGGGTAATGGGGCAGCGTTATTATGGTGATGTGAATATCATTGCTAAATATGGTTTGAGTCACTATACCTATACTTTGCAAAACCCACGACCACATTTGTTTAAACGCTTACAGCGAGAAGGGGAACGTGCGACTTGGCCCAAAATTTCTTCGATTGAGACCCATGCTCGTATTGGCAAGACGATTCAGCATTGTTTAGAAGTTTTGCGTTTTGAAGAAAAGCAACAACAGCCAGAGTCTTACTATGCTGAAGCATGATTTTGCTTCGAATATACAAAACTTAAAAAGTGTGACAAAACCTGCGAGTGCCGCTTTAGGGCGGTATCTATGGACATGCAGCATAGATAACAAAGACTATTGGTTAAAATATCATTTACCTGCAACAGATGTTCAAAGTGAGCAAGATTTCATTCATGAACAATTGTTTTACGAAGAGATTACTCATAAAAACTCCGCGTGGCTTTTACCTCATAACTTAATTGAAGTTGGTGCCATTCCTCAATTAAACCATTTTTTAGGTAAAGTTTTAATTTTACCCAATACTGATTTGTGGTTTGGTTCATTGTCTCATGAAGCAGGTTTAACTGATGTATATCATAAGATTTGGTCCGCACTAGATAAGCTCGCAGAACTCCATGAATTTGGTTGGATTCATGGAGATATTAAGAAAGAACATTTTCGAAAGTTTGAGCAAAATGCTTATTTGATTGATTTTGAGAAAGCCCGACTTATATCAAGCTCGGATTTAAGAATGGATGCTACACCACGATATATGGCTCCAGAGCTGTTTAGAGGCGCTTCTAAGGATATACAAAGCGATTTATACGCATTTGGTATCGTTTTATATGAATGGTTAACTCAAACTCGCTTAGAAGCAGGGAGTTACTATGAGTGGGCAGTATTGCATTGTCAAAATTTAACCATTCAATTACCCGTGAAATTTATGATTTTCTATCCATTACTTTTAGGTTTATTGCAAAAACAACAAAAAAATAGGTTTGCAAACGTGTTTGAAGCGATGAATTGTTTAAAAGCACATTCAAACTTATAAAAATCATTGATCTAGTATCTGTATACAATTTACACGGTCAGTTTTTTTTAGAAAAAAAACACTTGTCACTGTTAGATCTTATCGCTAATATACACAGCCATCGGGGGCGTGGCGAAATTGGTAGACGCACTGGATTTAGGTTCCAGCGCCGCAAGGT
>NZ_JASCAI010000023.1:0-88944 GCF_029967875.1 Acinetobacter sp. V89_4
TCGAAAGAAACCGGGGTGTTTCTTTATGCGTGAATTAAATTAATTGTTTAATTTAAACTAAAAAACTTCGTATTATTTCGATCTTTGCTTATGATTTAAGCAATTAAAATAGAGTTTCTGTCTATGCAGTTTAAAATCATCGTGGCTCATGACCTAAATAAGCAACAACGACAACAAATTGCTGAGCTGTGTTTTGCTGCTTTTGATGAAGATCCTTGGAGTCAATATACCTTCATGCAAAATGCTGTACATATAATAGGCATATTGGATGATAATATTGTGTCACATGCTTTATGGACAGATCGAATTTTCACCTTAAACGATGGTATTACTGTAAAAACTGCTTACATAGAATATGTGACTACTGATTTCAAAATGCGTGGAAAAGGACTCGCATCTAAATTATTAAAATATTTAACTGATGCTTTAACTACTTTAGGCTATGAACTCGCGGCATTACAGCCTGAAGATGAGACATTCTATAAAAAATTAGATTGGATTTCGTGGTGGGGGGATTTATACATCAAGCAAGATACTTCCACTTATCTAACAGATGATTATCAAATTATGCTATTTCCGTTGAGCGCTATGCTGAAAGAGCGACTAACTCATAATTTAGAAGATGATAGTATTTGTGCCGATTGGAGAGAGGGTGAACTTTGGTAACTCGCTATATAAAATTTTGGAAAAACCTTACTTTAGTGTGTGATCAGAAGATTAGGGTAGTGTTAATAACGTAAGATATGGATGGAAAAATAAACTTATTTAATCTAATAATTTGATTTTTAAAATAATTATTAATTTTTTGTTTCTTAAAAAGAAATCTATGACAAGAGATACTGTTTACTTGAGAATTCAAGCATTACTTAGCTTTTCTACTTTCCTGTTTATTATAGAAGCTTATAATGATTCAGAATCATTCCAAATCTAATAAGGATATAACATGTCTACTGATCAGCAATTTCCAACACCCAATAATTTAGGAATAGCAGTTTATCCAAATAATGCAGAAGCTATTGGCAATACTCCTTTAGTTCGCATTAATCGTTTGATTAAAACTGGTGCAACCGTATTAGCAAAAGTGGAAAGCCGTAATCCTGCATTTTCTGTGAAATGTCGTATCGGAGCGGCACTAATTGCCGATGCAGAAAAGCGTGGTGTGTTAAAAGAAGGCATGCATATTATTGAACCAACCAGTGGTAATACAGGGATTGCATTGGCTTTTGTTGCAGCTGCTAAGGGTTATCCGATTACTTTAACTATGCCTGCAAGTATGAGTCTTGAGCGTAGAAAAGTATTAAAAGCACTCGGTGCCAATTTAGTTTTAACTGAACCAGCGAAAGGGATGAAAGGTGCAGTTGATGAAGCCATACGATTAGCAGCTGAACAGCCAGATGTTTATTTCTTACCTCAGCAATTTGAAAATCCAGCGAATCCTCAAATTCATGTAGACACAACCGGTCCTGAAATTTGGCAAGCTACAGGTGGACAAGTTGATATTTTGGTTGCTGGCGTAGGTACTGGTGGCACAATTACCGGTATTTCTCGTTATTTCGAACAAGTTCAAAATAAACCTTTGTATTCTGTAGCCGTTGAACCTGCTGAGTCTCCAATTATTACTCAAACTAGAAATGGAGAGAACATTACACCTGCACCGCATAAAATTCAGGGAATTGGTGCGAACTTTATTCCAAAGAATCTTGATTTAGATCTTGTAGATGAAGTTTTACCAGTGACTAGCGAAGAAGCAATTCAGTGGGCAAGAAACTGTGCAACCCAAGAAGGTATTTTAGTGGGTATTTCAAGTGGCGCAGCTTTGGCTGCGGCGGCAAAAATTGCAGAACGCCCTGAAAATGCTGGTAAAACTATTGTTGTTATTCTGCCAGATAGTGGGGAGCGTTATTTATCTTCTGTTCTGTTTGACGGTTTATTTGACGAATAAAATTAACTGTATAAAAAAGCCCATCTATTGATGGGCTTTTATTTAAACTTATTTATAAAGCACTTTTTAAAGCTTTTTGATGACGTTTAACAGATCGAGCATATTTTTTAGCTTTGTGCCGTGTCCAGAAGCTTCGCTCATATCCAGTTGGTCCCACATTATAATAAGCAGTTGCTTTGAACCAACTATCCGCTGACTGATAATAGTGATTTAAGATATAAGCACCACATTGAATATTTGTAGATTCATCATACAAATTACCAGCACAAGTTTGTTGCCAATAGCTGGGAATAATTTGAGTTAAACCGACTGCACCCGTAGGCGAGAGGGCATTAGTATTGTAACTCGATTCTTGTCTTATGACCGCGGCAAGTAAAAGAGGCGGCACATTATATTGGTCAGCACTTTGAATAATTATTGGAGATAACCGATTTGCTGTGCTTTGTGGAACAGAATAAGCTTTTTGTAGACCAGACGAGAGCTTATTTGAACGCCATGAAAATGAACCACTATTCGGGCCTAAGCTTGTACACCCAGTCATTATTGACATTAAAGCAATTATGAAAAATTTGAGACTCAAAATGTTTATTTGAGTCGGTTTAAAATAATTGTTAGATAAAGATGAGGTAAGCAAAATACAAAACCGATAATCAAATTTCAAATGAAATCATGGTATTCAGCTGCAACTAATCGATCAATATAAGTTCTGTTGCTCAGCACAAGCAAATAGTGAGAATTTTGTATAATTAAAATGAAAGAACCCCGACATCCTGTCAAGGTTCTTTCGTATTCAGCTTATGTAGCTAACTCCTGTCAACTACCGCTTCCTGCGTTCTTATTCTTCTTCAATGAGACATCCTGTCTCTCTATGTTTCATATATTATGAAAAAATACTAAAGATGAATATCCGCAAATCGCCGCAAGTTTTGTACGTTTTAACTTACAGATCAACTTACTTAAATACGATGTCGACAAGTTTTTGGGCTATAGGAGCACAAATCAATACACTTGGAAAAGCCAATATCCATGCAATAATCCAAGCCGATACCCACAATGAAAGGAAATGATGATTTAGTCCCACTACTTTAAAAGTTGAAATACCTGAAACTATAAAAGACATCATTCCAGATAAAATGAAGAGGAATAAAAGCTTCTGTGCTTTCATAATCTTATATTCCTTGATAAGCATTTAAGGTCAATGCAAAATTTTCTCCAAATTGTTGAGCAGTTTTAATATCTCCTTCATCAAACCTATCAGCATTACTGCCATGTTCAGCCTGAGCCATTAAGCCTGACCATGAGCCTAGACGATTGGCTGCTTGAGTATAAGGAACCCCTTGGTGTTGCTCAGGCATAATCGGGTTGCCGACCCATAACATGCCGTGTTGCATACAAAAGGTAAAAAGTGAAATTAGTGTCGATTGTTTATCACCTGCGGGAAGGGAAGATACGGTAAAGCCAGCCGCCAGTTTTCCTTTAAATTTCTGTTTTTTCCATAATGAGCCTGTTGCATCCATGAGTTGTTTTAATTTGGAAGATACACCCCCTAAATAAGTAGGAGATCCCCAAATTAAGCCGTCATATTGAATTAGGGTTTCTGGGTTTTCGACAAGATGTTCCGCACTGAGCAGATCTACTTTAATATTTTCTTGGCTCAAGATGCCAGTTTGAATTTGCTGAGCAATAAATTGGGTGTGGCCTTGGCGACTATAGTAAATAATGGCAACGGTTTTCATGAGTAGTTTCCTCTTTATTTAAAGTTGAAATAGTTTTGCAGTGAGATATAAGCCACAACCAAAAACACTATGGTTCATCAAACTTTTTAGGCAGTTCAAAAAAGGACGAGGGGTTTTTGAAGAAGCAAAACCACTACCCATCGCAGGTTGCATAATAAAAAAAGGAATGAGAACGGTGACTACACCAAACAGAAGTGCTGAATAAAATTGAGGATGGCTAAGCCAATCTGAGCTAACAATTAAAAGAAAGCTAAATGAAAAGATTAGTCCGACACTATAGTGAGCAACCCAACCTAATAAATATTCACCTTTAATTTGAGGGCTTTGAGCTATAGATTGATGGATGATTTTTCTGTGGAATATCCAACCGACCCAGCGACCGAGAAAGGCAAAATTTAAGGTCGGAATTTTAAATATCTTTAATATTAACAACCATATATCCATAATGACTGTTGCACCAACACCAAGGTATAAAGCTTGAAAGAACAATGTGGAGAGATTCATTTTGAAACCTTGCTTTTATACGTCTGAAACGTGATAAATTTATTGTGCAAGTTAAAGTTCACTTGAAGTCAAGAGGTTGTTATGGATATTGGTGAAGTCGCTAAAAAGGCAAAAGTCACAACCGCTACACTACGTTTTTATGAAGAGAAAGGATTAATTAAATCGATAGGACGGCAAGGTTTACGTCGGCAGTATGGGAAGCAGGTGCTTGATCAATTGGCACTCATTGCTTTAGGTCGTGCCGCAGGTTTTTCTTTAAATGAAATCGCAACAATGTTTGGACAAGATGGTAAGCCTAATCTTGATCGTCAGAAACTAAAAGATAAAGCTGAACAACTAGAACAAATGGCAAAGCGATTACATTTTATTAGTCAAGGATTAGAGCATGCTGCGGTATGTCCAGCTGAAAATCATATGGAATGTCCAACCTTCCAGAACTTTTTAAAAGCAGCAATTGCTGGAGAATATCAGCCAACGAAACTTTAATTCTTTTTGATGAAGTTATTTAGTTTGTGTTTGTATTGAACAGTGGGGTTTGTCATATTTTCGCCATAAAGATTTCATCTTTTTGAAGTAAAAACTTCATATAAGCTTGATTAAATTTGCTTAATTTTTTACCAACTGTATAAAACTATGAGCAAAAAAACATTAGTGGCATTACTCTGTTGTGCCAGTTTAGGATTGACGGCATGTAATGATGATAACGATCAAGAACAAACTTCACCTACTGAAAAAGTTACTGAACCGACCTTAATTTCTTTTGCCAAATTGCCTGTAGAAACCTATGCTGCTGGCCCAGACTCTGGTGCATATGTCAAAGGTGCAAATGGAATTTATCCTCCATTTAAAGGCCAGCCTGTACAAGGTTTTTCTGCTGCATTAAAAAATGAAGATGGCAGTTATATGGCAATGGCCGATAATGGCTTTGGTACCCAAGATAATTCAGCAGACTTTCTACTTCGTATTTATAAATTAAAACCTGATGTCAAAACTAAAACCAAAGGTACAGGGCAAGTTACGGTACAAGGCTTTATTCAATTGCGTGATCCGAACAAATTAATTCCATTTAATATCGTGAATGGTGATACAGCAGAGCGTTTATTAACGGGTGCAGATTTTGATCCAGAGTCTATGCAACGTACTAGCGATGGGACTTACTGGATTGGGGATGAGTTTGGGCCTTATTTACTTCATTTTTCAGCCGATGGCGTGTTATTAGATGCACCGATTGCTCTGCCAAATCCGTTAAACCCGACTCAAGAGTTACGTTCACCACAAAATCAGTTTAATAAAGCACAAATTAATTTTGTAGAGCCTCTAGTTCAACAAAGTGGTGGTTTTGAAGGAATGGCGATTTCGCCAGACGGGCAGTATCTTTACCCGCTTATAGAAAAACCAATTAAATCAATTCGGGAAACAGAAAGACAACTACTGATTTCTCAATTTGACCTGAAGAAAAAAGCGTATACAGGAAAATATTATTGGTTCCAGTTAGACAGCAAGGCAACCAATATTGGTGACTTCCAACTCTTTAATGATAAAGAAGGCATTATTATTGAGCGTGATGCGACCCAGAATAATTTAGGCGGATATAAAAAATTAATCCGTATTAAATTAAATGAGTCAGGTCAGCTAGTAAGCCGTGAAGATTTAGTCGATTTAATTAAAATTGCTAACCCGAATTTGTTGTATGGCACAGCTAGAGCAGGGGATATTGGTACGGGACAGTTTTTTGCTTTCCCATTTGAAACTATTGAAGATGTGATTATTGAAAATGGTACAACGCTTACCGTTTTCAATGATAATAACTTCCCTGGTTCGACAGGACGTAATTCAAAATTGGCTGATGATAATGAGATTATTCAGATTCGTTTGCCAAAAGCGTTGTTCTAATCTCTACAAATAAAAATTAAAACTGCGGCGGATTTTGTTCCGCCGTATTTATTCCAAGAATAAAATATTGAGTAAAGTTTAATCAAATTAATTTCTATATTGTTGTTTTCGCATGTTTTATAAACAGGGAAAATGAATGGAATTCATGTTAAAATGATCGGCTTTCATCTTTAGATGTCTCTCCTCCATCTGCTAGCCGAGATTCGCAAGCCATGTCTACTGCCTACACCATGCAGACTGCGCCAAAAGCGCTGTTTGATTACGACAAATATTGGGCGTCGTGTTTTGAACCCGCACCATTTTTGCCGATGTCACGAGAAGAAATGGACCAACTCGGCTGGGATGCATGTGACTTTATTTTAGTCTGTGGCGATGCTTATATTGACCACCCATCATTTGTATCGGGTGTGATTGGGCGTGTACTTGAAGCACAAGGTTTCCGTGTCGGAATTATTGCGCAGCCAGATTGGACCAATGTTGAAAGCTTCCGCGTTTTAGGTAAGCCAACGATTGCTTGGGGTGTAACCGCAGGTAATATGGATTCGATGATTAACCGTTATACGGCAGATCGTAAAATCCGTTCTGATGATGCTTATTCTCCAAACAATGAACCAAATAAACGTCCTGACCGCGCAGCAACAGTTTATTGCCAGCGCTGTCGTGAAGCTTTCCCAGATGTACCAGTGTTATTAGGTGGTATTGAAGGTAGTTTACGTCGTATTGCGCACTACGATTATTGGTCAGACAAAGTTCGTCGTTCGATTTTGATGGATTCAAAAGCCGATTTACTCATGTATGGTAATGGTGAGCGTGCCATTATTGATGTGATGCATCGTTTGGCCAAAGGTGATAAAATCCATGAGATTACTGATGTTCGTGGTACAGCATTTATTATTAATAAACATAACAAAGCATCAAAAGCAAAGTTTGTTGAAGTTGCGAGTAATGATGTAGATACGATTGGGCGTGTTGATCCAATTATTAACCCCTATGTCATGACTGAAGATATTGATGGCTGTGAGGTTGAAAAAGAAAAAGGTAACTCATTAGCTCAGTATCAAGATTTCCAGAAAGAGATTGTTGCAAATCCGATTGTGCGTGAAGGTGACAAACTCGATGACGATACTCAAATCGTTCAATTAAAGCCGACACCGTCAAAAGCAATTAAACACAAGTTACCTCCACGCGAGTTAGCGGTAATTCGTTTACCTTCTTTTGAAGAAGTGTCAAATGATCACGTACTTTACGCGCATGCAAACCGTATTTTGCACCTTGAAACTAATCCGGGTAATGCCCGTGCTTTGGTTCAACGCCATGGTGAACGTGATGTTTGGATCAATCCTCCACCAATTCCTCTAACCACTGAGGAAATGGATTATGTGTTTGATCTTCCATATGCGCGTTTGCCCCATCCTACTTATGGCGATGCTCGTTTCCCTGCATTTGATATGATCAAATTCTCGGTCAACATTATGCGTGGCTGTTTTGGTGGCTGTACATTCTGTTCGATTACAGAACATGAAGGTCGTATTATTCAAAACCGTTCGGAAGATTCGATCTTACGTGAAATTGAAAAAATCCGTGATACAGCGCCAAACTTCACCGGCATTATTTCAGATTTAGGTGGTCCAACGGCAAACATGTACCGTTTGCACTGTAAAGACCCAGAAATTGAGAAGAACTGTCGTAAACCTTCTTGTGTTTATCCGGGTGTTTGTCAAAACTTGCATACCGATCATGCACCGTTAGTACAGCTTTATCGTAAAGCACGTGCAATTAAAGGTGTGAAGAAAATTCTGATTGGTTCAGGTTTACGTTATGACCTTGCCGTACTCAACCCTGAATATGTAAAAGAACTAGTACAACATCACGTTGGCGGTTATTTAAAAATTGCTCCTGAACATACCGAAAATGGTCCTTTATCTAAGATGATGAAGCCGGGAATTGGTACTTATGATCGTTTCAAGCAAATGTTTGACCGTTTCAGTAAAGAAGCAGGAAAAGAGCAATATTTAATTCCTTACTTTATTGCAGCACATCCGGGTACATCAGATTATGACATGATGCACCTTGCAATTTGGTTAAAAAAGAATGGTTTCCGTGCCGATCAAGTACAGACGTTCTATCCATCGCCAATGGCAACTGCAACAACCATGTATTATTCGGGCAAAAACCCGCTTGCTAAAGTCGCTCGCTATACTGAAAAAGTTGATATTGTAAAAGGTGAGAAACGCCGTCGTCTGCATAAAGCATTCCTACGCTACCATGATCCAAACAACTGGCCATTACTTCGTGAAGCTTTAAAAGAAATGGGCCGTGCAGATTTAATTGGTAATTCAAAGCAGCACTTGATCCCGACCTATCAGCCACAAGGTACTGCTGAAGGTGAATATAAGTCGGCACGTAAGAAGAACTCTTCTGTAGCGGGTGATTCAGCAAAACGTGGTCAGGGACAATCTCGTTCAGCAGCAGGGCAAAAACGTCCACAAAAAGGACAGGTTCTAACCCAGCACACTGGTTTGCCTCCTCGTGAAACAGGTGAGAAAAGACCATTTGGTGGAAAAAGTAAACCTAAAAGCAAGGTTCGTGGATAGTGATAAAACAGGCTCTTAAATAGAGCCTGTTTTGTTTTTAAAGTATCTATTTAAATCGTATAGTGAGATTTTTGAAGATTAAAAGTACAAAAAACGTAACGAATAATGATAAATAGCAAAAATCTGACGAGCTGCACTTGATTGTTGTAGACTCTATGATTATAAATAATGTGAGGGTGGCTAAATTTAAGCCAAGCTTGATAACTACAAGTGAAATTACTAAGTGAACCTTTTAAAAAACGGCTGTGTCGTTATCAATTAAAACAAAGTGTGATCTAGCAAAATCATTATAAAAAACCTAAAGGATTGGACCCATGTACTATTTAATTACGATTTTATTATTATTTTTGGCTGTTGTAATGGCAGTGAAAAGTCTTTCACGAAGGCATCAACATGATAGTGCCTTGAAGCGCCGTGCAGTATTAACTAGCCATGAGCAAATGACATTAACCAGACTACAAACAGTTTTACCTAAATTTACCGTGTTGGCACATGTATCCTTTGATGCATTATTAACTACAAAATACGCGCATACACGTCGAAAATATCAAAATATGGCAGCTGATTTTGTTGTACTTGATCAAAATTATCAGGTTGTTGTCATTGTGGTTCTTGGCGAAAATGGTTTACGCCGTGCGCATCAGCAATATGAACGTCGTCTATTACAATTGGCCGGCTATCGTGTACTGCATTACAGTGAGGTGCCTGATTATCACGATCTGAGAAGGGACTTATTGACTCCAGAAACAGAGATGGCAATTTTACATGCAACGCCGCAACTAGAACGAATGTCAAATGCGTTTGTGAAGTCTTAAAAATTAGAGATTATAGCAATTGATTAGAGAACTCATTAAAGAAGATCTTAATAACATGCTGACATTAACAATGTTAAAATTACTAAAAAATTGAGCAATATAACTAGGGATATTGCTCAATTTAGTGTCATTTTATATTTATAAAAATTATGGAAGTACTGCAACAACCGTCATTTCTACAAGCACGTCTGGCGCATAAAGTTTGGACTCTACACAAGTACGTGCTGGTGGATGTCCTTCACTAATCCATGCATCCCAAACAGCATTCATTGCTGCATAATCTTTGTCGATATCTTTTAGAAAAATCATAACAGAAAGAATATGGGTTTTATCTGTTCCAGCTTCTGCCAATAGACGGTCAATATTATCTAAAGTTTGTTGAGTCTGTGCTGTAACATCTACGCTTGTATCATCTGCGAGTTGGCCAGCTAAATGTACCAAATTGCCTGAAATCGCAACTTCACAGTAGCGTGAAGTCACGTGTAAACGCTTTACCGTCATAAAAATGCTCTAGGGTGGTTTTATTTAATAGTTTTGATTTTATGAAGAGTTACTGGGTTGGTGCAAGCAAGTAGAAAGGAATTTCAGTAGATTATTGTGATGAAGGGATATCTAAGCCATGTATCAGAAGAGCCCTGTAATATTCGGATTTGGTCGTCACGCCAATCACAGGACGATATGCCGAAAGTAAAGGTTGCTTTGGCATGTTGCAAATACATGGGTAATGAATATGCGTTGATTAGGTTACTCTAAAGTTTCAGTAAAAGGGAGTCTATTTTGTTTAAAAGTTGCTCTTTTGAGTGAAAATTAATCAATCACCAAAGGTTAAGTTGGAAGTCATCCGCTTGAGTCTGTAATTGATAAACGCCTATACCAATTAAGCGAAACTGAAAATGTTCAGGAATCTGCATTTCATTTAATAATAAAAATAAAACTTGGATTAAGTCCTGTAGCGACTGGATCGGTCTTTTAAAGCTTTTACTATGTTGTAAAGTCTGAAAATTCTTGAGTTTAAGCTTAATATTCACACCACGTGCATTGAGTTGCTTTTTCTCTAAGCTTTGCCATACTTTTTCAGCTAGTCCTTGCCAATAGGGCTGACATTGAACCAAAGTAAAGTCACTATCGAAAGTTGTCTCTTTCGAAATTTGTTGGCGGGCTCTTTCAGCTTGAACAGGTCTATGATCAATCCCTTGTGCATATAGGTAGAGTTGTTGTCCATATTTACCGAAGTGGTGAACTAAAACAGCCTCTTCAATTTTCTGTAAATCACCCAAAGTATGTAATTGAAGCTGCTGTAATTTTTCCTGAGTGACTTTACCGACGCCAGGAATCTTTTTAAGTGGCAGGTCTTGAATAAAACTTGCAACCTGCGAAGGTTTGATTACACATAAGCCATTCGGTTTATTCCAATCTGAAGCAATTTTTGCCAAAAATTTATTGGGGGCTACACCTGCTGATGCAGTCAGTCCAGTTAACCTAAAAATATCTTCCCGAATATGCATCGCAACCTCGGTTGCACTCGCAATCTGTTTTAGATTTTCAGTGACATCCAAATAGGCTTCATCGAGCGATAAAGGTTCAATAAGCAGAGTATATTGCTGAAAAATAGAGTGAATTTGAGCAGAGACTGTGCGGTATTTTTCAAAATTTGGCTCAATAATAACGACTTGAGGGCATAGTTTTCTTGCCTGACTCATCGACATGGCTGAACGTAAACCAAATTCACGGGCAGGATAGGATGCAGCAGCAATGACAGCTCGCGGATGATGCGAAGAAATAACCACAGGGAGATGCTTTAGATCAGGACGCTCTCGCAATTCGACTGATGCATAAAAGGCATCCATATCGATATGAATGATTTTGCGCATATTATTGTGCTTTCACGATGCCTTGCTGCTGTAAGAATTGGTGCCATTCTTTGACTGAACCCTCATAAACATTTAAGTCTACGGGCTTTGTTATTCCCTCAATTTTACCCTGATTACTATGCTGCCAAAAGAGCCATTTTCTTTTATCTTTAAGTTCAGGTTTTCCTTCGTAATCTCTGACCCAAAGTGGTGTATTAGGAAAACTACCGATTAACACAATGTGATAAAAAGTTTTAGAAATATAAAAGATAGGCTGTTTGCCATAATGCTGTTTTAGGCGATCATGCATGATGCCTATTTCTTTAAGTAATTGTTCTTTGGTATGCGAATTAATACAGTTACCGTCATATTCCAGATCAATGACGGGAGGAAGAGCATCTAATTTTTTAGGTACAGTCGCAATAAAGTTATCAGCTTGTGTCTTTCCATCACGACACAGGCGATAAAAGTGGTAAGCCCCTACATGAAACCCATGTTCACGAGCTTTGAGCCAGTTTTCTTGAAATTTTGAATCTTTGTAATCACCGCCTTCAGTTGCTTTTAAATAAACGAATTGGAACTTTTCCGGTGATATTTTTTTCCAGTTAATATCTTCTTGATGGTGAGAAACATCAAAGCCTTGAACTGGATAATCTTGTGCAATGGCTTTTTGCTGATAGAACAAACCAAAATAAGCCAGAATTCCCATAACACATCCCAAGCCAATTCCGATAAAGGTATTGTACCGTGCTGTGAAAAAGGTTTTAGCCAGTTTGGTCATGCAAAACTCATTACAGATTTGAAGCCGACATCATAACTTGATTCAAGAGGGAGAAACCACGCTAAAAATGCAACGACTTATACGGGGGTATTTTTTGGAATTTGCCAGAAAATAAGCGCTGTAATGATATTGATGCACCCGAGGCAAATTAAAGTGACGTGGAATGCAGTGGTCACATGGTCAGCTCCATAATAATCAGTAAAGATATTAATGAGTGTGCCAGCGAGTGCCACGCCAATACTCATTGATAGCATCATGATCATCGACAAGAAACTATTACCGCTGCTTGCATCTTGTTGAGGCAAATCTTTTAAGGTCAATGTGTTCATACCCACAAATTGCAGTGAGTTTAATGTGCCAAATAAGAAAAAGTGTAAGGCTCTAAACCAAGTTGGAGTGTCGACTGTCATGATGGCGAAAGAGGCGATACATAGCCCGACCAGCGTTGTGTTGATGAGTAAAAAACGTCGATAGCCAATCTTTTGAATAATCGGTCTGACAATTGGCTTTGAAAATAATGAACCCAAGACTAAAGGAATCATCATTAAACCAGCAATAAAAGGTTCAAAGCCAAAAGCGACTTGTAGCATGAGCGGTAAAACAAAAGGTAAAGCATTACCACCGAAGCGAGCAAAGAAATTACCTAAAATACCAATCGCATAAATTTTATTTCTAAAGAGTCGACTGCGGAACAACGCATTTTGATGAGTATGAGAATGATAGGCATACCAAAGTGTTGCGATTATGCCGACGACCAATAGTGAAATGCTGAACCATTTTGAATATTCAGGGGAGGCTAAATGTTCGATACCCAAAGACCATCCAATCATGGCTACCACTAATAAGATGAAGCCGCCTAAATCAAATGTTTTAACTGAAGGCTCTTTTAAATTAGGCATGACTTTTAATGTCATTAAGATACCTAAGATACCCATGGGAATATTGATGAGGAAAATCCAATGCCAAGTTGCAACTTCAACTAACCAGCCACCTAAAGTTGGACCAGCCAACGGCCCGAGTAAACCTGCAAGACTCATTAAGCTCATTGCAGCTAAAAACTGAGTTCGGGGAATAATCTTTAAAAGTGATAATCGACCAACAGGAAGTAGTAAAGCCCCGCCTACGCCTTGGATGACCCGGAAAAATAAGAGTTGATTGAGACTCTGAGAAAGACCACAACCTAAAGAGGCTAAAGTAAAAATAACGATTGCCGATAAGAAAATATTTTTAACACCAAAGCGGTCTGCTAACCATCCACTTAAAGGAATGCAGGCGGCTACTGATAAAACATAGGCCACTACTACGCTATGCATGCGTAGAGGGTCTTCATTTAAATGGTGAGCCATTGCAGGAATAGCTGTATTTACAATTGTTGTGTCCAAAGCCTGCATAAAAAAGCCAATGGAAACCAAAAGTACGAGTAAGCGATATTCAGGTTGCAAGGCTTGGTGAGTCGGCGTGGCATTCATAACATTTGAAAGTTAACGTTTTGGTCTAGTGTAAAACAAATTGAAAGTAAAAAAAGTAAGACAATGTTGATTACTCCTTTAATAAATCTAAGTGCTTTTGATGGTAGCGGTGAAAATAGTTAAAACAAAAAAAGCGGCAGAACCGCTTTTTTATGGAGAGTAGGTGGGTAACTAAACAACAAATCTTTTCGGCATTTTTAAATTTTTAATGACGTTATAAATCTGATCGACATCATCACATACAATTAATTTAGCTCGGTGCTGAAGGGGAAGAAAACCTTCTTGAACCGCATGGTCTAGCTGGGCAATCAATGCATTATAAAAGCCATTTACGTTATACAAAATCATGGGTTTTTGGTGTTGGTTAAGTTGGCCCCAAGTGGCTATTTCCAATATTTCTTCGAATGTTCCTAAACCGCCGGGTAATGCAATAAATGCACTTGCACGCTCTGCCATCATGGCTTTGCGCTCGTGCATGGTTTCTACGATATGTAATTCGGTTAAGCCAGCATGGGCTACTTCATAGTCGAGCATAAATTCAGGAATGACACCGACAGCTTCTCCGCCGTTTGCGAGAACGCTTTCAGCAACTTGTCCCATTAAACCAATACTGGCACCACCGTAGACTAAACCGAAACCTTGGTCAGCAATTCCATGAGCGAGTTCAATCGCCTTTTCTCGGTAGATCGGGTTATTTCCCGCACGTGAACCACAATATAATGCAATAAGAGGTTGTTTTGTTTTTACAGCTGTTATTGGTGAATCATTTACTGCCATTGTTAATACGCTATTCATTGTTTTATTTTCACCTTATCACGTTCATATTTCTTGTCTACACTAAGCAAAAAATATGACAACTTTATAAGCAGATTTATAGTAAAGACTAACGTTTTGTATGGGTTTAGTGAATGCCTGTCATGAACAAATAAAAATGATGAATTTATGTTAAATCTTGCCTATACTAAAAATTCGTTTAACAACATATGAACAAATATGGGTAGTGGTTGTAGTCGCTCCGTTTTAATTTCTTGTCCTAAAAAAACATTTTCCCTCCTTTGTATGGGCATGCCTGCTGTGTTGCCAAATAAAGATAAAATCCAATCAGCACAGGAGCAGGATCGATGATCTTTGAATGGATGTCTGATCCATCTGCTTGGGTGGGTTTAGCAACTTTAATCGTTCTTGAAATTGTATTGGGGATCGATAACCTCGTTTTCATCGCTATTTTGGCTGAAAAACTGCCGCCAGAGCAGCGAGCTAAAGCACGTATAATTGGTTTAATACTCGCCCTAGGAATGCGGCTAATACTTTTAGCCTCGATTGCTTGGGTCGTGACACTGACAGAACCACTCTTCCATATTTTTAATCACCCATTCTCTGGCCGTGATTTGATCTTGTTGTTCGGTGGTGTGTTCTTGCTCTTTAAAGGCACCATGGAATTGCATGAGCGCATGGAAGGTAATCAACTTCATAAAGAAGATAACCCTGTTCATGCTGCGTTCTGGATGGTCATTGTCCAGATTGTTGTGCTTGATGCTGTGTTCTCGTTAGATAGTGTGATTACCGCTGTAGGTATGGTGAAAGAACTGTCTATTATGATGGTTGCAGTTGTAATTGCTGTCGGAATCATGTTGTGGGCATCGAAACCGCTCATGGATTTTGTGAATAAGCATCCAACGGTTGTTATTCTGTGTCTTGGTTTCTTGATGATGATTGGTTTCTCTTTGGTGGTGGAAGGTTTTGGTTTCCATATTCCGAAGGGCTACTTATATGCTGCAATTGGCTTCTCGGTTTTGGTGGAAATTATCAACCAAAGCATGCGTCGCAATCAGGAAAAACTGGTTACAACTACAGACTTACGTTATCGCACTGCTTCAGCCGTGTTACGTATGCTAGGAAGTAAAAGCAGTGGTTCTAGCTCAGATACGCAATCTTCTGATAAAGAAGACGTATTGGCTACACAAGCTTTTGCAGATGAAGTTTTTGATGAAGAAAATGGCGCTTATCATAGTGTGCTTGTGCAAGGTGTTCTTGGTTTATCAGAGCGTCCTGTAAAGTCTGTTATGACTCCACGACCTGAACTTGAGTGGATTAATTTAGACGATGAACCAGAAGTTTTAAAAGAACGTTTAATGTCAATGACACACTCTCGTTTGATTGTTGCACGTGGTGAACTTGATAATATTGAGGGTATTGCACTCACTCATAAAGTTCTAAATGGCTTTATTGAAACAGGTGTGGTCGATTTCCAAAAGCATTTACGTGAACCTGTCATTGTGCATGAAAATGCTCAAGTACTTATGGTGATGGAGCAATTACGTCAAGCACCGTTACAAATGGCAATCGTTTTAAATGAATATGGTTCAATTGAAGGTATTGCAACGCCAATTGATATTTTAGAAGCCATTGCGGGTGAATTCCCTGATGAAGATGAGCTAGACGCAGCCGCTGAGAGCTTGGCAGATGGTTCATTAATACTTGAAGGTTCAACGGACATTCGCCACGTATCGCTTTTATTAGGTCGTGATTTGGTCGATGAGAGTGAACAGTATTCAACTTTGTCAGGTTACTTGTTATTCCATTTAGGTCGGTTACCAGAAAATGGTGAAGCTGTTGAAGCAGATGGTTATCGCTTTGAAGTGATTACGATGGAAGGTCATAAGATCGAGAAAGTTCATATTGTTTCTATCGAACAAGATGAATCAAAAGATTAAATGACATTTTAAGCCTAGAAACATCATAAAATAGCTCAACTCTGAGCTATTTTTTTTATTTGAGAAACACAGAATGACTCAACACACTTGTCCATGTGGAGAAGGCAGCTATGCAGAATGTTGTGAGCCTTTACATTTAGGCACAGCAAAAGCCCTGACTGCAGAGCAGCTGATGCGTTCGCGCTATAGTGCTTTTGCATTACAGCAAATTGATTATATTGTTCAAACAACCGCTTTAGGTCAGCAAAATGCACTTGATAAAGAGGCTATTGCAGACTGGAGTAAACAAAATCAATGGTTGGGTTTAGACGTCGTTAACGCCAAAGAAAAACTCGATAAAACCCATGCACAGGTTGAATTCAAGGCACATTATCATGATGGACAAAAAGTTCAGGTTCACCATGAGGTTTCACATTTTGTATATCATCAACAACAATGGTTTTTTCTTGATCCCACTGTAGATATGCATGTCACCATGAAACAGCCTTGTATATGTGGCTCTGGAAAAAAATTTAAACAATGCTGTGCACAATTCCTATAACTTTATCTTAAAATACGCGCACCGTTTGGCCTGAGGGAAAGGGCAATGTTACTCACCGTTATTTATATTATTGCGATTACTGCCGAAGCCATGACAGGCGCACTGTCTGCTGGTCGACGGAGTATGGACTGGTTCGGTGTCGTACTGATTGCCTGTGTGACTGCCTTAGGGGGTGGGTCTGTACGTGATGTATTACTTGGCCACTACCCTTTAACTTGGGTAAAACATCCTGAATATTTGGTTCTGACTTGTTGTGCTGCATTTGTCACAATCATTATTGCCAAATGGATGCGTCACTTACATAACATCTTTTTGGTGCTCGATGCTTTAGGTCTAATTGGATTTACCATTATTGGTTGTCAGATTGCCTTACAAATGGGGCATGGTTTTGTCGTATCGGCAGTAGCAGGGGTGTTAACTGGCGTTTCTGGCGGTATTTTGCGTGACATTTTATGTAACGACGTTCCGTTCGTTTTCCGTCGTGAACTTTATGCGAGTATTTCTTTTGTAGCAGTCATTTGCTACTGGGTATGTTTAGATTTGGGATTCAGTTTAGAGTTAACTGTTATTTCAACCTTAATTTTCGGTTTTACTCTGCGTTTGATTGCGATCTATTTCGGCTTAGAAATGCCTAAGTTTATTTATAAAGATGACGATGCAGAATCAGCTTCATCGACCGATGAACATTAATCATGCAGAATACGATGTGAGCATGCTATAACAATTAAATATTGTATTGCTCACTTATTCTTTCCAGTAGAGTTTTCTTATGGATCTGGTTTCACGTATACAAAATCTTCCAATTGGCAAATTCCACTACACATTATTGTGGGTGGTTGGTTTAGGTTGGATGTTTGATGCGATGGACACCGGTATCATTGCTTTTATCATGACAACGCTTGTTAAAGACTGGGCATTGACACCAGCCGAAAGTGGTTGGATTGTAAGTATTGGCTTTGTAGGAATGGCTATTGGTGCAGTTTGCTCAGGAGCCTTAGCCGATCGTTTTGGTCGAAAGACAATATTTGCCACGACCATGGCAATTTATAGTATTGCGACTGCTTTATGTGCTTTTGCTCCAGATTTAAAATGGTTATTGATTTTCCGTTTTATTGTTGGCCTTGGACTTGGCGGGCAGTTACCTGTTGCGGTGACATTAGTGAGTGAATATATACCCTCACATGTACGTGGTCGTTTTATTGTATTACTTGAAAGTTTTTGGGGTTTAGGCTGGTTAGTTGCGGCGTTAATTTCTTATTTTATTATTCCTAAATTTGGCTGGCATATCGCATTTCTGATGGGCGGCCTCCCTCTAATTTATATTTTAGTGATTTGGAAAAAACTCCCCGAATCGATACCGTATCTGATTAACCGTGGACGTATCGAAGAAGCGCATGCTTTAGTACAAAAACTAGAAGCTCAAGCGGGTGTTCAAATTGTTCATCACATTGAAGTTGTGCCTGTCGCCATACAACAAAAGGTATCTTTTAGACAACTTTGGAGTGGCCCTTTTGCACGCCGTAGTTTAATGCTGTGGCTCATCTGGTTTGGAATCGTATATTCCTACTACGGTATCTTTACTTGGTTGCCAAGTTTACTGGTGAAACAGGGCTATGACATTGTTAAATCTTTTGAATATGTTTTGCTGATGATTTTGGCACAGCTACCAGGTTACTTAGCAGCGGCATGGTTTGTTGAGCGACTGGGTAGAAAAATTACTCTTGCTTCATTTATCGGGTTTTGTGCACTGTCTGCATATTTCTTTGGACAAGCCGACAGCGTAAATAGCATTATGTTTTGGGGCTGTCTCATGTCTTTCTTTAATTTAGGGGCATGGGGCGTGTTATATACCTATACGCCAGAACAATATCCAGCCAATATTCGGGCTTTTGGTTCGGGCTGGGCATCGGCAATGGGGCGTTTAGGCGGAATTTTGGCGCCGATTGTCGTTACTCATATGATGGTTGCAAAGCATGGGTTTAGCCATGTATTTATGATGTTTACTGTTGTTTTACTTTTGGTCGCAGCTGTAATTTTAATATTAGGTGAAGAAACCCAAGGGAAAAGACTAGAGTCGATAGGCTTGTAGTTTTGCCTAACTTTATAGCAAGTAACTAAAAATATAGAGAGATGAGACATAATTTGACGCTCAGGTGACAGACTCCCTCTTGTGTCTGTAACATAGCCCACTTAGCATAAGACTCATTTAAAATAACGACTGATTTGGAAGATAAGCTGACTATGACCAGCCTTGCGCATCAAGCGACAGAAAACCGCTCTGTAGCCGAATTTACTGAACAGGCTTACTTAAATTATGCCATGTACGTCATTATGGACCGTGCATTGCCGCATATCAGTGATGGCTTAAAGCCTGTACAGCGCCGTATTGTCTATGCCATGAGCGAGCTAGGCTTAAAAAATAGCGGCAAGCCAAAAAAATCAGCACGTACAGTAGGTGATGTGCTCGGTAAATACCATCCTCATGGTGACTCGGCATGTTACGAAGCGATGGTATTGATGGCTCAGCCATTTAGTTATCGTTATCCTTTAATTGAAGGACAAGGTAACTGGGGGGCACCAGATGATCCTAAGTCATTTGCTGCGATGCGTTATACCGAAGCAAAGCTTTCTGCTTACAGTGAGTTGTTGTTAAATGAGCTAGGTCAGGGCACAACTGACTGGCAAGATAACTTTGATGGTTCATTAAAAGAGCCTATTACGTTGCCAGCGCGTATTCCTAATATTCTACTCAACGGCACAACCGGTATTGCCGTTGGTATGGCGACAGATATTCCTCCACATAATTTACGTGAAGTGATTAAAGGCACGATTGCCTTAATTCGTAACCCACAAACTTCAGATGAAAAATTGGCTGAATATATTCCAGGGCCAGATTTACCAACAAAAGCTGAAATTATTACTCCGCCAGAAGAATTACTCAAAATCCAGACCACTGGTCGTGGTAGTTACCGCATGCGAGCGGTTTATACTATTGAAAAAAATGAAATCGTGATTACTGAGCTGCCTTATCAAGTATCGGGCTCTAAGGTAATTACTCAAATTGCCGACCAAATGCAGGCCAAAAAGCTGCCATTAGTCGTTGATATTCGTGACGAGTCGGATCATGCAAACCCAACACGACTCGTGATTGTATTGCGCTCAAACCGTATTGATGCGGAAGCAGTGATGAGCCATTTGTTTGCGACCACCGATTTAGAGTCGAGCTACCGTGTTAATTTAAACATGATTGGTGAGGATGGACGTCCTCAGGTTAAATCGATTCGTCGTATCTTGCTTGAATGGATTGAGATCCGTAAAAAAACAGTAACTCGCCGTTTAGAATATCATTTAAACCGAATTGAGAAACGCCTGCATATTTTGGCAGGTCTTTTAATTGCTTATCTTGATATTGATACAGTGATTCGTATTATCCGTGAAGAAGATCAGCCTAAACCTGTATTGATGGAACATTTCAATATTGATGAGATACAGGCAGAAGCAATTTTAGAACTCAAGTTGCGTCATTTAGCAAAACTTGAAGAGATGGAAATCCGTCATGAACAAGATGAGCTTGCTGCAAAAGCTGCCATTATTCGTGAGCAATTAGAAAATCCAGAATCTTTAAAAAATCTGATTATTGGTGAATTAAAAGAAGACGCGAAAAAGTTTGGTGACGAACGCCGTTCTCCAATCGTGGTGCGTGCTGAAGCTGTTCAGATTAAAGAACAGGATTTAATGCCAGCTGAAGCAGTAACGGTGGTTTTATCTGAAGCTGGATGGATTCGTGCTGCAAAAGGTGCAGATGTTGATGCAGAGAATTTAAATTATCGTGCGGGCGACCAATATTTAAGTCACGCTGTGGGTAAAACTAATCAACGGATCTATTTCCTTGATGAGACAGGGCGTAGTTATGCCTTGCCTATTAGTAGTTTGCCATCAGCAAGAGGTTTGGGCGAACCTTTAAGTTCTAAACTTGCTCCTGCAAGTGGTGTGTCGTTTATTCAGGTTTATCTAGAAGATGAAGAGTCAGAACTTATCGCTGCGAGTACCTCTGGTTATGGGTTTAAAACTCAAACCAAACAGTTAGATACCAATGCCAAGGCAGGTAAGACATTCTTGTCTGTTCCTGAAAAATCAAAAGCTTTACCATTAATATCTGCTCAGAATATGACGCACTTAGCGGTGCTCAGCTCAGCAGGTCGACTCTTGATTATTGATTTGGCAGAACTACCAAATCTAAATAAGGGTAAAGGTAATAAGTTGATACAACTTGATGCGAAAGAGCAAATTTTATCCATGACAACCCTGAACTTAGATGAAATAATTCAGGTGGTTGCAGGTCAGCAACATCTAAAATTAAAAGGTGATGATCTACAAAAATATATGGGTAAACGAGCTTCGAAAGGTCAGCTCTTACCACGTGGATATCAAAAAGCAAATAAACTGTTGATTCAGAGATAAAGCTAGCGTCTGGCAACATAAATACGCTATATATGGCAACATGTTCAAGCAATGAACTGAACTTGTTGGTATTGAATAACGATTAAAAGGACAGCAATTTGGAGTACGTAATTTGTACTCCATGCAAAAAATTTGGCAGGGTTAAATTGTCAAAACTTCTGTCTCATAATCTTGTTCGAAGTGTCATGAATGTGCCAATAAGTTTTAAATATGTTCTGGCACCAAGAAGCTAAAGAATAGCTGGGGCATTGAATAACAGTTATTACTAAGGATTACGAATCGGAGATAATGGCATTATGGAAAAAATTTGGTTTGCAGAATACCAAAAAACAGGGATTCCAGAAACAGTAGCATTGCCTGCGGAAAATACCTCACTTGTTGATATTTTTGAGAGTAATTTCCAAAAATTTGGTTCTCGCGATGCCTTTATCTTTATGGATAAAGCGATGTCATTTAATGAGTTAGAACTTGCAAGCCGTAAGTTCGCAACCTATTTGCAAAATTTGGGGTTAGCAAAAGGAACTCGTGTGGCAGTGATGATGCCGAATGTATTGCAGTATCCTGTAGTTGCATTAGCTGTGTTACGTGCAGGTTTGGTGTTAGTAAACGTTAACCCACTCTATACTGCGCGTGAACTTGAGCATCAATTAAATGACTCAGGTGCAGAAGTACTCGTGATTATCGAAAACTTTGCCAGTGTTTACCAAAGCATTTTGGGTAAAACTCCAGTGAAGCATGTCGTAGTTGCATCAGTCGGAGACATGCTCGGTACACTCAAAGGTACTCTGGTGAATTTTGTATTACGTAAAGTACGTAAACAAATTCCAGCTTGGAATATTCCAGGGCACGTTAAATTTAACTCAGCATTAAATAAAGAAAATGCGAGTAATTATAAGCGTCCGACGTTAACTTTAAGTGACACTGCTGTACTTCAATACACTGGTGGTACAACAGGCGTTTCAAAAGGTGCAGAGCTTACTCATCGTAATCTTGTAGCAAACTTACTTCAATGTGATGGTATTTTTCAAAGTAAATTTGGAGCAAATGATGGCGCTAAAGGCGACCGTATTGTTTGTGCATTACCGCTTTATCATATTTTTGCGTTCATGGTTTGCGCGATGTACGGTATGTATAAAGGTCAAGCAAATATCTTGATTCCGAACCCTCGTGATTTACCAGCTGTTATTAACGAATTACGTAAATATCAACCATCATTCTTCCCAGCAGTAAACACATTGTTTAATGCTTTAGTGAACAATGAAGAATTCAAACAACTTGACCATAGCAATTTAAAAATGGCGATGGGCGGTGGTATGGCCGTTTTACCTTCTACAGCAGAAGCGTGGAAGAAAATTACTGGTACAACCATTATTGAAGGCTATGGTTTATCAGAAACTTCACCGGTAGCAACTGCAAATCCACCTGCTTCTACTGAATTTAGCGGCACTATTGGTATTCCGTTACCTTTAACTGAAGTTGCTATTTTAGATGATGACGGTAAAGAAGTTGCTTTAGGTGAGCAAGGTGAAATCTCGATTCGCGGTCCTCAAGTGATGAAGGGCTACTGGAATCGTCCTGATGAGACAGCTAAAGTCATGACAGCGGATGGTTTCTTCCGTACGGGTGACATCGGTGTGATGGATAGCCGTGGATATACAAAAATTGTAGACCGTAAAAAGGATATGATTTTGGTTTCTGGCTTTAACGTTTATCCAAGTGAAATCGAAGAAGTTATTGCTAAACATCCAAAAGTATTGGAAGTTGCAGCCATTGGTGTTCCAGATGAAAAATCAGGTGAAGTGCCAAAACTCTTTATTGTGAAAAAAGATCAAAGCTTAACGACTGAAGAAGTTTTGAGTTTCGCTAAAGAAAATTTAACAGGCTATAAACGCCCTCGTTATGTTGAGTTTATGGATGAATTACCAAAATCAAATGTAGGCAAAATTTTACGTAAAGACTTACGTAAACCAGCCTAATCAGTGAATAAAAAAGCGCCTTAGGGCGCTTTTTTATTTTAGTTTTTATGGCTTTTTATAAACCAGCGGTCTATATAAGGACGTCCAATTCCGACCATCCCAACAAAAACAAGCATTGTGCCGAGTTGCAAGCGTAGGTGAGTTAAATCAAGCTGA
The DNA here is from genome assembly GCF_029967875.1 of Acinetobacter sp. V89_4. Taxonomy (NCBI): domain Bacteria; kingdom Pseudomonadati; phylum Pseudomonadota; class Gammaproteobacteria; order Moraxellales; family Moraxellaceae; genus Acinetobacter; species Acinetobacter sp. V89_4. Next base: position 23,433 of record NZ_JASCAI010000023.1, read on the forward strand.
CCATAACTTAAATAATTATCTGCTAAGCAATATATCGTAATCACAATGAGCCAGTGCCACAAAGTGAGTCGTTTAATACCGACTGCAATAAAGGTAATTGTTAAAATAACAAAGGTGCCAAGTGTCGATTGCCAATTCAAATTTGCACAAATCACACTAAGTAAAAAAGCCATAATAGGGAGCACGATCTTTAATATGCGATCTATCTGAAGTTGATTCTGTTTTTGCTTATCCAAGACTTCAAACAATTCTTTTTGATCAGGTTGTTGCATACATGGCCCTATTAATCAGTGATGACAAGTGATTGCATAAAATTTCAGGTAAAAACGCAATGTTATGATAGCATGATCAACAGTATTTTCAGTGATGGATGGCACTATGCAGGGCATCAGCGGCATTATCTATATTATTTTAGTGGCATGTTTGCTGCCATACGCATTTACCGTAATTGCAAAGTTTACAGGTGGGTTTCAGCCTGCCGATAATCAAAACCCGAGAGCTTTTTTTGCCAAAACAACTGGTTTGGCTGCTCGTGCAAATGCCGTACAACAAAATAGCTTTGAAAGCTTACCTTTATTCTTAACGGCTATTTTAATGGCTGAATATATGGTCGTTCCGGAATATTTTATTCTGAGATTGGGTTGGGCATATATTATTTTAAGAGTTATTTATGGGATCTGTTATTTAAGTAACTGGGCAACTTTACGTTCGATTGTCTGGTTCTTATCTATATTGTGCCCAATCTTCTTATTAGTGGTCACGATTAAACTGACTTGAGTGTCATTCTGTCATCATTCATATCAACTTTCGCGTGTGCGCATTGTATAATCGGCATCATTTTGATGATATCCACGCTATAATCGAGTGGATTTTACATCTGACTTCATAACGAAAGAGTATTGATATGAGTTACAGCAATATCCCAGCAGGTAAAGATGCCCCAAATGACATCTATGTCATCATTGAAATTCCTGCAAATGCAGCACCAATTAAATATGAAATCGACAAAGATTCTGATGCATTGTTTGTAGACCGTTTCATGGGCACAGCAATGTTCTATCCAGCGAACTATGGTTATGTTCCAAATACTTTGTCTGAAGATGGTGACCCGTTAGACGTACTTGTTGTAACTCCACATCCTGTTGCCGCTGGTTCAGTCATTCGTTGCCGTCCAGTGGGCAAATTAAAAATGGAAGATGATGGTGGTATCGATGCGAAATTAATCGCTGTTCCACACGAAAAATTGTCTCCATTATATAAAGACGTTAAGGAATATACAGATCTTCCTCCGTTATTAATTAGCCAAATTGAGCATTTCTTCAGTCACTATAAAGATTTAGAACCAGGTAAGTGGGTAAAAATCAGTGGTTGGGAAGGTGCTGACGTTGCTAAAGCTGAAGTATTAAAAGCAATTGAAGCTGCTAAATAAGCTTTAATTGATAAGGCTCAGAATGCCTTAATTGATATTCTGAGCTTAATAAAAAACCTACATCTGTTGCCAGACGTAGGTTTTTTTATGCTTGATAAATTTGTGAATTAGAATAATTTCACAGGAATATCAAGGAAGATACGCCATTCATTCGTGTCACCGATATAGTTACCATTTTGATAGGCATCACTAGCGCGGTAGTACGAGTTACGAATACGAAGACTTGCATCTTTAGCAAAACCACTTTGAACGGTGTATTTTACTTGGTTAAAGAATTCGCGTTCTTGAGCACTGTCAGTTACATTTTTAACTTTGATGTCCCAACCGTATACAAATGCAGTTGTCCAATTTAAACCAGGTAATACACCTAATTTACCAAAGTCTAGGCTATATTGGATCTGTGCAGATTTTTCATCGTTACCGATGAAGTCAGACAGGTAAGAGTTTGGCAAATAAATACTTTGGCCGCCGTCAGCATTTTCCCCATAGTCATAACCAACGTTACCACTGTTTTGTTGGTAAGCAACCATTACATTATGTGGGCCAGTGTTGTACGCTGTAGAGATTGCCCAAATATTATTCTTACGATTAGATAGGTCATCAGTAGTTTGTGAGTAAGTAAAAGCACCTTCATCAAACTTAGTATGATAACCACTGAAATCATAAGTTAATGAACTATCATTTGCCAATGGTTGTTTATAGTTTACATTTACATAATGACGTTCAAGCTTATCTTTACTATCTAAGCCATAATAAGATGCATTTAAATTGTCATCAAATTTGTACTTAGCTCCCCAAACAATTGCACGGTCAAGATGACGTCCATCTGTGTTCACCTGATCAGAATACTGATCTTTAGTGAATTTACCCGCAATCACTTCTAAATTTTTAATTTCATGGCTAGTTAACAAAGTACCAGTAAAATATTCAGGTACTAAACGAGCTGTGTTACTTGCCAAAACAGGTAAGTCGAGTACTTGAGTACCATAGCGTACTGTTGTATTCGAGAAACGTGCTTTAACATTAGCACCACCACGAGCCCAGTGATCATATGAATCACCAGCACCTTTTGTTGGTACACCTTCGTTATTGAGGCCAGTTTCACGTGGAATCATGTTATTGCCAGCGTTTTTGTTTGCGCCGATTTTAAATGAACCATCACCAACAACGCCAACACCGAAACCAACAATACCTTGGGTAAAGCCTGAGTCGATATTTACAATTGCGGTTTGAGCAAATGAACTAGTGTCTTTAACTTGTACAGGTTTACCTGTAAGGTTTTCAACATAGTTGGTTTTATCACGGCTGATATAACCGGTACGGAAGAGAATAGAACCGTTCGCATCTTCAACAAATCCTTTTGCCTCACTTTGCTCGCTTGCCTGAGCTGAGGAAATTATTGCCGCAGAAATGAGAACTGCTAATGTAAGTTTTTGTGCATTTAGCATATTTAAAGAACCTCATAAAAACGATAAATCCTGTGCCTTGTTATTGTTCAGGGCCTAGGATTTGAATCAATTGTATAAGTAATCTATAAAAAAGATATATTTTTGTTGATTTTATTTTATATATGCTATGCAGAAATTGATTAATGTGCTACTGCTTGTTGACTAAATTTACTATTAACCTTTTATACTTAATGTATTGTTTAAAATAAAAAAAGTAATTTATTTTTTAGTGTATTTTTACCATTTATTTTATATTCCAAGCTCAAAAAATAGTTGATTCTTCTGTTTATTTTTTGATCCTTTTTGATGGATATGTTTAGTTTTTGATCTCCTGTTGAGTTGATTTTTTCGACGATTTATTTTTAATATTTTTTAAAGTGTTACTTTATAACATTATTTTTAAGAACAATGTGCAAAAATAGATCACTCTAAACGAGCAATAGAATTTAGTTTAATTGGTCAAATTTAGTGCGATATTTTGCGTAAATTTTGTGCATTACTCTTTTTGCTCATATTGCTGATTAAAAAAGACCCAAAATAGTTCATAAGTTTAAAAATAGAAAAAATAAAGAAATCTAATTAAATGAAATGCCCATTTACAGACCATTAAAAGCCTAGCTTTAAGAAATTTACGTAATTTTTATATTTCCTAATCAAGGCTAAATAGAAATTTTACATTGAGTAAATGAATACTTCCCATCTCGGTTACTAGTTTCCGATAAGGGGTTTTCATATGTTTATTATTTCTAATTGCACAAGAGTTTTATTTTATTTTATTGTTTTTTATAGATATATATTTATGAAAAACAAGCAGGGGGTTCATTGTAAAACAAGTTTGATCTCAAAATTAATGAAGTGCGTTGATAGCAAATATGGAATTGGCACAGCAATTGCTAAAGCTTAAGTAACACAATGTGTTTTATATACATAAATCGTGCATTCATTATGGGGGAGATCAAAATGATGAAATTTGCACTTAAGGCCTTAGGTCTTGGTATCTTTGCAGCAGGTTCAACCATGGCTATGGCTGAAGATGCACCATCTTTTTATGGTATCACCGCAACAGGGAGCGTCGCAGCAACCACAGACTACCGCTTCCGCGGAGTTACCCAATCATCAAATAATCCAGCCATTCAAGGTGGTTTTACTTTTTCTCATAAGTCGGGTGCTTATGTTGCGCTTTGGGGTTCAAGCGTTGACTTTAATACGCCAGGTGTTTCAACTGAAACTGATATCTCATTAGGTTATACCAATACCTTAAAACTATCAGATAAGCTGGCACCAACCTATGACGTGGGTGTAATTCATTACGGTTATATTGGTTCTGACTCAAAATTTACTAACCCATACAATGGGGATACGGGTTTTGACTTTAACGAATTTTACGGAAAATTAACTTTTGCTGATTCTTTATTTAAAGGTGATGCACTTAGTGTGGGCGTAAGCTACTCAGATGATTATTGGGGCCACTCTGATGAGTTCTGGTATTTCAACGTTGGCTATTCAGCACCAATTGCAGATACAGGATTTACAGGCCTTGCTTCAGTTGGCTATAACAAGCTTAAAAATAAAGACTCTTTACTTGTAGTTGCGGGTGGACCAGGTGAAGACGATAGCTATATCGATTATAAAGTCGGCGTAAACTATAACATCTTGGGTATTGTTGCTGAGCTAGATGTAGTGGGTACGGACATTAGTACTTCTGGCATGACCGATGCTCAGAAAAAACCTTATGACACAGGTTTAGTGTTTAGTTTAACTAAAACATTCTAAGCTTTGAGTTATAAAAAGCGGGTTTATTGACCCGCTTTTTTTATTAGTTTTTTATTTCAGAAAGTAGTTGTTTTAACTGATTAAGCTCAATATCTGTGGCTTTGAACAATGGCTTACGGGGTGAACCTGCAGCAACACCTTTTAGCTGTAAACCTGCTTTAATCGTTTTGGGTAAACCCCCAGTTACAATAAAGCGTAGTAGAGGAAGTTGTTGATAAAATGATTTTTGGGCCTGTTGTAATTCACCATTTTTTACATGTTCGATAAGTTGTTGAGGTTGTTGACCTAACAGATTTGGTGCTGCTGTACACCAACCACTTGCTCCAGCACATAAAGCTTCTAAAGCTAGAGGGTTACATCCGTTATAAAACGGAAGTTCTCCTTTTGAGAGTTCTTGAATTTTATGCATGCGCTGAATATCACCGCTGCTTTCTTTTACCATTGTGATGTTTGCAATGTTATTAAACATGCGCACGATTAATTCTGGAGACATATCAACACCACTCGTTGCAGGGTTATTATAAATCATAATCGGTAAAGTCATCGCTTGTGCAATCGCTTGATAATATTCAAAAATCTCTTGATCTGTTAGCTTCCAATAAGATACAGGAATCACCATAAGTGCATCTGCACCATAGCTTTGCGCGATCTGCGCTTTTTTGATGGCTTGATCCGTCGTGAGTTCTGAAATTCCAATAATGACAGGTACACGTTTATTAATGCTTTCAATTGAAGTTTTAGCGACTAAACACCACTCATCCCATTCAAGATAAGCACTTTCGCCAGTACTGCCTAAAGGCGCAATTGCATCGCAGCCGTTTTCAATAAGCAAATCCAGCATCTGTTTTAAAACAGGAAGATTAATGGTGTTGTCATCAGAAAAAGGAGTAACAGGGTAGCCAATAATGCCGTTTAGTTTCATGGTCGAAGTCTCTTTTCAAATACAGTCAGAATGTTTTTTCAAAGCTTTACGTGCGTAGTAAGCAAAGTTCACTTTGTTGCGTTTATCGGTAGATACCCAGTCATGAGCTTCTGTAGCTAAATCGTGTGGGATCGGCTGAATTTGCCCGGCCGACATGGCTAAAAGTTGCAGTTGAGCTGCGCGTTCAATTAAAAGCGCCAAGTTGCAGGCTTCTTCAATGGTTTTTCCTGTGACCAGTTGACCATGGTGAGACAACAAAACAGCGCGGTTTTTACCCAGAGCAGAAGAAATCAAAATACCTTCTTCATTGCCCACAGGAACACCCGGCCAATGGCCTACAAAAGAGCAATCTTCGTAAAGTGCACAGACATCCATCTGAGAAATCATGAGTGGAATCTGGAGCATCGACAATGCAGCTACATGAGTCGGATGCGTATGGATAATGCAGTTCACCTCTGGGTGTTCTTTATAAATCCATGTATGAAAACGGTTGGCTGGGTTTGCCATTCCTTCTTGATTAATGGGTTCTAGGTCTTGATTCACCTCAAGCAAGTTTGAGGCAGTAATTTCATCAAAACCTAAACCAAAACGTTGGGTAATAAAGAATTCTTTACTTTCACTACGACAAGTAATTTGGCCTGCTAAACCAGCATCATGGCCATGATCAAATAAAATACGACAAGTGAGTGCAAGCTTTTGGCGGTCAGTTAAATCTGAGTCACTAATCCACTTTTGCATGTCTTGCTGTGCATTTTGCATAAGGTCTTGTTTGTTTACAGAAGCAGTCTTCATCTCTTCTCCAGTCCAGTTGACCAAATTAAGTAAGTGAAGGCAGAATAGAAAACAACTGGATGAATCAATACATCCAGTTTTAATAAGTTATATGGTCCAGATGGGGCAAATATGCTAAGACCTTGGCAAGTACATTTTCGTATCGATGAAAGAGAAGAAAAGACGGTTTTTCTAAAACTGACTAACTTGATTAGTCAGGAAATTTTAAGTAGCCGGTTGGCGCAAGGGACTATGCTGCCGGGGTCTCGTAGCCTATCAAAAGAATTAGGAATTAATCGGAAAACGGTACAAGCGGTCTATGAAGAATTAGAAGCACAAGGATGGCTTGTGACTCGCCCCAGAAAAGGCACATTTGTGGCAGATGTTTTGCCAGAAAAACAACTCAAAATAGAGTCAGTATCTGAGCGAAAAGTTAATGAGAAGCCAATTATTCAAGAAGTTGCTTTATATCCACATAACGATGGTGTGCCAGATCCACGGCTTATTCCCTACGAACTATTTTCACGCGCCTATCGGCATGCACTGATTAAAATTACCCAAAACCAGTATATGGGATATGGTGATCCGAAAGGTATGGCTGAGTTAAGACAAGCCTTACAACAAATGTTGTCGATGGAACGTTTTATGAATGTTGCCGCAGGTGAGATTTGTATTGTACGCGGTAGCCAGATGGGAATTTTTCTTGCATCTCGTGCATTACCTAATCGGCAAGGTGTTATCGTTGTTGAAGAGCTTTACTATCCATCTGCTTTTAAAGCGTTTCAATCAAATGGTTTTCAGGTCGTTTCTGTCAAATTAGATGAACAAGGTATTGTCATTGAGGATTTAGAACGTATTTTAAAAGAACATTCGGTTGCTGCCATTTATACAACTCCGCATCATCAATATCCCACAACTGTCACGATGCCAATGAATCGCCGTCTTCAACTCTTAGAGCTTTCAAAAAAATGGGGCTTTTATATTATTGAAGATGACTATGATAATGAATTCCATTATGACAGTCGGCCTATGCCACCCTTAGCAAGTTTGCCTCATTCTGAATTGGTTATTCATGTTGGTTCATTGTCTAAAGTTTTTGCACCAGGGATTCGTTTAGGCTACATCGTGGCATCGTCACCAATCATTCAATCGATTACTGAAGATATTTTACTGATTGATCGTCAAGGTAATAATATTACTGAACTTGCCTTAGCAGATTTAATGCAACGGGGTGAAATTAAAAGACACATCCGTAAAATGAAAAAAATATATCAACTACGCCGAGACCATGCGTTAGCTGAGTTTAAAAGAGTTTTTGCAGAGCGTGTTCATATACAACCACCCGCGGGTGGAATGGCGTTATGGGTAAAATTCCAGAAACCATTTACTCGAGATCAGCTTATAAAATTAAAAGAACTCAACATTGATACAGAGCATAAGTTTAAACAAAACGAGTCTTCTAATCGTTGTATTCGCTTGGGTTTTGCTGCTTTATCAGAGAAAGAAATTACTTCTTTAATCGAGACCTTAAATCAAGTTCTTAACTAAAGAACAGCGGACTCATCATCCGCTGTTTTACCTTAAGAATGATTGCCTCGATAAGAGAGAGCTTCTGTAAGATGAGGGCTCTGAATCATCTCGCTTTGAGCCAAATCGGCAATGGTCCGCGCTACTCGTAAAACACGATGATAAGCACGAGCTGATAGATTTAAACGTTGCTGTGCCATTTCAATCATTCGCTGTGAAGTACTATCAAGGACAGCATATTGTTCTAGTTGCTTCGGTGAAAGCGCTTGATTTAAACAATTTTGTCTTTGCATTTGTTGTTCATAAGCAGAAATCACGCGCTGTCTTACAGCCGTAGAACCTTCAACAGGTGTTGAATCTTGCAGTTCCTGAGCTTTTAAAGGCGGTACATCAATATGTAAATCGATACGGTCAAGTAAAGGGCCCGATATACGGTTTTGATAGCGCTTAATGCTGTCAGGTGAACATTGGCAACGGCTGTCTTGATTAAACGCATAACCACATGGGCAGGGGTTCATCGCAGCAATCAGTTGAAAGTTAGCAGGATAAGTAATTTGCCGAGCTGCTCGTGAAATAATGATTTCTTTTGATTCAAGCGGCTGGCGTAAAACTTCTAGCACTTTTCTATCAAACTCGGGCAATTCATCTAAAAATAGAACACCTAAGTGGGATAAGGTAATTTCACCCGGTTTAGGGTGAGATCCGCCCCCAACAAGTGCAATTGCTGATGCCGTATGGTGGGGTGCACGAAAAGGACGCTGTCCAAACGTATGCGGTGTATTTGAAATCGAATAAATACTCGCAACTTCAAGTGTTTCTTGATTAGAAAGAGGTGGCAAAATTGAAGGAAGGCGTGAAGCGAGTAAAGTCTTACCGGTGCCCGGTGGTCCTTTAAAGAGCAGAGAATGTCCCCCTGCTGCGGCTATTTCTAGGGCGCGACGTGGGCGTAGCTGACCTTTTACATCTGCCAAATCAAATTTATAAGGCATTTGATTTGATGTTGTTGAAGGTTCAATCGAAGATAGAGATTTCGTGCCCAGAAAGTGTTCACAGACTTCTTTTAAATGGCTCACCGGATAACACTCAAGGTCCGGTAAATGGTTAATATCCTGACTATTATCAAGAGGTAAAAGCATTTTATGCTTGGCCTGTTGACACGCCATGGCCAAAGTTAAAGTACCTGACACTGGTCTTACATGACCATCCAGTGCTAATTCACCAATTAATTCAAAATCTTCGGCACAGTTTTCAGGAAGCTGACCAGAAGCAATTAAAATGCCTACAGCAATTGGTAAATCCAGACGTGACCCATCTTTGGGCAAATCTGCTGGTGCAAGATTAATGGTCAGCCGTTTAGTTGGAAATTGAAATCCACTATTAATAATGGCTGAGCGAACTCGGTCTTTACTCTCTCGTACAGCCGCCTCTGCTAGTCCGACAATGGTAAGAGAAGGTAAGCCTTGACTCACATGTACCTCAACTTCAATTAGAGGTGCATGTAAACCCAAAAGTCCCCGTGTATAAATTTTAGAAAAAGACATCTTATTGTTCCATTATGGTGCTTCATTTTTAATCGTTGTAAAGTATAAGTGCGCTACGTTGGTGCTTATTTTTTATTCTTTAAAGTTTCTTCTAACAGACTTACTTGTTTTTGTAGCTCTTCTAAACGTTGAGTGGCCGATTGAAGTGCGGTCTTTTGACGGTCAATCTCTTGTTTGGACACAAGATCTAACTTTTCGACTGCTTCATTTAATAATGCACGTAAATTTTTTTCCAAATCTTTTTTAGGCTCATCAATTTGTTCCAAAATGGCCTGTAGTAATGTTTCTAGCATAAAATATCCAAAGTGTTGTATTACCTTATGGTTTACAGTTTAACACTGCTTGAACTTGGGATATAGGTTTCAATTCTTTTAGTACAAATAGAACATTAAATAAGCACTCAGCGATACTTAAAATTCATTTTATTTTTAATAGCTCATCTACATCTTGATCACTAAATAGGTTATAAAGAAAGTTCATGCAATAGATTCATTTCCCTCAACCTTTGAAATATTGGCATGAAAATTGAACATAAAACCTTACTGGTGAAAAGAAGCCGAAGGAAACAAACATGAAGCTTGTAACTGCAATTGTAAAACCGTTTAAATTGGATGATGTGCGTGAAGCGCTCTCTGACATTGGTGTACAAGGGATTACCGTAACTGAAGTTAAAGGTTTTGGTCGTCAAAAAGGACATACAGAACTCTACCGTGGCGCAGAGTATGTGGTTGATTTCTTACCTAAAGTAAAAATCGAAATTGCGATTAGTGATGAAATGGTTGACGCGGTAATTGAATCAATTACTCGTGTAGCAAGCACTGGGAAAATCGGCGATGGTAAGATTTTTGTGACTAACCTGGAACAAGTTATCCGTATCCGTACGGGTGAAACTGGACCAGATGCTGTCTAATTGGCACAAAGCTTGCTGAGTAGAAAATAACTCGCAAATGAGGTTGGGGGACACGAATGAAAAAAATGCTTATGGCGCTGAGTCTATCAGGCGCTCTTTTGGGTGGTACTGCCGTTTGGGCAGAAGATGCTGTAACAACGCCTACATCGGAAGTTGCGGCTACATCAACATCTCCAGCTACTGCAACCACTGCAGAAGCACCAGTTGCTGAAACTCCAGCAGCTCCAGCACCAACACCAAAACTTGATACAGGCGATACATCTTGGATTTTAGTTTCAACAGCTTTGGTTCTATTAATGACCATTCCTGGTTTGGCACTATTCTACGGTGGTATGGTACGTAAGAAAAATGTATTAAGTACTATGATGTTCAGCCTTTCCGCTGCAATTTTAGTAAGTTTGCTGTGGGTGATTGCAGGGTATTCAATCGCGTTCTCTGGCACAGGTGCATTTTTTGGTGATTTGTCTAAAGCCATGCTCAACGGAGTCGCGTTTGATGCATTGAGCGGGACAATTCCTGAAAGTCTCTTTGTTATTTTCCAAATGACTTTTGCCATCATTACAGTTGCAATCCTTAGTGGTTCTATTGCAGACCGTATGAAATATTCAGCTTTCATGGCATTCATTGCAATTTGGGTACTTGTTGTTTATGCACCAATTACTCACTGGGTTTGGGCAACAGATGGCTGGTTGTTTAAAGCAGGCGCATTAGATTTTGCTGGTGGTACAGTTGTACACATCAACTCAGGTGTTGCAGGTCTCGTTGCTGCTTACATGCTTGGAAAACGTATTGGCCTTGGCCGTGAATCTATGGCTCCTCATAATCTGACTCTAACTGTTGTTGGTGCAAGCTTACTTTGGGTGGGTTGGTTCGGCTTCAACGGTGGTAGTGCCTTAGGCGCGGGTGCTCGTGCAAGTATGGCAATTTTAGTGACTCAAGTTGCTGCCGCTGCTGCTGCATTCTCTTGGTTAGTTGTTGAACGTATGATCCGTGGCAAAGCATCTGTATTAGGTGGTGCTTCTGGTGCTGTAGCTGGTTTGGTTGTGATTACACCAGCAGCAGGTTTTGTCGGGGTAGGCGGTGCTTTAGTGATGGGCCTTATTGGTGGCGTAGTGTGCTTCTGGGGTATTACTGCACTTAAACGCTTACTTAAAGCCGACGATGCTTTGGATGCGTTTGGTTTACATGCTGTAGGTGGTATTGTCGGTGCGATTTTAACTGGCGTATTCTACAGTGACGAAATTATTAAAGCAGCTAACGTTACCTTAGCTCCAACATTCGCTGGCCAATTATGGGTACAAGTTGAAGGCGTATTGGCAACCATGGTTTACAGTGGTCTCGCGACTTTCGTTATTCTTAAAGTGATTGATCTGGTGATTGGTATCCGTGTGAACGCTGATGATGAGCGCATGGGTCTGGATTTAAGCCAACATGGCGAACGTATTGAATAATCATTATTAATATATCTGCTGTCTTAAAAGAACAGTCTTGAGCTGTGATCAAAGCGATACTTTGATCTTGCTCAGGACTGTTTTTTTGTCTTATAGAATGCTGGTTCTGTAAGTGTAGAAATTTTGCTACACTAGGTCAAAGTAATCGACCCTATAAATCCGCTATGCATTGTCCATTTTGCAACGCCGCAGATAGTAAAGTCATCGATTCACGTTTAGCCGCCGAAGGCTGTCAGATTCGTCGACGTCGTGAGTGTGTAAGTTGCGGTGAACGTTTTACCACTTTTGAAAGCTATGAAGTGGTGATGCCCCGTGTGATCAAATCGAATGGAAAAAATGAACCTTTCGATGAGGCCAAATTACGTCGTTCGTTAATGCATGCTCTGCAAAAGCGTCCGGTCACACAAGAGCAGATCGAAACAGTTTTAAGCGATATTCAGTTGCAGATTCGCCGTTTAGGTGAGCGTGACGTAAAATCTAGAACAATTGGTGAAATCGTCATGCAATCTCTATTTGCACTTGACCATGTCGCTTATGTCCGATTTGCTTCTGTATATCAAGATTTTCAGGATGTTGAGGCGTTTCGTCGTCAAATTGAGCAAATGCAACAACGTGAACAATAACTATTTGAGATTTCTATGTCTGAGTTGAAACAAGATCAATATTGGATGCAGCAAGCCATTGAACTTGCCAAACGAGGTCTATATTCGACTAAGCCTAATCCAAATGTTGGTTGTGTCATTGTCAAAGATGATCAGTTAATTGGTGAAGGCTTCCATCCTAAAGCGGGTCAACCACACGCAGAGGTCTTTGCTTTACGTCAGGCAGCTGAACAAGCACAGGGTGCAACAGCCTATGTCACGCTTGAGCCATGTGCGCATTATGGGAGAACTCCTCCTTGTGCCGAAGCACTGGTTAAGGCACAGGTTAAAAGGGTGGTTGTGGCATGTCCTGATCCAAACCCGCTTGTTGCAGGTAGGGGTGTTCAGATTTTGAAAAATGCCGGAATTGAAGTAGAAATTGGCATTTGTGAAGATTTAGCAGAAAAATTAAATCAAGGTTTCTTAAAGGCGATGTCTACAGGCATGCCTTATGTACGCTTAAAAGTAGCTTCAAGTCTTGATGGACGTACGGCAATGGCATCAGGTGAATCGAAGTGGATTACTGGTTCTGCTGCCCGTCAAGATGTCCAGCATTGGCGTGCCATTTCAGCAGCGGTGATTACAGGTATTGAAACTGTGATTGCAGATGATTGTCAGCTTAATGTGCGTTCACTTGGTCATATTGATATTGAGACAGTTGCTCAACCAAAACGGGTTGTTTTAGATCGTCAGGGGCGTTTGCCACTTAACGCTAAAATTTTAGAAAACCCTGAAACCGTGCTGGTGATGGGGCCATATCGTCAAGAACTTGCTGATTTAGGCGTGATACAATTAGAAATTCAGCCTTTAAAAATGCTGTTACAGACCCTATCTAAGCAACATCAAATTTATGATGTATTGGTGGAAGCCGGTGCGACATTATCTACTGCCTTTTTACAAGAAGGTTTGGTAGATGAGTTGATCAGTTATATTGCCCCAACATTCTTGGGGAAAAGTGCAAGAGCCATGTTCAATGCAGAGTTTGAATATATGGCACAACAACTTCGTTTTACACTTCTTGATGTGACACAACTTGATCAAGATATACGCTTAAGGTTAATCCCTACGCAAGAGAAAGTATGAATTCAGAGCCTTCGGTTTATCACAAACGTCGTCATGCGGCCCGTACGACAGACGAATATCTTTTCCATCAGCTTGTTCCTTACCTAGGTAACAAGCGCCGATTGCTCCATCTAATTTTAGAAGCCCTTGAAATTACAGGGACACTGAATAGCAAGAAAAAGAATCCTCCGATTTTTGCCGACTTCTTTGCCGGCAGTGGTGTCGTGTCTCGTTTAGCACGTCAAAATGGTTACCGTGTGATTGCAAATGACTGGGAACCTTATAGCCATGCGTTAAATCATGCGATTTTAGCTTGTACCGATGCACCTGCATTTAAAGAGCTGGGTGGTTATCAGAAGGCAATCGATTATTTAAATCGCTTACCTGAAGTTAAAGGTTGGGTAACGCATAACCTTTGTCCACGTAACGATGATGTATACGATCCAACTCGTGACCGTTTATTCTTTAAACGCCGTAATGGTATGCGTATTGATGCGATTCGCCAGCAGATTGCAACATGGCAGGCGCAAGGTGCAATTAATGATGTAGAGATGAGTGCTTTGCTTGCACCATTACTCTATTCAGCAAGTTTTGTGAGTAACACCAGCGGCGTATTTAAAAGCTTTCATCAAGGGTGGGGCGGACGTACACAAACTGCATTAGAACGAATTGAGTCATTACTTTGGTTAACACCAAGCCGTTTTTGCGAGATTGGTGACCGTAAGCGTCCTGCTGCTGAAATGTGGTGTGTAGATTCACAGCATCTCGCAAATCAAATGAGTGGTTTTGAAGTCGATGTTGCTTATCTCGATCCACCCTATAACCAGCACGCATATAGTAGTAATTACCATGTTTTGAATGCATTAACTTTATGGGATCAGGTCGATTTACCATCACCAGATACTAAAGGTTATAAGAGTGGAATTGATAGAGCTTGGCGTAAAGAGCGTCCAAGTCCATATAACTCTTCTAAATATGCAAAAGATGCGTATGAAAAGTTACTTTCAACCATCAATGCCCGCTATATTCTGACCAGTTATTCAACTGATGGTAATATCGAGCCTAAAGATTTGCTTATGGCTAATCTGGAGCGCGGCAAAGTGACTTTGTTAACACAAGATGTTCCACGCTATCGAGTAAGTAAACAGCGACAGTCTGAACGTGCACGCGTGCTTGAGTTTATTGTGATTACTGATACTCATGCTAAGTCAGGACCACCATTGCGTCAGTTATTAGGCCAGCTTTACCACTTCGCCGAGCTAGGTGGTGTAGATACCTCAGGTAATAGTACACAGCTCGCACTTTGGTAAGCGCTGCAATTTAAGCAGTGTAAAAAGATTTGGAGATTGAGCCATGTTTACAGGCATTATTGAAAGTTTAGGAAAAGTTGAAAGCCTGCAAAGCGTAGGTGGTGATGTGCGTTTACGTATTCAGACTGATCTGGATATGTCAGATGTACATTTGGGTGACTCAATTGCGACCAATGGTATTTGTCTCACCGTGATTGAATGGGGCGATAATTGGTACGCAGCGGATGTTTCTCGTGAAAGCTTGAATCGTACGACTTTGGGTAACTGGAAAGTTGGGCAACGTGTCAATGTTGAAAAGGCAATGTTACCGACAACACGCTTTGGTGGACACATTGTGAGTGGCCATGTTGATGGTGTGGGTGAAATTACTGTAGTACGTGAAGATGCTCGCTCAATCTATTATGAAGTTACAGCACCGACAGAACTTGCTAAATATTTAGCGGAAAAAGGCTCTGTGACGGTAGATGGGATTAGCTTAACGATTAACCACTTACGTGGAAATATTTTAAGCTTAAACTTAATTCCGCATACAGCAGAACGTACTAACATTGGAACATGGCAAGTTGGTAGCAAAGTAAACCTTGAAGTCGATGTTTTGGCGCGTTATATCGAGCGTTTATTACTTGGTGACAAGGCTGCTGAACAAAAAACAGAATCAAATATTAGTATGGCTTTTTTAGCTGAGAATGGTTTTTTAAAATAAAAAGCTAAATTTTCAAAATAAAAAAACCGGACACTTGTTCCGGTTTTTTATTTTGAAAACTTATTGCTTGGTTAGCGTAACCGAGTTTGTGCCGACCCATGGTTTATTATGTTGGGTGCGTGTAATTGAAAATTCGCCTTTTTCTGACTCTCGTGTGAGTAAGATAGATAAAGAGTTAAAGTCGTTATGACTCATATAAAGTTCTTGTGCTGAAAATGTCCATTGTTCACCCTGATTAAGCTGCTCAAGTTGCATTGAAATCTGATGCGGAATGTCCATTTTTACCCTCATTAATTTTCATAAATAATCATGCGATATTCTAATAATTATTTGAACTAAAAGAATATTGTGCATAACTATTCTGTGACAATTAAGTGTCATTTTTATGACAAAGAGAGTCTTAAAAACTTTACTTTTCTATTTTTTCATCAGAAAACTTAGAATTCTTTAAAATGTATTCAATTTCTTCTTGAGCTGCCGAATTTAGTTTGGCTCGGAAAGCTGTTACAGACTGTTCAATTAAGCTCTCAGCTTCAAGTTCTAAACGAATGCGTAAACTTTCAAGCTCAGATAAGATTTGATCATCGGTAATACTAAGTTTTACGCCAGCAGAGTAATTGACTGCTGGTGTTTCAGGGTTTTTCTGATAACGCGCAGTTTGCTCTGCAACTTCTTGTTCTAAATGACTACGTAATGTGTGTAATGTTTCAGTCTGTTCATTAAATTTTCGAATTTCGTCTGCTTGCAACTCCGCAGCATAAGCAGCTTCTGATGCACGTTTGTCAGCAAGCGATTTTTCTAAAGCAAGTTGACGACGAATACGTGCTTGCTCAATGAGCTCCGCTTTAAGATCTGCGTAGGCTTGTTCAATTTTTTGCTGTGATTCTAATTGCGCTTTTTCATCATTTAAAACCCAAAGCTGAATAGGCGTTTGAGGCTCTAGTAAGTCACAAATACGTGCCAGATCCTGTTGATAGGTATGACGGACAGCTTCAGGCGCATTTAACCATCTTTTTTTAAAATCTTGCCCGACATTTAATGCCACCATGTTTCTCCTTGATCAACAGTATTTACATTTTAGCGCGTTATAATTTAAAGGTCCGCGGTTCTATACCCAAACGGCGATACATTTTAAATTTTTCTCGACCAATTTGCTTGGCTGTTTCATTATTTTCAACAATTTCTATAATGTGGCTAAAATGATCAACTTGTTCAAGTGCATGATTGTTAAAATTAAATACTAACAGGCCTTGTTCAAGTGGTTGTTTAGCCGAAATACATACAGCAGCATCAGTCTGATCAACGCCATGCCCAATGAAACTGACAGGGTCGAATTCCCATAATCTTTCATCAAGCATCTGTTGTAGCTGCATATCTGGGCAATACCACCAGATTTTAGGATGCTTCTGTAATATTTTTCGACATAAACGGCAAGCACTATCGACTTGCCGTTCTTCGCTGGTTTCAAACAGATAAAAACTAACTTTAGCCATTCGTATTTACACGATTCGCTAAAAATTGCATGAGTAATGGTACTGGACGACCGGTTGCACCTTTAGCTGGACCCGATAACCATGCTGTTCCTGCTACATCTAAATGAGCCCAACGATATTCACGTGTAAAGCGCTCAAGGAAACATGCAGCTGTAATCGCGCCGCCATATGGACCACCGATGTTTGCAATATCCGCAAATGGTGAATCAAGTAATTCTTGATAATCATCAATCACTGGCATACGCCATACACGGTCAAATGATTGTTCGCCAGCTTGTTGGAGCTCTGCTGCCAAAGCATCATCTGGTGAGAACAACCCACTGAGTACTTTGCCTAAAGCGACTACACATGCACCAGTTAATGTTGCGATATCAACCACTACTGCTGGATTAAAGCGTTTAATATAGGTCAATGTGTCACACAGTACTAAACGGCCTTCAGCATCTGTATTTAAAATTTCAACAGTTTGACCGCTCATGGTTGTCACAATGTCACCTGGACGAGTTGCTTTACCAGAAGGCATATTTTCTGCTGCTGCAATTGCACCAACTACATGAATAGGAAGTTTTGCTTCGCATAGGGCACGAATGGTACCAAGTACAGATGCTGCACCGCACATATCGAATTTCATTTCATCCATGCCAAGGCCTGGTTTTAATGAAATACCACCTGTATCAAAAGTTACGCCTTTACCCACTAAAACAACCGGAGCTTGATCAATCTGTGCTTGATATTCGAGCGTTACAATACGGCCCGGACGTTCAGATCCTTTACTGACTGCAAGAAAAGCATACATGCCTAAATCAGCCATTTGTTGCTCATTTAAAACAGTTACTTTAAGTAAGTCAGGGAATTCTGCGGCTAAAGCTAG
The DNA here is from genome assembly GCF_029967875.1 of Acinetobacter sp. V89_4. NCBI lineage: Bacteria > Pseudomonadati > Pseudomonadota > Gammaproteobacteria > Moraxellales > Moraxellaceae > Acinetobacter > Acinetobacter sp. V89_4. The sequence continues at coordinate 41,285 of NZ_JASCAI010000023.1, forward strand.
AGCCTGTTCTGCCAAATATTCTGGGAAACAAATATTGCCCGGACGGTTGCCAAGATCACGTGCATAAGACTGACCAGACTGTACTGCATGTACTAAAGCCAGTTGTTTTTCATCTAGGCTAGTTGTTGAACTAATTAAATCAACCTGTTGTAACACAAATTCATTTTTTTTCGATTTAAACTCATCATAACCATAAGCTGCTTGAGTTAAGCTTAAAGCAAATAAATAATGGTGCTCGACAGGTAACGCAGCAATATCGATTGCGATATGCTTAAATTTATTTTGTGTCGATTTGATAATCGTTTGGGCAAGTTTAGCGAGCTTGACTGCCTGAAGTTCAGCTGTTTTTCCTAAGCCAAGTAATTGGCTGTGAGGCTGATTTGAAATCTGACCAAATAAAGGCAGAGTTTCATTGAAGTTGCCTTTAAATTGGTTAGCGTTCAGAACGCTTTCTAGGTTATTGATTTGATATGTGTTGACGTTGCTTTGTAGCTGTTCTGAATCAACTAAAACCCACAAAGATTCATTAGATGTCTGTTCGGGAAAAGTTGTATAAGTTGTAAATTTCATGGCTGTCGTGATTGCCTATAGAAAGTTATGATGAATTAAAACATTGAAACACTTTCAAGCATAGCGTTGCAATGTGCGGTTTTATATTTTTAACATTCGGGTAAACTAGCAGTCGTCCCGATTAGCCTTTTGGAAGTATTACTTTGATTATTCGGCGTTATCTCGTCAAGCAAGTTGTCTCTACCTCATTGGTGGTCATTTCTTTATTGACCTTAATCATGATGGGTGGTCGTCTGATCAAATACTTTGGTGTGGCGGCGCAAGGGCGTTTAGATGCCAGTATCTTGTTTAGCATCATTGGATATCGTTTACCTGAATTTCTAACACTCATTTTACCACTGGGTTTTTTCATTGGTCTAATGTTGGTGTTTGGTCGTTTATATGTTGACCATGAAATGGCAGTACTGAACGGTAGTGGTGTGAGCCGTCATCAATTAGCACGATTACTCATTCCAATGACGCTTGTTTATATGGTTTGTCAGTCTGTGCTTATGCTCTGGATGACGCCGTGGGGACTGCGTGAGTTTGAGAAATTAACCACCACCCAAGCGGTTCGGACAGGCTTCGATTTGGTTCGCCCAAGAGAATTTATTTCTTCTGGACCCTATACGATTTATGCAGGTTCATTGTCGGAAGACCGAAAGAATTTGAAGGACATTTTCTTTTATCAACGTGCCACCAAAGAAGATAAGCCAGATGTCATGATCTTGGCAAAAGAAGCGACTCGTGTAGAAGTTGCAAATGACACAGCCAATGTCGTTGATCTGGTGCAAGGCCGCCGTTATGAAATATTCCCGGGACAACCAAAATATACGCAAGCAGAGTTTCAGTCTTATCGTCTACGTTTAGAAAATGACAAAGATGTTAAGTTTGAGAGTGGCGATGTGGAAGCATTATCAACGACTAAACTCTTTTCAAAAACAAATGATCCAGTCATAAGAAGTGAGTTGGGATGGCGTTTGTTTGGACCATTCACCATTATTATTGCTTTAATGCTTTCTGTGGCATTGTCTGAGGTGAGTCCACGACAAGGTCGTTATTACCGTCTTATTCCGGCGATTTTTATTTTTTCCAGTCTGATCGTATTAATGATTGCAATCAAGACTCGTATTAGTAAAGAAGAACTCGATATTTGGGCTTATCCTGCCGTGTTGGTGGTTTATGGCGTTGCAGCAGCCTTATTTTCACGTAAACAAAAGTTGGCACCAAAAATCAAGAAACAGATCAAGCGAGTGAAATTATAATGTTAGCACGTCGAATAGTCGCCAAATATGTGACGAAAACCACTGCGCTTGCAATGTTTGGCACCACAGTTGTTTTGTCGATTTTACAGATCTTATTTACGTATCTGGGCGAGTTAGGGGAGCTCAAACCAGACTATAACGCATGGCAAGCTCTCATCTATGTGTTATGGGGAGCTCCTCGTTATCTATATGAAATTTTGCCTATTTCTGCCTTGATTGGTGCGGTAATTGGTTTAGGGTCACTAGCAACTAGCAGTGAACTTATTGTTATGCGCTCTGCTGGTATTAGCTTATGGCGTATTGTTGGTTGGGTGATGCGCTCAGCTTTACTGCTTATTATTTTGTCTTTTGCCTTAAGTGAATGGGTTATTCCATATACCAATGAAAAAGCAGCAAGTGTTAAAAGTCACCGATCTGTAGCTGCTTTAGGCGAAGTGAAAGGTTATTGGTCACGTGAAGGGCAGCGATTTATCTATATCGACTATGCTAACTCTCAAGGCAATTTAAAAGATATTCAAGTGGTCGATTTTGACCAGAACTATTACTTGCAATCATTAATCAATGCTCAGCAAGGACAATTCGTAAAAGATGGTCAATGGGCTTTGAAGAAAGCACAACAAATGGATATTTTGGCGGCAGGAAATGCCATCAAAACCGACCATGACGAACAATCACTTTCTTTAGCATTACAGCCTAAATATGTGCACATGGTGACTTTAGATCCTGAAGATTTATCACCAAGCCAGCTCATCAGTTTCATGCGCTATATGGATGAATATAGTCAGGTTCCAAAAACCTATCAATTGGCTTTCTGGCAAAAAGTTGCCTCGCCATTTTCGTTGATTGCTCTGGTTCTCGTGGCATGTTCATTTATTTTTGGGCCATTACGCCAACAATCGATGGGTTTCCGTTTGGTGATCGCATTGTTTATTGGTTTGAGTTTCTATTATTTGCAGGATTTCTTGGGTTATGCCAGCTTGGTTTATGCCCCATCTCCTGCATGGTTCGTACTCGTACCTATCTTATTAATGTTTGGTGCCGGAAGTTATTTGCTTTACCGCGCTCGCTAGTAATAATTGAAATTTATGGTTTTCATCAATCGTAGATATTGGTGAAAGCCATAGGAAAAAATAGAGTCTTGACCGAAAATTCGGTAAGATATTGTGACGAAATTGTAGACAAAAGAGAAATAGATTATGACGGATGCAACTGCTGGCAAGATCCCTCACGTTCTGGTCATTATGGATGGTGTTGGTCACCGTGAAGCGACTGAAGATAATGCCTTTCTTGCAGCAAAAACACCGAATTTGGCAGCAATGACCGCAAAGCATCCAAATAGTCTAATTTCTGGTTCTGGCGAAGATGTTGGTTTACCTGATGGACAAATGGGTAATTCCGAAGTTGGTCATATGAACCTTGGCGCAGGCCGTGTGTTATATCAAGACTTTACGCGTATTACTAAAGATATTCGTACTGGCGACTTTTTTAAACATGAAGTGTTGATCGACGCTGTTGAAAAAGCCAAAGCTGCTAATGGCGCTGTTCATATTATGGGCTTGCTCTCAGAAGGTGGTGTCCATTCACATGAAGACCATATTGTGGCGATGTGTGAGCTTGCATTAAAACGCGGTGCAAAAGTTTATTTACATGCTTTCCTTGATGGTCGTGATACACCTCCACGTAGTGCTCAGCCATCTTTAGAAAAATTAGATGCATTATTTGCTCAATATCCAGGTCAGGGCCGTATTGCGACCATGATTGGCCGCTACTTTGCAATGGACCGCGACAACCGTTGGGATCGCGTTGAACAAGCTTATCGCTTGTTAACTGAAGGCGAAGCACTTCGTACTGCACAAACAGCAGTGGAAGGATTAGAGTTAGCTTATGCAGCCAATGAAAACGATGAGTTTGTAAAAGCGACTCGCATTGGTGATATTGCTAAAGTACAAGATGGCGATAGCGTTGTATTTATGAATTTCCGTGCTGACCGAGCTCGTGAAATTACTCGTGCATTTGTAGAGAAAGACTTTGCAGGCTTCGAGCGTAAAGTTGTACCAAATCTTTCTAAATTTGTGATGCTTACACGTTATCAGGCTAGCATTGATGCGCCAGTTGCATACATGCCAGAAGCTCTCAAAAATTCATTGGGTGAATATTTATCTTCTCTTGGAAAAACTCAGTTACGCATTGCCGAAACTGAAAAATATGCTCATGTAACATTCTTCTTTAGTGGTGGGCGTGAAGATGAATATCCAGGTGAGAAACGTATTTTAATTCCATCTCCAAACGTTGCGACATATGATCTTAAGCCTGAAATGAGTGCTTATGAAGTAACTGATGAATTGGTTAAAGCCATTAATTCTGGTGAATACGATTTATTGGTTGTGAACTATGCCAATGGTGATATGGTAGGCCATACAGGTATTTTTGATGCGGCTGTTAAAGCAGTTGAAGCGGTTGATACTTGTTTAGGTCGTGTCTATGAGGCAGTTATGGCGAAAAAAGGCCACATGCTCATTACTGCTGACCATGGTAACGTTGAACAAATGCAAGACTACGAGAGTGGTCAAGTTCATACTCAACATACAACGGAACTTGTACCGTTTATCTATGTTGGCCCAACACAAGCAACAATTGCAGAAGGCGGTGTGCTTGCCGATGTAGCACCAACGATTCTCAATTTAATGCAGATTCCTGTTCCTGCCGAAATGCAAGGACGTAACCTGATTACATTATCTGCATAAACCAAAGGTGATTGGATGCTGCAACACATTAAATATAAAAAACTTATTGTAAGTATGTTGCTGTGTTGCAGCCAATTTGCTTTTGCGGCGCCAGTTGTAAAAGAGAAATTGTCACCTTTGCATTCTGATTCAGAAGAACCGGAACATAGCTATGCAGAGGTGCCGATCGAATCGATTCAACAGTTTGTACAAATCTATGGAATCGTTCGAGATAACTATGTCGATGTGAAGTCTGACGATGCCTTATTTCAACAAGCCATTAAAGGGTTAGTGAGTGGGCTAGATCGTTATTCACGTTATTTGTCGGCAGAAGAATATCGTCAACTCATTCAATATACCGAAGGTGACCTTGCCTCGGTTGATTTTGCTTTAAGCCCTGAATTGCATCTCCATAAATGGATTATTCGTGATCTTAAAACGGGTTCAGACTCATACAAATTAGGTCTGAGAAATGGTCAGATGATTCTCAAGATTGATAATCAAGATCTAAAAAACTTAAATCAAGATCAGGTGCTCGGACTGCTTTATGGTTCTATCGGAAGTACGCTTCAAGTACAAGCAGAAGAGTTAAGTGGAAACATTAACTTAGTTCGTAATAAAAAAATAGAAACCGATATCGAACCTGTAATGCTACATAATCAGGTTTTAGTACTAAAAATTAGAGTATTCCAGCAAGATACGGCTAATGAAATTAAACGGTTAATTGAAGAAAATAGTTCACCACGTTTAAAAGCCGTTTTAATCGATTTGCGCAATAATCCGGGTGGATTGTTATCAGCAGCAGTTGAGTCAGCAGATTTATTTTTAAATAATGGAATTATTGTTTCAACCAAAAGCCGCTCGGAAGGTAACCAGCAATTTCAGGCTTTGCCCGGCAATGAATTTCAGAATATCAAATTAGGTATATTAATTAATCATCGCTCTGCATCGGCAGCCGAAGTTTTTACTGCGGCCATGAAAGAACACCAGCGTGCATGGGTCATGGGTGAAAAAAGTTATGGAAAAGGCGTAGTGCAAAAGCTATTTCCTTTGCCAAGTGGTGCGGCACTACAAATGACGGTCTCACACTATTACACGCCAAATGGCAATATGATTGAAGGGCAAGGTATTCAGCCTAATCAGACCTATCCTATGCCCCCAGAAATGAAAGAAGACGTCTATTTAGATCGCGTTGCAGATTTATTTCTAAAGAAAAAGTAGTTTTATACTTCTTCTCCCAATTCGGTATCTAAGCCAAACTTTTTCAGTCGATAGCGTAAAGAACGAAAAGTCATTCCTAGCTTTTTAGCTGCTAATGTTCGGTTCCAATGTGTCATGTCCAATGCGTTCAATAGAAGATCTTTTTCAATATTTTCTAAGTAGCGTTCTAAACCTTCCAGTGGTAATTTTGGCCGAGTCTGAGCTATCGCAGTTGACGTGTCATTCACTGGTTGAGTGGTGATTTGAGAGTTAACGCTACTGCTTCTAAGAAGAGGTGCTAGATGTGTTAAATCAATAAATTTATCATCACTTAAGGTAATAGCTCGTTCAATCATATTTCTTAATTCACGAACATTACCCGGAAAATCTTGCTGCAATAAATAAGTTTCACCAGTTGTAGTTAATTGTTTGCTTGGAATTTCCCATTCCATACAAACTTTTTGAATAAAATGATTGGCTAATAACAAAATATCACCACCGCGCTCACGTAGTGGGGGCAACATGATATCCATCACATGAATACGGAAAAATAAGTCCTGACGGAATTTACCTTGTCGGACTAACAAATCTAAATCTTGGTGGCTGGCACTGATTACTCGAAAATCAACATCAATTTCCTGATCTGAACCTACTGGGCGAATTTTTTTCTCTTGCACTGCCCGAAGCAATTTAACCTGCATACTTAATGGCAATTCGGCAATTTCATCTAAAAATAAACTGCCGCCATGAGCAGACAAAATAAGGCCTTGTTTGTCTTGGGTCGCTCCAGTAAAACTTCCTTTTTTATGTCCAAAAAGTTCACTTTCCATGAGCTCGGTTGGGATGGCTCCACAGTTAATCGCAATAAACGGGCCTTCGCTGCGATTACTCAAGCGGTGAATAAGATTAGCAACAACCTCTTTACCTGTACCAGATTCGCCTGTAACAAACACAGGAGCTTGAGAGCGGGCTATTTTTTTAATAGCTGTCCGTAAGTTTTGTATTGGGGGAGAACGACCAATTAATAGGTCATTTTCCAAAGTTGTTTCACCAAACTCATGTTCTGGTTTTGGCTGGTTAAGCGCTTTTTTTAATAACTGATCTAAATGAATTTGGTTAATAGGTTTACTTACAAAGTCAAAAGCTCCTGCTTTTAACGCTGCAATTGCAATATCCATATTGCCGTATGCAGTTAAAACTGCAATTGGTGTGTGTGGGTAAGTTTGAGAAACGTGTTTAACCAATTCTAAACCGCTACCATCGGGTAGGTTTAAATCGGTTAAACATGCATCGTAATGAAACTGAGTAAAGAGTTGTTTGGCCTGTTCAACCCGATAAGCAAGATGTGTTTTAATCCCCATTCGTGCAAGAGTCATTTGCATTAAAAGGCACAAATCTTCTTCATCGTCTACAAGCAAAACCAGTGGTTGCTGTTCTGCCATTTCCCCAAAAACCTAATAAAAAAATCAATATATTATTGGGCATTCCATTCGGAAGCATGCCCCTTGTTTTTGCTCTACATAAGTGAGCTTTGCATGGTTTGCCTCACAAAAACTATGAGACAAATATAATCCTAAACCAGTTCCATTAATTTCGGTACTAAAAAATGGTTTAAATAATTGAGATATATCACGTTTTGAAACCCCTTCGCCGTAATCGATCACATCAATATAAATTTTATTTGTCTGTGAATGAATGTTGATCAGAACATGGGGTGAATCGGGTGCATTATGTCGTAAAGCATTTCTGACAAGGTTAATGAGCACCTGCCTAAGTTGTTTCTCGTCAAATAATAATTTTAAGGATGAATCGGAAATTTTAAGCTGTATAGAATGTTTAACATCTAAAAGATCTTCGTCTAATAACGTCTTTATGAAATTGTTTAATTCAATCTGGATTGGGTAAGTTCTTTCGCTGCTGGCCAGTCCTAATGTGTCTTGAACAATACTATCGATGCGCTTTGTTTGCTTACCAATCATACGACGTAAAGTATTTTGCTGTTCTAAATCACTATCTTTAAGTAATTCATTTGCCTGAACAATGGCTGCTAGGGGATTACGGATTTCATGTGCAATGCTGGCTGAAAGTTGCCCTAAAGCAGCAAGTTTGAGTTGTTGAGCTTGCTGATTAATTTGCTGTGCATCTTGTAAGATGAGTAGTGTCAATGCTTGTTGCGGCACCACAAGATGTTGCACTTTAATATTAATAGAATACGCCGACAGCCGAGACTCAAAAATAAATCGATCGCCTTCTTGCAGGTTATCAAACTTAAGAATTTCAAATAAATCGGGGTGCCATTTCGCTAAAGGATATTTTTCACTAGCAAATTGAGGAGGAATCCCTAACAGAGAGCAGGCAGCCGGATTACTTAAAACAATGTCATAGTTTTCATCTAGAACCAAATAGCCTTCTTCAATTTGTTCCAAAATATAGCGGTTAATATTTTGTAGTTGATAGAGTTCTATGGATTGGTGGAAAGTCAGTGCTTCAAGTAGTTTAAAGCGCTGTACCGCAATTTGCCCAATGCCATGCACCACAAAAAATAAGAAGGCTAATAAGGCACTATTGCCAATTGTATTTAGATTATTGTAGTCAAATAAACTACCGACAAAGCGTTGGTAAATAACGGCAATGACCGCAAGTAATGTAATGAGTAAAGACATTCTTGCGCTGAGTAAAATTGCCGAGGTAAATATAGCAATAACATACAGCAAGCTGAGTTGTAGATTTGGTTCACCTACAGAAAATGTAAGTAAACTCAGGCAGATAACATCAACTACAAAAAATAAAATAAGCTGCTTTGTTGCCTGAGTTGCAACAAACTTAAAACACAAAAGCTGAAGAAGGCTTAATATGGAATAGCCAAGCAGTGTGTAAGAATATAATGTGGGTTGTTGTAGACTATTGTCGATTTGAGCATCGGTTAAAACCAAAATAATATTGAGGCTAACCGCAATAATAAGACGATATAAACCATACCACGTGCCCAAACGAAAAATCGTATTGGACAACGATGAGTTTAAGGGAAATTGCATATAAGTTTGATTATGGTTTGATCAGACCATACCGGATCGCAAGATGAGTTAGTTTAACGTCACTATCGATGGCGAGTTTTTCAAAAATACGGTAGCGGTAAGTATTTACTGTTTTGACACTTACAAAAAGTTTGTCCGCAATTTCTTGAGCGCTAATACAATTTACAACCATCATTGCAACTTGCATTTCTCGTTCAGATAAAGCGTCAAAAGGTGATTGCTGCGTGTCAGATAGATAGGAACTCGCCAACTGCTCAGCAATATCGGCACTGAAGTATTTGCCGCCTTGCATGACTTTGTTGATTGCCCGAACCATTTCTGTAATTGGAGCACCTTTAGTGATATAGCCTTTAGCTCCTGCTTTAAGCAGAAGAGAAGGGTATGGTTCTTCTGATAAACCACTTACAGCAATAACTTTTGTGTCTGGTGCGGTTTGTAGTAAACGACGTGTCGTTTCTACGCCCCCGATGCCTGGCATGTTGACATCAAGCAACACAACTTGAGGATGTTTCTGACGAACAATAGCAATTGCTTCTTCACCCGATTCGGCTTGTCCAATGACCTCTACATCGGCATGATCTTCTAACATACGGCAAATGCCTGTACGTACAAGTTCATGGTCATCCACAACTAAAACTGTAATCAAGAAGACCTCCTTTCTTTCAAAAAACAAGTTTTTTGTTACATAAAGCAAAATTAGCTTGCAATGGAATGACAAAATTAGCAATCCTATTCTTATATAGTGAGCGAATAGTTGTGCACAATTGTGTCGGTAAAAGCGTTATACCTTATACCTCAAATGTAAGGCATAATTATAGTAAGCGCAAATGTGTATCACCCTGAGTCGAGTATTGTGCCGTGAAAAATTCTAAAAAGTCTTTAATACATGTGCTAAGCATGTCTATTTTGCTTAGTTTGAGTTCAACAAGCTTTGCAGAACTCGTCAATAACCCGTCCTCAGGGAGTACTGGCACTGCAAATTTAAATTGGTCTTCAGCTGACGTTAGTCAACTGTTGAATGATGAAGATGATGAGCCGACTATTCAAGGATCAACATCTGTAACTACAACTTTACGTGGTAGTAATGCACCTAAAGTTATAGCATCTGCTCCTAAGCTTGCTCCAATTCGTGATACGAGTGGTTACAATGCTCAGCCGAGCGTAAGTGCTCGAGCTGCGTTAGTGATGGATGCGCAAACGGGTGAAGTGCTGTTTAGTAAAAACACCAATGCTTCTGTGCCAATTGCGTCTATTACCAAGTTGATGACAGCAGTGGTAACGGCAGATGCTCGTTTGAACATGTCAGAAGAAATTATGCTTGAGCAAATTGATTTTGCTGGGGCAAACGGTAAAAATTCAAGTTCAACACTTCGTGTTGGCGACAAAATGAACCGTGCAGAAGTATTGTTGTTTGCTTTGATGAAGTCTGAAAATCCCGCAGCGGCAGCTTTAGCGCGTACTTATCCGGGTGGTCGTCCTGCATTCGTAGCGGCGATGAACGCTAAAGCACGTGCTTTAGGTATGAATGCAACCCATTATTATGAGTCAACTGGTTTAGATCCACGCAATGTATCTTCTGCGCGTGACTTAGGGATTTTAGCGAGTACAGCTTCTCAATATGGTTTGATTCGCCAATTCTCAACTACACCGACCTATGACTTTAACTTGGGTTATCGTGTGTTGAAATCTAATAATACCAACGCTTTAGTACGTAATGGTGGTTGGAATATTAACTTGTCTAAAACAGGTTATATTAATGAAGCAGGTCGCTGTGTTGTCATGCATACGACTGTAAACTCGCGTCCAGCAGTGATTGTATTACTTGGCGAGCCAAGTACGCAGGCACGTAATAACGATGCAACTAACCTATTAGGTTGGTTAAGTAATTTACCGAAACGTATTTAATTTAAATATTCTAAAAACGCTTCTATCAAGAAGCGTTTTTTTATGGCTATAAAAAAGACATAAAAAAACGGCTGTGTTGAACAGCCGTTTTTTGAAAACTCAGATTTTACATATTAGATAAAATCGAATCTTTTACTTGGCTCATTGTCGCATCAATTGACAACATCACTGCATCAGCACATTGTTTGATTGCAGTGTCAGGATCTTTCAAGCCGTTACCAGTTACTGTACATACAATTACAGAACCTTCAGCAATCTTACCTGCTTTAATATCGCGAATCGCACCGCCAATAGAAGCAGCAGATGCTGGCTCAACAAATACACCTTCATACATAGAAAGTAAGCGTTGAGCTTCTAAAATTTCGCTGTCTTGAAGTTCATCGAACCAGCCTTTAGAGTCACGTACTACAGCTTTTGCATGGTTCCAGCTTTGTGGATTACCAATACGAATTGCAGTTGCAACTGTTTCTGGGTTTTCAACTGGAGCACCACGTAAGAATGGAGCTGCGCCAGAAGCTTGGTAACCAACCATTGTTGGTAAACCTTCAGGTTTTGGACCAGTGAATTGATCAGTAGCTGCATCATAAATCACTTGTTCAAACTGATCAGCAGGTTGGTTTGCTACAGCTTCGGTATAACCCATCCAGTGAGCAGTGATGTTACCTGCATTACCAACAGGTAAGCAGTGATAATCAGGTGCGCGGCCTAAAGCTTCAACGATTTCATAAGCAATGGTTTTTTGACCTTGCAAACGGTAAGGGTTGATTGAGTTTACAATTGTTACAGGTGCTTGATCAGCAACTTCTTTTACAAGACGCATACCATCATCGAAGTTACCACGAATTTGCATAGTGATTGCACCATACATCATCGCTTGCGCCATTTTACCCATTGCAATTTTGCCTTCTGGAATCAAAACAAATGCTTTGATACCTGCGCGTGCAGCATAAGCAGCAGCAGCAGCAGAAGTGTTACCCGTAGATGCACAGATAATCGCTTTAGAGCCTTCTTCAACCGCTTTGGTTACAGCCATGGTCATACCACGGTCTTTAAATGAACCAGTTGGGTTTAAGCCCTCATATTTCACATAAATTTCAACATCTTTGCCAATAATACGTGGAATATTCTCAAGTTTAATGAGTGGGGTGTTGCCTTCACCCAAAGAGATAGCACGAGTAGTTGCCGAAACTGGCAAACGGTCACGATAACGATCTACAAGACCAGTATAACGATTGGCATTAGACATGATGGTGTTCCAATTAGAGGTGAAGCGGGAGAGGGAATCTTTCCCTCAACCTGATTAACTATCGAGCGATTCTAAACGAATTCTTACGATTTCGCCACGAATAGCAGGTAATGCTTGGATTTGTGCAAGAGCCTCATCCATTTTAGATTCAACGATTGGATCGGTCAGAATCACGATTGGAATAAGGTCTTTTAAACGGGATTGTTGCATGATGGCATCAATACTAATTCCAGCGCGGCTTAAGATGGTAGTAACATCTGCAAGTACGCCAGTTTGATCTTCTGCATTTAAGCGGATGTAATAACCAGTGGTCATTTCTTCACGGCTTAAAATTGGCACATTTGTTAATGCTTCAAAAGCCAACTGAGGAATTGTTCCTGCACCGTCTTCGGTATAAGAGATGTCACGAACAATATCAATTACATCGGCAACAACAGCAGAAGCTGTTGGACCAGCACCCGCACCAGCACCGTAATAGAGCGTTGGGCCTACAGCATGCGCTTGAACTAAAACAGCATTTTTAACGCCGTTTACATTCGCAATAAGCTGTTCATCTGGAATGAGCGTTGGGTGAACACGTAGTTCAATACCCTTTTCAGCGCGACGTGCAATTCCTAGGTGTTTAATGCGGAAACCAAGTTCTTCTGCATATTTCACATCTTGTGCAGTGATTTTACTAATACCTTCGGTATAGACCTTATCAAACTGAAGAGGAATACCAAACGCACAAGACGCTAAAATTGTAAGCTTGTGCGCAGCATCAATACCTTCAACGTCAAAAGTTGGGTCTGCTTCTGCATAACCGAGTTCTTGAGCTTCTTTTAATACATCATCAAATGCACGGCCTTTCTCACGCATTTCAGTGAGAATAAAGTTACCTGTACCATTAATGATGCCTGCCAACCATTCAATATGGTTTGCAGCAAGGCCTTCGCGGATGACTTTAATAATTGGAATACCGCCAGCAACTGCTGCTTCATAAGCAATTTGCACAGCATTGTCTTCTGCTGCTTTAAATAATTCATTGCCATGTTCAGCGAGTAACGCTTTATTTGCAGTCACGACTTGTTTGCCGTGTTTGATCGCTTCCATGATAACTTCGTAAGCAGGGTGGATCCCACCCATAACTTCTACAACTACATCAACGTCTGGTTGACGAACGATGTCAAGTAAATCGGCGCTTTGTTTAATCCCTTCCAATTCAAGATCTGGACGAGGGCGGCGTGTTCCAACGTGGGTAATTTGAATTTCTCGACCGGTGCGACGTTTAATTTCAGCGGCATTTTCTTGTAGTAGTTTAAGGGCTCCTCCACCTACGGTTCCTAGACCGAGTATTGCCAGGCGAACTGGTTTCACGTCACACTCCATTCATCATTTAATCATTTAGTTGAAGCTAGATCATAGCTAAAAAAAACGCCAGACTCTAGCGCTTTTAGTGCCTGTTCAATGAATTAGAGTGCGATGTTTGGAAAAGAAGAGTAGATCAGTCTTTAAACACAGGTAGTTAAAGCATTATTTATTGAAAAAACAAAGCGCTGCAATGAGAGCAGCGCTTTTTGTAAGAGATAGATGATTAATCATTCATCAACTTTAAGTAGATTATTTATCCAGACGTTTAATTAATTCATCTGGTGTTAGATATCCACCTAAGTACTCGCCATCAACACTATAAATAGCAGGTGTACCATTTACACCCATGTTTAAGCCAAGTTGATATTGTTCACGAACAGGGTTTTTACATTGAGCAGGCGGAATATTGACACCTTGTACAGCTTGGCTAAAGGCAGCTTTACGATCTGCACTACACCATACAGCTTCCATGGTCGGCATAAATTGCTCGCCACGTGGCCAAGCGATATAGCGTACTTCAATACCCTTTTCATTAATTTCAGGTATGTGCTCATGTAGTTTATGGCAATAAGGACAGCTTGCATCGGTAAACACATAAATCACATGTTTAGCTTTACCGCCTTTCGCTGGGTAAACAATCAAATCTTCATTTTTTAACGCAGCAAGATGCTTTTTATTTTCCGAAGCTTGAAGATTATCTCCAATATTATGAAGCTCTTTGCCTCCTAATCGGATTACATCACCCTGAATTAAATATTTTCCATCACTGGTTGTATAAATTGATGTCATTCCTTCAAGATTTACCCAATACAAATTAGGAACTTCTGTCGGCTTAATATCTAAAATTTTGGCGTTGATATTTGCATTCTTAAATTGTTTCTGCAAAGTTTCGATCAAACGCTGCTTATCATTACGTTCGATAATGGTTGAAGCTTCCCCAGTAGCAGGTGCAGTCGCTGTGAGCGCATCTTCTTTTTGTGGTTTGTTTTCTTTAGAACAAGCACTGAACAAAAGGCTAGATGCCAGAGTGCAGGCAAGAAAAATTTGAGAGCGGGTAAAAGACATAGATAACCCTTATTTCATCAGTATTTATAGTCAGAAGCTGCTAAGCATAACAAAAAATCTAATGTGTATTGTTAAAACTTTCTTAACCTTTGTGAACGAAATCAAACGATTGATATGAAATACTTGCCTAGAGCTTTAAAGCTTTATCATCCTCTAGGGTGATGTTTTTCATGTAATTGTTGCATTCGTACTTGTGCAACATGCGTATAGATTTGTGTTGTAGATAAATCGCTATGACCCAGTAACATTTGCACTACACGTAAGTCAGCGCCGTGATTGAGCAAGTGTGTCGCAAAGGCGTGACGTAAGGTGTGAGGTGAGAGTTCAGCTTGAATATTGGCTTGAAGCGCGTAGCGTTTAATAGCATACCAAAAGTTCTGACGGCTCATAATTCCGCCATGTTGAGTTAAAAAGAGATAGTCAGTTGAGCTTTTATAGAGCTGAGGCCGAGCATTATGCAAATAGCGTTCTACCCATTCACAAGCGAATTGTCCTAATGGAACTAAACGTTCTTTATTGCCTTTACCTGTAACACGTAAGTAGCCTTGCTTTAAATTAATGAGCTCTAATCGCAAGTTAAGTAGTTCTGAAACACGTAAACCACAGGCGTAAAGTACTTCAAACATTGCTCGATCACGTAAGCCAAGTGCTGTATTGATATCGGGTGCTTGAATCAGTGTTTCAACATCTTCTTCAGATAGATCTTTGGGTAAGGCTCGTCCAATTTTTGGAGAATGGTGAGTTGCTACAGGATTATCGCTTCGTAATTTCTGTTCACGTAAAAATTTGTAAAACTGGCGTAGAGCAGATAAGCAGCGAGCAATCGAGCGGGGGCTTTTTCCTGCTTTTGTCAGTTCAATTAGAACATCAGCGATATCATCACTTGTCCACTGTGGAAGAGCTGTTTTTTTATGAAGTTCACTGCATTGAATGAGGTCAGATAAATAAGCATTTCGTGTATGTGGACTCACTGTCTGTGCAACTAAGTAGTCGCGAAAACCTTGTAAAAAGCTTAAATGTTCAGGAATTTGAACTGGGCTTGGAATACGCGGTTTTTTATTCAACATACATTAGATCCTCTAAACCACTGTACTTTAAAAGAAACTTTAAGGTTTGTCGATTAAACTGAATAAGAAGTGAAATTTAACCTTATTTGGTAATTATTCTCATTTATATGTATACTAGAAAAAAAGGTTTAGGATCGGATGCGGTGCGTTTATCAGCTTTAAAAGTGAAGCAAGCGGCGACCATCACCAAAGTGAATCGGATAGAAGTAGAGTCCGAGCAGCAAGATTTGGTCGCAATTCGTTTGGAAAGTCTGGGCTTTGTACCAGGCACACGAGTGGAAGTGATTACCAAGGGTATTTTTGGTGGTGATCCGATCTTGATCCAAATTGGCTTTACTCGTTTCGCTTTACGTAAAGCAGAAGCGGAAAAAATTGAAATTTTAGTAGAAGAAGGAGTACCCGCATGAGTGATGCGTTACGTATTGCCCTTGTGGGAAACCCGAACTGTGGTAAAACCTCTCTTTTCAACCATTTAACTGGAACTCGACAAAAAGTTGCAAACTATGCGGGCGTAACTGTTGAGCGTAAAGTAGGTCATTTTCAGTTACCGTCAGGTCGAGCAGTGCGTGTACTCGATTTACCGGGTACATATAGTCTAAATGCAACTAGTCCTGATGAAGTTATTACCCGTGACGTTTGTTTGGGTAAGATTGCAGAAGAAGGGCAGCAAGATGCATTTTTGTGTGTGGTTGATGCCACTAACTTAAAATTGCATTTAGGACTGGTGCTTGAAATGATCGGGCTAGGCCGTCCGATTTTACTTGTACTCAATATGATGGATGAAGCGCGTCGTCGTGGCATCCAAATTAATACTCAAAAGTTATCTCAACGTTTGGGTGTGCCCGTTGTTGAAACAGTTGCTGTTCGTAATGCGGGTATTGAAAATTTATTACATGCCCTTGATCAAGAAAAATACAGTGTGCCACAAACTGAATTGAGTGGTTTAACTGGGACTCATCATCAAAAAATCGATATGATTTTTAAAGATGTTGTTCATTATGTTGAGCAGGGTGATAAGCGTACTGATTTTCTAGATCGAATTTTCTTGCATCCAGTTTTAGGCCTGCTTAGCCTTGCGCTCATGATGTTTATTGTGTTCCAAGCAGTTTTTGCATGGGCAGCTCCATTCATGGATGGCATTGAAGGTTTCTTCGGCTGGTTGGGGAAAGTAATCGGAAGCGTGATTACACAGCCCCTACTACATAGTTTGGTTGTTGACGGAATTATCGCAGGTGCTGGTGGCGTAGTGGTGTTCTTGCCACAAATTCTGATCTTGTTCTTCTTCATTTTAGTATTAGAAGAATCTGGCTATTTACCGCGTGCAGCATTTTTACTTGATAAATTAATGTTTCAAGCTGGTTTAAGTGGACGAGCTTTCATTCCTTTACTTTCAAGCTTTGCCTGTGCAGTACCGGGTATTATGGCAACGCGTAGTATTAGTGACCCTCGTGATCGCTTTACAACCATTATGGTTGCGCCATTAATGACTTGTTCGGCACGTTTACCTGTATATGCCTTGCTGATTGCTGCATTTATTCCAGAGAAAATGGTCTGGGGTATTTTCAACCTACAAGGTCTGGTGCTATTCGGTCTATATATGGCTGGTATTGTGAGTGCGCTTTGTGTTTCATTTTTAATGAAATTCTTCCAAAAAGATAAGTCTCAACATGCCTTATTGCTAGAGCTGCCGAGTTATCGTTTCCCTGATTTAAAAAGTGTGGGAATCGGTTTACTGGACCGTGCAAAGATCTTCTTGAAACGCGTCGGCGGAATCATTTTTGCCCTCTCTATTTTGCTATGGTTTTTGTGTACTTTCCCACAACCACCAGAAGGGGCGACATTACCAGCTATAGATTATAGTTTTGCCGGTATGCTCGGACACCTTATCCAACCTTTATTTGCTCCAATTGGTTTTAACTGGCAAATCTGTATTGCTTTGATTCCAGCTATGGCCGCACGTGAAGTTGTGGTTGCAGCATTAGGTACAGTTTATGCCTTGTCTGCAACGAGTGACGATGCTGTAGCTCAAGGTTTGTCACATCTGATTAGTGCAGATGGCACAGGTTGGTCTTTGGCAACAGGATTATCGCTTTTAGTGTGGTTCATTTATGCCCCACATTGTTTGGCTACGTTGGCAACAGTGCGACGTGAAACAGGTTCATGGAAACATGTTGCTGCCATGACTGCATATCTATTCGGTTTGGCTTATTTGGCATCGTTTGTTACCTATCAAATTGCTTCCCACTATTGGGGTTAAGGCAAGAAAGGAGGTTGTATATGATTCAATATCTGATTATTGCGGTTGTAGTGAGTTGGAGTGCGGTTGTTGTTTTTAAGAAAGTATTTCCAAAAACAGCAAATTCAGTCTTTTCTTCACTCTCTGTATTTTGTGAAAAGCAGGGTTGGACAACCTTGGCAAAATGGCTTAAACCAAAAATGACCTTTGGCTGTGCTGGTGGCTGTGGTTGTTCAAGCGAAGATAAACCTACGAATACAGTTCAAGAAATCAAGCCGATTAAATGGCAATAAATTTAGTATTTCCTGTTTCGTTTAAAAAGCCATCATATTGATGGCTTTTTTACGCACTGACACAAAAAAAGATGAATAAAGTTCAAACTGAAAAAGCATTCAAAACAGCAAAGTGCTAACATTTTTGCCATTCTGTCGATTGATAAATTGTGGGGCAAAAATGTTAATACAACGTGGTGGATTAAAAGTTGTCGCAGGCTTAGGAATATCAGGTGTATCTGCTGTTAATTTCCTGCATGAACAAGGCTACCAAGTTGCAGTAACGGACTCTCGTCCAACCCCTCCTGGTCATGACCAGATTCCAGCTGGCGTTAAAACCAGTTTTGGTCAACTTGACCAAGAATTATTATTACAAGCAGAAGAAATTATTTTAAGCCCAGGCCTTGCACCGCAATTACCAGAAATTCAGGCAGCTATTGCTCAAGGGATTTCAGTAGTAGGCGACATTCAACTATTACGCCGTGCGACCGAAGTGCCTATTGTGGCTATTACAGGTTCTAATGCCAAAAGTACAGTAACGACTTTAATTGGTTTAATGGCTAAAGATGCGGGTAAAAAAGTTGCTGTGGGTGGTAACCTAGGACGCCCAGCTCTAGACTTACTAAAGGACCAACCAGAGTTGCTTGTACTTGAGTTATCAAGTTTTCAGTTGGAAACCACCTCACATTTAAATGCTGAGGTTGCTGTGGTTCTTAACATGAGTGAAGATCATCTAGATCGTCATGGCGATATGTGGGGTTATCACCAAGCAAAACACCGTATTTTTCAAGGCGTTAAAAAAGTTATATTTAACCGTGATGATGCTTTAAGTCGCCCTCTTGTTCCAGATACCACACCAATGCAAAGCTTTGGCCTAAATGCACCAGACTTAAATCAATATGGTGTTTTAAGAGAGGGTGATGGCACGCTTTGGCTTGCACGTGGTTTGCAGCGTTTAATTAAAAGCTCAGATTTATATATTCAAGGCATGCACAACGTAGCCAATGCTTTAGCTTGTTTGGCATTAGGTGAAGCAATTGGTTTGCCTATGGAATCTATGCTTGAAACGTTAAAACAATTTAAAGGATTAGAGCACCGCTGTGAGTATGTGAGAACTGTACATGATGTACGTTATTATAATGACTCTAAAGGGACTAACGTTGGTGCTACACTTGCAGCAATTGACGGTTTAGGTGCTGCAATTGAGGTTAAAAAAGGTAAGGTTGCCTTGATTTTAGGTGGGCAGGGTAAAGGTCAAGATTTTGCTCCATTACGTTCTTCTATCGAAAAATATGCCAAAGTTGTGGTATTGATTGGTGAAGATGCTGCAGTTATTGAACAAGCAATTCAGGGTGCAACCAAAATTTTGCATGCAGCAACACTCAAAGAAGCTGTAGAGCTGTGTCAACGTGAAACACAAGCTGAAGATGTGGTGTTGTTATCACCAGCCTGTGCAAGTTTTGATATGTTTAAAAGTTATAATGATCGTGGTCAGCAGTTTGTTGCCTGCGTCAATTCGTTGGTTTAAAGAAAACATGATTAGGAATGTAGTATGGCAGGCTTAGCTCAGACCACAATCCAGAAAATCAATCATTGGTATGAACGGATATTGCCTAAATGGCCAGCGGAAGTGACGCCACGTAATGTCCTGATTTTCTGTGTCGTTGCATTGTTGTGTATCGGTTCCGTGATGGTGGCGTCTGCTTCGATGCCCTATGCTGAATATATGCATGAAAACCCGTTTCACTATGTGATTCGTCATGGTATTTCGATTGTCGCTGCGGCTGTGGTGGCATATTTGACCTATCGGATATCACTCAATACGTGGTTTAAAAATACTTTCCCGCTGTGGCTGTTGACCATGGTTCTGCTACTTGCTGCTTTGGTGGTAGGTTCAGAAGTGAACGGTTCTACACGTTGGATTAAGATCGGTGGCTTTACCTTACAGCCAACCGAGGTTGCCAAAGTCATGATGGCAATCTTTACCGCAGACTACGTTGTGCGCCGTGCCAAAGAGGTTCGTACTCATTGGAAAGGCTTATTACGTTTAAGTGGGGTTATGGCAATTACGGTTGGTTTGATTATTGCTGAGCCTGACTTGGGTGCTACGATCGTAATTGTATTGATGATGGTCGGGGTATTCTTTTTAGCTGGTGCACCGCCGACACAGTTCTTAATTATGTTAGGTGCGATTGTAACCGGTATCGTATTTTTGATTTTGTTTGAACCATATCGTTTCCAGCGTTTGATTTCGTTTACTGACCCATGGGCAGATCCATTAGGGGTGGGGTATCAGTTATCAAATGCATTAATGGCCTTTGGCCGTGGTGAGTGGTTTGGTACAGGCTTAGGACATAGTGTCCAAAAGTTATCTTATTTACCTGAAGCGCATACTGACTTTATGTTGGCGGTGTTAGGTGAAGAGTTTGGTTTCTTTGGTATTTCGATTGTCATTGGTTTGTCTTTCTTGATGTTGGCATGCTGTATCAAAATTGGTCATCGTGCATTGAAACATCATTACCTTCGCGCAGGCTATTTGGCTTACGGTATCAGTATTATTTTCTTACTCCAGATTTTGGTAAATGCGGGCATGAATATGGGTTTGATGCCGACTAAAGGTTTGACGCTGCCATTTATTAGTTATGGTGGTACATCTTTAATGATGTGTGCTGCGATGATTAGCTTGATCTTAAAGATCGATGCTTCAACCCAAGAAGTGAACCCAGAAAGGGAAGAATCAAACTTCTAGTTGAACTTTTAGGCATGAGAAAACCCGATTTGATATCGGGTTTTTTTATTTATAGATATCTTCCGCTGAGCTCTTGTCCATGTGGAATTAAATCTATATTCCACTGTGCTACTGCCTGCTTGAGCATCACTTCGGGGCTGTCTAAATCAACGTTAGGTTGTCCCAGTGCTTGTATGGCTTGTTGTAGCAATTCAGGCGCTTTAGATAAATCGAGTGCTTGAGCAAGGTTTTGCTTAGAGAGCTTTTGCCCCTGATCATTCATGGCGAGAGGGAGGTGCATATAGCTCAGTTTAGGGTACCCTAAAAGCTCGCCAAGCCAGATCTGACGTTCGGTGTTATCTAATAGGTCTGAGCCTCGAACGACATGGGTAATGCCTTGCAGATAATCATCCACGACGACAGCAAGTTGATAGTTAATAATCCCATCACGACGTTTAAGAACAAAGTCTCCAAGGTCATGTTGTAGATTAGAACAATGAAGTCCTTGCAGTCGGTCATCAAAACAGATCTGTTGATCTTTAACTTTTACACGAATTGCTTGGTCTTTAAAATCAAGATTGAGATTGCGGCATGTGCCTACATAGATTGCATTTGAACCCAGCATTTTGCGTGTACATTGACAAGCATAGATTAGACCCTCTTTTTTAAGTTGATCTAATACACTCTCGTAAATGTCTAAACGGTTTTTTTGAAAGATGATTTCTGCATCGGGTTCGAACTGGAAGGCTTCCAGTGAGGTGAGGATATGCTCTTCACTGCCCGGATAAATACGAGGGATATCTGTGTCTTCGATACGAACCAGCCATTTGCCTTGGTGAGCTTTAGCATCACAATAACTGGCGACAGCGGTAATGAGTGATCCAAAATGCAAAGGGCCGGTTGGCGAGGGCGCAAACCGACCTGAGTATGAAAAGCTAGGCTTTTCTTGAGTAGCTACAGCGGTCATATTAACCGTTATTTTGCTTCTCTTTAATTTCTGCCAAAGTTTTGCAGTCAATACATAACGTTGCAGTTGGACGTGCTTCTAAACGACGTAAACCGATTTCGATACCACATGTTTCACAGAAACCGTAGTCTTCGTTTTTAATTGCTTCCATAGATTGTTCGATTTTACGAATTAACTTACGTTCACGGTCACGTGTACGCAATTCAATTGCAAACTCTTCTTCTTGGGTGGCACGGTCATTTACATCTGGCAATGCAGTTGATTCGTCTTGCATCGTATTCAACGTACGATCAACTTCAGACATTAATTCAGCTTTCCATGCTTGCAGAATTTGTCGGAAATGCTCGAGCTGTCCTTCAGACATGTACTCTTCATTTTTCTTAGGTTGATAAGGTGCAATACCAAATAAACTTGCAGTTGTGCCTATGTCAGAAGTTTTAGGTTTCACTTTACGTGCACGTTTTGCAGAAGCTTTGTCACCTTCCACTACAACTTCTGTATGTTCATCCAAAACTTGGTTGTGGTTGTCATTCGCCATAATAGGGCATTCCTCATCATACACGTATTATCTATACGCAAAAAATATGGTGATATGCAAGTGTTTTTATAGAAAACCATCGATGGGATTTTCCCATCGGGTCGTCATCATATAGATTTTTCCTGCAAGATGATAGTCATTCCGTCCCGTAAATATTTTCAAAACGTGTTTACCCTAGTCATAATTGCATATAAGCATATATAAAATAGAGCTAATAGCCTGAAATATTGGTATTTATAAGGCCCTGAAAATTTTCAAGACGGAAGACTTCTGTTTCAAAACTACCATCGTTTTTTAGACGAATGTAACGGTAGCCGGGAGCATTTTGGTCTAGGGCAAACTCATTACTAAACGGTTTAAACTGAACGCTTGTTGAGGGGGTTGAGAAAAATTCGATCCCTTGCCAAGTGTTTAGTGAGTCTTGGTGAACGTGCCCGCAGATTAAAGCTTTTACATTTTTAAATGGAGCTAATGTGATAAGCAAAGCATTAGAGTTTTGTAACTTGTGATGATCAATCCATTTAGATTTCATTGCAAAAGGATGATGATGACAAGCCAATAAAACAGGGTTATCTGAAAATTCTTCGAGTAGTGCCGCTAAATTTTGTAGTTGTTCTGGCGACAGGTGCCCATTAATCTGACCTTTTACTGCACTATTTAATAAAATAACGCGCCAGTTTCCTAAACAAATGACCACAGGTTCCTGATGATTTTCTTTATGTAATGGAAAATGATCAACGTTATCATGATTGCCCAGTGTCTGGAAAAATGGCAGACCTAACGTTTGCATATATTGAATATAACGTTTGTAGGTAATGGGCGTTGGTGCTTGAGCCAAATCTCCAGTGTGGATGATGGCATCAGCTTCAGGATGTTTTTTCAGGATCTGTTGAATAATGGCATGAAAACTTTCTTCAGGATTCATCCCCACAAATTCTAAGTGTGGATACTCCAATAAGTGGGTATCGGTAATTTGTATAATGACATGGTCTTTTTGTGAAAGTGTTGAGACTTGAAAAGTCACCGTCCTACCTCGTCGGATTTTATTATCGTTGTGATGTGTTGAGATAGCCATTGTAACGCCATAATGACAGGGGCATTTCTCAAACGTCCTTGACTCAATAATGTTGATATTTCGCTGTAGTCAAACAGGTGTAAAAGAATATTTTCACCTTCATCAGGCATGCCAAAAACCCCGCCTTTTGATGGTAAGTTTGTTTCAGCAGCATATAAGTGAAATAGTTCTGAACACGCCCCAGCAGATGGATAAAAGCTAAATAGATGATGTAAATAATTAACTGTGCATCCTGACTCTTCAAGTGTTTCACGGCGAATACAGCTCTCCGGCGTTTCATCTCCATCTAATACACCAGCAATTACTTCCAATTGCCACGGCGAATCGGGATCATTAATTGCACCTACACGAAATTGTTCAATCAGCGCAAACTGTTGTCTTTGATCGTTGTAGAGTAGAACGCCAGCCGCTTCAGGCCGATGAATGAGTTCACGTTGTAATACATGAGTATATTCAGTTTGATTAAATAGACGATGTCGAAGGCTGACTTTTTCAACTTGAATAAAACCACGGAATAGAGATTCACGTGATGTTACTTCGACATCTTTAGATGTATAACTTGGACGTTCAACAATACTCATGATTCGATCAGGACGAAATCTATTTATTTCATCCTAACCGAGAATCATGGCTAGGCAAGTGTTTTTTTTGAATATTTACACTTTGTGATACAGTTTTTGACCTTGCTCTTGATAAACCTCTTTCATCGCTTTGAGGCCTTCTTCAACCTCTGAATTGCTATTAGTGAGGTTGTTGGCATAGTCACGAACATTTTGGGTGATTTTCATTGAACAGAATTTTGGTCCACACATTGAACAGAAGTGAGCGGATTTATGAGCCTCTTTGGGTAAGGTTTCATCATGCATGCTACGTGCTGTGTCAGGGTCTAGACTTAAGTTGAACTGATCATCCCAACGGAATTCAAAACGTGCTTTTGACAAGGCATTATCGCGAACTTGAGCACCCGGATGTCCTTTAGCAAGGTCAGCAGCATGTGCCGCAAGCTTGTAGGTAATAATTCCGTCTTTAACATCTTTTTTGTTTGGTAAACCTAAGTGTTCTTTTGGTGTCACATAACAAAGCATCGCTGTGCCGTACCAACCAATCATGGCTGCACCAATTGCAGATGTAATGTGGTCATAACCCGGAGCGATATCAGTCGTTAAAGGCCCAAGCGTATAGAATGGTGCTTCTTTACACACTTCTAGCTGAAGGTCCATGTTTTCTTTGATCATGTGCATTGGTACATGACCAGGGCCTTCAATCATGACTTGAACATCATGTTCCCATGCACGATGAGTCAGCTCACCTAGGGTTTTAAGTTCGCTGAACTGTGCTTCGTCATTCGCATCTTGAATACAACCCGGACGTAAGCCATCACCTAAGCTAAATGAAACGTCATAAGCTTTCATGATTTCACAGATTTCATCGAAATGAGTGTATAAGAAGTTTTCTTCATGATGCGCTAGACACCACTGCGCCATGATTGAACCACCACGAGACACAATACCTGTTAAACGGTTTGCTGTAAGTGGCACATAACGAAGCAATACACCTGCGTGAATCGTGAAGTAGTCAACGCCTTGCTCAGCTTGTTCAATCAGTGTGTCTTTGAAGATTTCCCATGTTAGATCTTCTGCAACACCATCAACTTTTTCAAGCGCTTGATAAATAGGTACGGTACCGATTGGAACAGGTGAATTACGAATAATCCATTCACGTGTTTCATGGATATTTTTACCTGTCGACAAATCCATAATGGTATCGGCACCCCAACGGGTTGCCCACGTCATTTTTGCAACTTCTTCATCAATTGAAGAGCCAAGTGCTGAGTTACCAATGTTGGCATTAATTTTAACCAAGAAATTACGGCCAATAATCATTGGCTCAAGTTCTGGATGGTTAATATTGGCAGGAATGATCGCACGACCTTCAGCAACTTCTTGACGAACAAATTCAGGTGTAATTTCTTTTAAGTTTTTTGCACCAAAATTTTGTCCAGCATGTTGACGCATATCAACACCTTCACGTTGGCGCTGATTCTCACGAATTGCAATATATTCCATTTCAGGTGTGATAATACCTTGCTTGGCATAGTGCATTTGAGTGACATTTTTGCCAGCTTTAGCGCGGCGTGGGTTTTGAATGTGAGCAAAACGAATGTCAGCGGTACGAATGTCTTTTAAACGTTCTTGACCAAAAGTTGAAGTTAAACCAGAAAGTACGTCAGTATCGTTACGTTCTTCAATCCAGTTTTGGCGAACTGAAGGTAAACCTTTGTCTAAATCAATTTGAACAGTTGGATCTGTATAAACACCTGAAGTGTCATAGACCATAACAGGGGGATTATATTCACCGCCCAGACCAGTTGGAGTATCTGTTAAAGAAATTTCTCGCATCGGAACCTGAATATCAGGACGAGAGCCTTCAATATAAACTTTTTTAGAAGCGGGTAAGATGCGGGTTAAATCTTTTGCATCTTGTTCATGTTGTGCTGAAATTTCAGCAGAAGAGAGATTCGTTAACTGGTTCATTACATGATCCTTATGAATAACATCAACGAATCAAGCACGACCAAAAACGATGGCGGATTTATCTTTGCTAGATAAATTTAAGGCTTAAGTTTTCAGATGGCTTGATTCCTACGCAGGTCTTAACCTGATCAGGTTCAACGGTACTCATGTTCAAACTTGTGTTGCGATAACACGAAATTTACACAATCTCAGCGAGTTATTACTCGCGCTCCGTCAAGCGATTTACAGACTAACATGTTTTAGGTTGGGTGGCATTGTTAATTTGTATCTATACAAACCGCATCCATATGGCAGTCACGATAGACTTCAGTGTTCCATGGAGAATCTAATTTTAATAGCTGCTCGAGTTGTTCATGAGTCATTTGATAATTTGATTTTTTATCGCCATTCTTATCAGTTAAATCTATTTTAAATTGCTTATTGCGCTCCTCTACAGGCGTGGCAATAAACTTAAGAAATAGTTGAGCAGGTTTCGCTAAACTCGATTGGCTTTGTGTAGATAGAAATTGAATTTGTTGAAGCGCATCTTTATCAAACCATGTGTTCGGTGCATATTCATCTGACACAGGCGTATTATCGAGACCAAAGAAAATAAAATAGCGATATTCGTTAAAGAGTAGTTTTGCATCACTAATAAAATGGCTTTTTGGATACTTTTGAATAAACTTTTCCCAAAATAATGCACGTTCAGTGAGCTCTTTCCAAGAAATAGCCAACGCACCATCGTTATAGAAAATATTTTGATTGTCTTTCGCCATACGAGTTAAAAACTCTTTTTGGTCAGCAGGTAAGGCTTTAGAAAAAACATCAACTAAATAGTTTGGCTGACGTCGATAGGTAAACATGCCTTCGCCTTGATAGAGTAGTTCAATATAGGCTTGGCCTTCATGTTGAAGTAAATATTGATCACGTGGGCTCAGTTGGCCGAAGAGTTTTTTCTGACTTTGAATGACCTTTTTAAGGTCTTGTTGTTTATGTTCTAAAACAGCATAGCCAAAAGCTTCAAACGCTCTACCTGTTTTTTCAGTGTAGTCTTGTTTAATAAAACGCTGATACATGGCTGTTGATGCATCAATCAGCTTAAGCTGTTCATCATTTTTTAAAGATGGAACACAGGTTTTAAGCTTTTCATTAATTTGATTTAAGTCTTCTATTTTGCTGTTTTGATTAATCGTGTGCATAGCTACCATAATTTGTAAGCAGCTACTGTCTTGTTTTTGAGTGACCTTTTGCTCAGTTGATTTTTGATCTTTAGATACAGTCTGATCTTGCTCTGATGTTTTATTACATCCAGCTAAAAGTAGTGCGCTGCACATACTCATCATTAGAACTTTTTTCATCATTATATTTTTATCAAAGTGAATATTGCTCAAATTATAACTCGGAAAAAGATTGCATCATTGTTAGAAATCTTTATTATTAGGTAGGTCGGTCTACTTAAGTTAAAGCTATGAATGATAAAACAGCAAGACAGAAAATTCTCGATGCCGCTTCAACTTTGTTTTATAACGATGGCATTACTGCAACTGGAATTAACTCGGTTACGGCTAAAGCAGATGTTGCTAAGATGTCGCTTTATAATAATTTTTCTTCAAAAGGTGAGCTTGTCGATGCCTACATTGCTGCACGACATCAAGAGTGGCTTGATCTCTACCAAAAGCGTTTAGAAAAAATAAAAACAGCTAAAGAAGCCATCTTGGCCGTATTTGATGCCTATCAAGACCATGCAGAATTTGCCTATGAAAAAGGCTTTCGAGGTTGTGGGTTATTGAATGCTGCGGCTGAGTTTCCGGCGAATAGTGCAGGGAGAAGTTCGGTAAGACAGCATAAAGAAGAAGTCGAGGCTATTGTTGCTGAGCATTTAAAAAAATTGATATCAGACTCACAGCGGATTAGCTATGTGGCTACGCAGCTTTCTTTTCTTTTAGAAGGCTCTATGGCACGAGCAGGCTTAGAAGGAAATAGTCGTCAACTTCTATTAGCAAAACAAATGGCAGAAGACATTTTAAATAGAGAATGCCCACATGATTAGCCTCATTAAAAATAGTAGCTATGGGGGCACAATTGCGATTTTAGTTGCCTCTGTTTTGTGGGGAACAACCGGTACTGCGGCCGCATTTGCACCGACACTTGGCCCACTCGCTATTGGTGCCGTAGCGATGGGCGGTGGAGGTCTTTTACAAGCTTTGGTCGCATCAAGAGCGATACGTGAAAACCGACAATTTATAAGAGAAAATCTTTTAATACTGCTTTTAGGTGTAGCAGCGGTTGGTATTTATCCTTTGGCTTTTTATTCCTCAATGCATTATGCAGGCATTACGATTGGCACTGTGGTTTCAATTGGTTCTGCTCCACTGATCGCAGCAATTTTAGAGCGTTTTTTTGATCGCAAAGCTTTGTCAGCTATCTGGTTTCTAAGTTTTATTTGCGGTGTGCTTGGCGTAACAATGTTGTTGATGGGTGAAAGTCATGCGGTTCTAGATGGTACAAATCAATGGAACAAATACTTCGGTATTTTTCTTGGGCTTGTCGCTGCTACAACTTATTCGCTTTATTCATGGGCTGCAAAAAGATTAATAGATCGAGGTGTTGCCTCTAAAGCTGCAATGGGCATGATTATGGGTGGTGGGGCAGTTATTTTGCTTCCTACTTTGTTGGTTACAGGTGGTGGGTTATTACAAAGCTCAACCAATTTACTTGTGGCTGGTTATATGATGCTAATTCCTATGTTTTTGGGTTATTTACTTTTCGGTTTTGGACTAAAAACAGTAAATGCCAGCAAAGCGACCACCTTAACTTTATTTGAACCTTTAGTTGCTGCGATTTTTGCCATTGTGTTGGTGGGTGAGCATGTTTCATGGTTGGGTTGGATAGGCATGCTTTTGATTTTTATTTGTATTTTAATATTGTCAAAAACTGAGAACGCTTAAAAAAACTAAAACTTTTAATGGCTTGAGTTTGATTCGAATTTTTCTTAGTCTTAAAGGCAAGTTTTATCGTTGATTTGAACAATGAAAATAAAATTAATGGTCGCTGTTGGCCTTTGGAGTTTTGCATCTTCGAGTTTTGCTCTAGATTTGGTTGAGACTTATGAGCGCGCAAAACAAAATGATCCGACATGGCAAGCCAATCAACAACAATTTGAAGCAGATCAACTTAATTTAGGTTTGGCAACGGGAGCGTTATTACCCACCGTTACACTGTCTGGAAACATTACGCGTAATCGACAAACTGTAAAGCGTTCAAACTTTCCGGGTGTTGATCAAGAAGGTCTTTCTGATGCTTTGGTGAGTAATACCTCAACGACTCGGCAAGCGACCTTAACAGCACGTCAGCCATTGTTTCGAATGGATGCTTGGGAAGGTTATAAACAAGTTAAAACTTCGGTTGCCTTAAGTGAAATTACCTTAAGACTGCAAAAACAAGATCATGTTTTAAATGTAGCAGAAGCCTATTTTAATGTACTGCGTCAGCAGGCACTGAGTGTTGCATACCTACAAGAAGAAAAAGCTTTGCTTGAGCAGCTGAATATGATGAATGCCAAACTCAAAGAAGGTTTGGTGGCGCGTAGTGATGTGAGTGAAGCAAATGCTCAATATCAAAATGCCAGAGCCAATCGTATTTCAACCAATGTTCAATTACTTTTAGCCCAAGAACAGCTGTCTGAATATATTGGTTCTTATCAAGATAAGCTTGCTGTATTACGAAGTGACTTTAGTTTTCAAAAGCCTTATCCAGCAGAACTTAATGATTGGATTTCTTTGGCCCAGCAAAAAAATCTAAAGATTCAGCAAGCCCGTTTACAGCAACAATATAGTGAAGATCAGCGCCGTGTGGAAAAAGCCGCGCTTTATCCTCAAATAGATGCTGTGGCGAGCTATGGTTATACCAAACAGACCCCAGAGACTCTTATTTCGACTGACGGAAAATTTGATCAGGTTGGGGTAGAAATGAACTGGAATTTATTTAATGGCGGGCGCACTCGAACATCAATTAAAAAAGCGACTGTAGAAGCCAGTAAAGCTCAGGCTCAACTTGATGCAGCCATCCGCCGTGCCAATGTCGACGTGAAAAGTGCATTTATGCAGGTTGATACGGACCAAGCCAAACTCGAAGCAAGAAAAGCTGCAATGGATTCATCTTCTTTAGTTTCGCAAGCTTCGAAAGCGAGTTATAACGAAGGCTTAAAAAGTATGGTTGATGTTTTATTGGCCCAGCGTAATGCTTTTTCTGCAAAACAGGATTATCTTAATGCTCAATATGACTATTTATTGAATGTGCTTCGTTTAAAAGCTGCGGTAGGCCAGCTCGGTGAAAAAGATCTGGTTGAGCTTAATAGCTGGTTAACTTATCAGTAATAAAAGGCTTTTATCTGAAATTTAATTTTGTCATAAAAACTTAATGATTGCTGTGTTTTAATGCTCAATCATTTTATTCCTGCGCCATCATGTTGGAGGCTTCCCTTGAGTCCAAGTAATCCGGTGTTAACCCATCATATTTCTTCTCAATTTAATGAAGATTTGCAAGATGTAAACACAAAGTTTATGACCATGGGTGGCTTGGTCGAACAACAGGTCGCAAATGCAATTCATTCTTTGCTTGATACAGACGCAAATTTAGCGATTGATGTTCAATTTAAAGATAATGCAGTCAATCAATATGAACGTGATATTGATGAAGGCTTGACGCTAATTTTGGCGCGTCGTCATCCAGCAGCGATTGACTTGCGTATGGTTATTGCCATGAGCAAAGCCAATACTGACCTTGAGCGTATTGGTGACGAAGCTGCAAAAATTGCCCGTATTGCACAGAACCTTTGTGAAGAGGGTGGTTCGCCTCGTGGCTACATGGAAACACGTCATATTGGTAATCAGGTTCGTGTCATGATTCATGATGCACTTGATGCTTTTGCACGTTTAGATGCAGATCAAGCTTTACGTGTACTTTTAGCCGATGCTGACATTGATCGTGAATATCAGTCAGCAACCCGCACATTAATGACCTATATGATTGAAGATCCACGCCACATTGCCCGTGTTATTAATGTCATGTGGGTTCTACGTTCTTTAGAGCGTATTGGTGATCATGCACGTAACATTGCTGAGCAAGTCATTTATATGGCAAAAGGCTTTGATGCTCGTCATACCAAAATTGAAGAAATTGAAGCTAAAGTCCACGAAAAGTAATTTTGAGCTGAAATATTTAAAAGCCTTGTTTGAAACAAGGCTTTTTTTTATTTGTTTAAAAATAATAGATAAAAAAATGTCCCGAACTTTGGGGGGAAGTTCAGGACAGAAAATCAAGTGCATAAACACGACAGGGATCGTGTTCTTCTTGCTATGAATTGATATTAAGTTCTTTGCTTTTTGATGTCATGTAGAGTCCTGTTCGCTCTATGTAAGGCTTTTTATGCTTGTGTAAGTTTCACGTAAAAAAAGGCGGGTCTATGTGTATAGGACCCGCCTTTTTAATGATGAAGAAGCTAAAACAAACCGATTATTCTGGTTTCCAGCCTTCAGCTTTTTCTACGCTTTCATCATTGTTAAAGAACTTCTCGCGTTGTTCTTCAAGGAACTTCTTCGCATCTGGTTCAAACACGTTTAAGCGTTTTTCATTAATCAGCGTAGTTTGGTGTTTTAACCATTCTTGCCATGCTTGCTTAGAAACATTTTCAAAAAAATCTTGGCCTTTAGCACCTGGGAAAGGAGCGAAATCTAGACCTTCCATTTCCTTTTGATATTTGCGGCAAAAAACTTGTCGACTCATGGTTTATCCTTAAGCGTATAACTGTTCTAAACGTGTATGGGCACGAGCAATCGCAGCTTCAACCTGTTTTGGTGAAGTTCCGCCAATATGATCACGTGCATTTACAGAAGCTTCTAGTGTTAAGGCTTTATCAAATACATCTGCTGTAATTAAGTCAGAGAATTGTTGTAATTGCTCAAGTGTTAACTCAGATAAATCTTTTTCTTCAGCAACACCTAATGCAACAGCTTTACCTACAATTTCATGCGCATCACGGAAAGCAACGCCTTTTTTCACTAGGTAGTCTGCAAGATCGGTTGCAGTCGAGAAGCCACGAAGTGCAGCTTCACGCATAATTTCAATATTTGGAACTAATGCAGGAATCATATCTGCGAAAGCCATGAGTGAACCACGAACCGTATCGATTGCATCAAATAACGGTTCTTTATCTTCTTGGTTATCTTTGTTGTACGCCAATGGTTGACCTTTCATGAGCGTAAGTAAGCTAATTAAGTCACCAAATACACGGCCTGATTTACCACGAATAAGCTCAGGAACATCCGGATTTTTCTTCTGCGGCATGATTGAAGAACCAGTACAGAAGCGGTCAGGAATATTCACAAATTTGAACTGTGCAGAAGTCCAAAGAATCAGTTCTTCTGACATGCGTGATAAATGCATCATGATCAGTGCAGCAGCAGCATTAAATTCAATGGCAAAGTCACGGTCAGATACAGCATCAAGAGAGTTTTCAGATACGGCTTCAAAACCTAAAAGTTCTGCTGTATAGGCACGGTCAATCGGATAAGTTGTACCAGCAAGAGCAGCTGAACCAAGTGGCATGCGGTTAACGCGCTTACGACAATCTTGAAGACGTTCAGTGTCACGAATCAACATTTCAAACCATGCTAACAAGTGATGACCAAAAGTCACAGGCTGAGCAGTTTGTAGGTGTGTAAAGCCCGGCATAATTGTATTTACATTTTTGGCAGCCAAGCCTAACAAGCCTTTTTGTAAACGTTCTAATAATTTTAAAATATCATCAATTTCGTCGCGCAGGTAAAGACGAATATCAGTTGCAACCTGATCGTTACGGCTACGGCCTGTGTGTAATTTTTTACCTGTAATGCCAATACGTTGAGTCAAACGTGAT
Source organism: Acinetobacter sp. V89_4 (assembly GCF_029967875.1). Taxonomy (NCBI): domain Bacteria; kingdom Pseudomonadati; phylum Pseudomonadota; class Gammaproteobacteria; order Moraxellales; family Moraxellaceae; genus Acinetobacter; species Acinetobacter sp. V89_4. Next base: position 73,938 of record NZ_JASCAI010000023.1, read on the forward strand.
TCAATGTTCATGTGAACATCTTCAAGATCGATGCGCCACTCAAAGTTTCCAGCCTCAATTTCTGAGCGAATGGTGCTTAAACCTTCAATAATGTCATCGCGTTCTGCTTCTGTGAGTACGCCAACTTTCGCAAGCATGGTAGCATGCGCAATCGAACCAGCGATGTCTTGTTTATAAAAACGTTGGTCAAACTGAACAGAGGCGGTAAATTCGGCTACAAAAGCGTCCGTCGCTTCAGAAAAACGACCACCCCACATACCTGAGGTTTGGTCTGGGGTTACTGAATTAGGGGGATTTGAAGATGTGGTCATGGTGGCTCAGTAAAATAAAAAAGAGTATATCACTTGCCGAAGCTCAACAAACAAAGTTGTTTCCTACAGCATACCGAAATCAAAATTCCTCCTATTTTTTTACGAAAAACGGGCGTTGGCAACACTTATTCGAATTAATTATCGCAAGTAATGTTTTGGCACTGGTCTTAGCATTGGCTGAAGCACAGTCTTGGCAAGCCTTGAGCGGGGGAAGGCTTTTTCAATACATCGTTTTTATTAATTGGGTAATATTGTCGTTTTTTGCATTGGTTGAGCGTTTTCAAGTTTTTTTTAGCACTTTACGTCAAGAGTTTGCCTTGGTTATTGGCTTTATCATGTTGCAAGGTATTGTTGTTTTAACCACTTTAATGAGTAATTTTTTTCAGTTTGGTCTTTTAAATAAACATGCGTCATTAACGCAGGGCTGGAGCATTTATTTTACCAATGTGCCTTTATATCTAAGCTATGGAATATTACTCGGGGCTTTCTGCCTACGTTATTTATATGTCAGAGAACAGTGGTTACATCAGCAATATGCAGAATTAAATGCCCGTATTCAAGCCATGCAAGCGCGAATTCATCCACATTTTTTATTTAATAGTCTAAATAATGTAGTCAGTTTAATTGCGATAGATCCTGATAAAGCAGAAAGCATGCTCATTAGCCTGTCACGTTTATTTCGTGCCAGCTTCCAAGAATTGAAATTGGTGAGTCTGCATGAAGAAATCGAGCTAAGTAAACAATATTTAATGATTGAACAGGTGCGTTTGGGGGAGCGTTTAAAAGTAGATTGGAAAATCGAGCTTTCACCTGTGCAACTCAAACAGATCACCATTCCTTTATTGACATTACAACCTTTGTTAGAGAATAGTATTTTTCATGGGGTAGAACCAATGATGGGTAAGGCAACCATAGGGGTATTGGTTGAAATATTGCAAAATCAGGTCAGTATAGTCATTACCAACCCATATACAGACGATACAATAAATTCAAGGAAAGGGCATGGAATCGCGCTTGAAAATGTTAAGCAGCGCCTGAAAGCATATTATGGGAGTTCCGTAAGATTTCAGGTTTATAAAGGTGAAACCTTATATACCACCATTATGAGCTATCAATATCAAACAAAATAATAAGTTAGTCAGAGTTAACCATAAAAAAATGGATCAAGTTAACGGTGACAAGGAGGATGAATGAAGGTGCTGATTTGTGATGACGAACCACTTGCAGTGGAGCGATTATCACGTTTAGTTTCAAAGATGGGACATGAAGTTGTATCAACGGCTCATCATGGACAAGAAGCCTTGGAACAGGCGCGGCTTCATCAACCGGATGTAATTTTACTTGATATTCAAATGCCAGGTATGAATGGTCTTGTCTGTGCGGAACAGATAAGTCAGCTAAATCCTCGACCTGCGATTGTATTTTGTACGGCCTATGACCAACATGCATTGGAAGCATTTAAGTCTCAAGCTCAAGCTTATCTTCTTAAACCCATTGATTCTCAAGAACTTGAACAAGTTTTTAGTCAATTGACTCAGCTTACTCAAGCACAGCTCAATGCTTTACCACAACATGATTTTTTACATGATCTAAAAACACAACGACATCAAATTGCTGCAAAAACCTATCGTGGGGTTGAGCTAATTCCAGTTGAAAATATTTATTATTTTTTAGCCGATCAGAAATATGTCACGGTGCGTCATCAAAATGGCAGTGTATTAATTGATGAAACTTTAAAAGAGCTTGAAACCGAATTTGCAGATCAATTCATTCGTATTCATCGAAATGCATTGGTTGCAATTGCATATTTAGATGGACTGGAGCTCGTTAGCTCTGGGCAATATCAGGTTCGTTTACGTGGACTAGATGAGCGACTTTCTGTGAGTCGTCGACATTTATCTATGCTTAGAGAGCGGATCCATCAGCTCTAAAGTTAAAAAGAGTTATCTTGGGCGTGCGAGATTTTACTTGCAATTTTAAGGGATCAAGTTAAGTTTAGGGTGTATCGTTTGACCAGCCCATGCTTGAATTTATGAAAACCTTGAAAATTGCTACACGACAAAGCCCACTTGCTCTTTGGCAGGCAGAATATATTCGTGCCCGATTACAGGAGCTTCACCCAGATTTAACGGTGGAGTTGGTTAAATTTGTCACGCAGGGCGATAAAATCTTAGATACGCCTTTAGCAAAAATTGGTGGGAAAGGGCTGTTTGTTAAAGAGTTAGAAGCAGCACTTTTAGATGGGCGTGCGGACCTCGCTGTACATTCAATGAAAGATGTGCCAATGGCACTACCAGAAGGTCTAACTTTGGCAGTCATCTGCGAACGTGAAGACCCATTAGATGCTTTTGTTTCAAATACTTTTGAAAAATTTGCCGACTTACCTCAAGGTGCAAAAGTGGGCACCTCAAGTTTACGCCGTAAATCTCAAATTTTAAAACAACGTCCTGATTTGCAAATTATTGACTTACGTGGAAATGTTGGCACACGTTTAGCGAAACTAGATGATGGTCAATATGACGCTATTATTTTAGCTAGTGCTGGTTTGAAGCGTTTAGGATTGTCAGAACGCATTCGTCATTGTTTAACACCAGATATTAGTTTGCCTGCGGTGGGCCAAGGTGCGTTGGGCTTGGAATGTCGTGCGGCTGACCAAGATGTATTAGCTTTAATTCAACCGCTATTACACGAAGAAACCGATGTTTGTGTACGTGCTGAGCGTGCTTTTAATGCCTATCTTGAAGGTGGTTGTCAGGTTCCAATTGCAGGTTATGCAACCCTACAAAATGGACAAATCCATATTGAAGGTCGTGTCGGAAGTCCTGATGGGAAAACATTATTACGTGCTGAACTGACAGATGACGCTAGCAATGCTCATCAACTGGGTGAAAACCTTGCTCGAAACTTACTTGATCAAGGTGCGGGTGAGCTATTAAAGGCTCTTTACTAAACCATGTTGTTTATTAATACTCGACCTGATTCTCGTGCAGCTGAATTAACAGATGCTTTGCAAAATGAAAGTTATCAGGTTGAGTCTTTACCTCTTTTAGAACTCGTTGCTAACCCCTTTTCCGAACACTTACTTCAGCTTTACCAACAATTAGTTAAAGCACAAGCTATTGTTGTGGTCAGCCCAACTGCTGTTGATATGGGTATGCAGTACTTAATACAAAGTGGTTTAAAGCTAGATGACTTAAAACATATTCAGTGGATTGCGGTCGGGCAGGCTACTGCTAATCGCCTTCATGAATATGGCGTTGACGCACATATTCCAGATGTGGAAACTTCTGAGGGAATGTTAAATCTGCCGATTCTTCATAATCTGAAGCAGGCCGATAGTGTCGCTTTCTGGCGAGGAGAGGGTGGACGTCAATTTATGATGGAAACTTTGCAGCAGCAAGGCATTCAGATTTTAAATTTCGTTTTATATCATCGGCAATGCCCAGAAACCTCATATTCTACATTCAAACATCTGACACAGAATTCAAATTATAATTTAGAAAAATGGCTTGTCTTAATTACCAGTGAGGCCAGCTGGAAATATTGGTTAGAGCTTTGTTCAAAAAATAATGTACAACCTGATTGTGTATATTTGGTTTTAGGACCACGTCTTTTTCAAATTGTTAAAGAATATCGTGATCAACAACAGGCTCATTTTCACATTATTCAACTTGAAAATTTATCGCCTTCGGGGATGATTCATCACATTCAGGCATTATAAGGATTCGTATGAGAAAACTTGTTTCTATCATCATTTTACTGGGCATGGCTTGGTTGGCTAAGCTCAGTTACGATATGTGGCAAATTTCTCGTACTGTTCCCGAGCTTAAGCAAAGTCTGCTTCAATCAGAACAGCACTATGCCAATCTAAATGATCAATTGGTTGCTTTACAGCGACAACTACAGAATCAACCTGTAAATACAGGCGATAAACTAAGTTCAGTAGGGCATCCGGATGCTCCACCAGCAGGTATTGCTCCTACAGTTTTAATTAAACAAAAGTTAGATTTAATTCAATTTGCAATTGATCAGCAGCAATTGATTTATGCAGTTGATCAATTAAATCAGTTGCAGCTATCTCTCGTGCACTATGAAATTGCTCCAGCATTGCAACATAGTTTGAGCCAATCGCTTGAGCAGGATAAGCAAGCAGTTCAACAATTCACTTTGGCTCAAAATCAGCGCCATCAATTGATCGACGATTTATTACAGACGATTGATAAAAATATTCAGCAAGCTTTAGCTCAGCCTAAGCTTGAGATGGATCAATCCGAGTCTGTGTCTTGGTGGAAAAAATGGTTCCGCATAGAAAAAGTAGAAACGCCGTCTATTAATTTAATGAATCGAAGTGTGGTACTCAAAGAAGTACAATTAAGACTATTAATTGCTGAACAGGCACTCAATCAAGGCAAAATGACAGAGTACCAAAACGAGTTGCAATCTGTGATGCAAAAGCTAGATGAAATGCCTGATGCAACGAGTCAACAGTTAAAAAAACGTATTGCTAAAGTGGCACATTTATCGATAGTGCCTGTTCCTAAATTATCTACACTTGGTCTAATTGGCTCATAAGGAGGAGATATGAAACACCTCCTGTCGGTTTATTTCGTAATTAGTTTAATACTCTTTGCCGCTTTAGCTTTATTGAGTTATGGCTATGGAATGGGGTATGTCTACATCTACTGGCGACAATTGCAGTTGCAAACAAATGTCTGGGGATTAACCCTTGCTTTTGTGGTAATGAGCTTTATTGCTCAACTTATATGGCTTTGGGTTAAACGTTATTCCTCTCGCGAGCAGAGGAAAAGTGAAAACATCTTCCAGTTTAAAAACCTTCATCCTTATGAACAATTAGGTATTGTCTGGTTATTAGAGGCCGCCGAAGATCAACGTGTATTTATTGAACGTGTTTTTACTCAGTCAGCACTTTTAAAAAATATTATTGATGCCAAATTTCTGGTTTTAAGTGGAGACTATCCAAAAGCATTGGCTGCTTTAGATCAATCACCGCCTATGGCATTTGAATTGGCAGAGTTAGAGCGAATCGAAATCTTTTTAGCCCAAAACGAGGCTGAACGTGCATTAACTCATCTTGAGTTTTTATACCAGCATCAGTTGTCGCCTTGGCTTGAGGAAATAGAAACTGCTTATCAGCAACGATTAACAGCGTTATGGGGGCAATTGGCGCTGCAACACCCATGGGTGTATTTACGGTCAATGAAGTATGGTTTGCTAGATGCTGAGCACCGAGATTTATGGTTGCAGCAACTTCTTCAGCAGTTTGATGAAGCTTCTGTTGATGATCTGCATGCTTTGCAACAACGTTATCTAGATTTAGAGTCTGAAATTCAAACTCGACCTTATAGCAGTAAGTTGTTATGGCTCAAACTATTGGCGCGTATGCCTGATATGAGCATGCAGCACGCAGCCTTAACACTACACTTATTAAAAGAACAGTTCGATCCAGAAGTGTTTTATCTGTGGTTTCAGCAACAGCTGCTTAAACAGGTTCCAGACTATGCAGATGTCGAAGAAAAAATTATCGAGTTTGAAAATCAATATATGAATTTGCCTGTTTTAACCTTTGCAAAATGGCATGTCTATATGGCAACTGGACGTCAAGCAGAGGCTGAAACATTATTATCATTATATCCGGATAATATTTTAATGAGCTATTTACGTATTAAGTCTACGCTTAATGAAGATGAAGTATTAATCAAACAGTTAAACCTAATCTTTGAAAATGATGCGAATTTTTTAAAATTTAAAATATGAGGCAAAAATGAAAGAACTGTCTGTCTACCCGATAATATATGAACAGAAAGTCGCATGGGGAGATATGGATGCTTTCGGTCATGTCAATAATGTACAATATTATCGATATATTGAAAGCTCGCGTATTTTATATATGGAAGCTATAAATATATTAACGCCACAATTATATACCGTTGTAGCCTCAAGTCAGTGTAAATATTTAAAGCCAGTTTTTTATCCAGATATATTGAAAGTCGGTGTTCGCGTGGAAGAGCTCCGTAATAGTGCATTCCGTATGGCTTATATATTATGGAGCGAAACACAGCAACAAATCGTGGCTACTGGCGAAGCAGTTATGGTCTGCGTAGATAAATTAACAGAACGAAAATGTGAAATACCTCAGGAAATAAAACAAAAAATTATTGAGCTAGAAAAATCTGTTGGGCATGACTTAATACATTTATCTTAAATAAATATTAATAAAATATATTTCATTTATAATTGATAATGTAATTAAAAGGTAATTTTTTTAGTTATTCTGATGAACATGGCTTTCAAACTATTGCTTATTGAATAGATTATAAATAATATTGGTCTTGATTTTATGTTTTTAAATTTTGTCTGTATTATTTTGAATTGTCTGTAAGACTGGAGTATTTATTAATGAAACCGGATATCAGTGAATTATCTGTTGAAGAGTTAAAACGCTTACAAGAAGAAGCGGAAGCTTTAATTGCAAGTAAAAAAGATCAAGCAATCGAAGATGCTTATAATCAAATTATCGAGATCGCTGAAAATGTAGGTTTTAGTGTTGAACAACTTCTTGAGTTTGGTGCTCAAAAACGTAAGAAAACAACACGTAAATCTGTTGAGCCACGTTACCGCAACAAAAACAATTCTGAAGAGACTTGGACTGGCCGTGGTAAACAACCACGTTGGTTAGTTGCTGAAATTGAAAAAGGCGCAAAACTTGAAGATTTCTTAATCTAATCGTATTGCCGATTTAAAAAACCAGGCAGATTTGCCTGGTTTTTTTATGCATAAAAATATCTAAAGTGTGTTTTAAAAATTATTTAAGAAATTGGGTGTTTAAATTCATCTTTAAATAGATTGTTGAGATCAAATTTGCATTTAGTTCTTTTAGCACTCGGTTTTCATGATTTTGTCATACGTTCAACTTATAGTCTTAATACCGAAGCCAAGCCCGATTGCTTGGTTTTTTTATATGAAGTGAATTGGCGATGTTGAAAAAGTATGCATAATGTCAGACTAGAGAGCTACTCTCAAAATAAGGACGATAATTTGCATGTTGGTAAGGCTGAATGAAGAAAAAGTCTAAGCAATGGAAGTGGTGGTTATTTGCACTCATTGCATTTTTAATTTTTATTATTTTACAGATCCCGGCGACGTGGCTAATTTCTAAATTTTCAAAGAATAATCAAACTCTACACAATGTAAGTGGAAATATCTGGCAAGGCCAAGCAGATTGGCGGCGTGGTACTTTGAGAGGCTCGATTCATTGGAAAACTAGACCTCTTGACCTGTTTTTATTACGGTTCGCTGCTGATGTAGATATCCATAGTGGAAATACCCAATTATCTGGGGTAATGGGCTATGGCGTGGGTAAAAAAGTAATTGTAAAAGCTATGAATGGTCAGGTTGCGCCTGAAACATTAAAACAAATTGTGAACTGGCAATGGCCTGTGAATAGTATCCAGTTAAAAGATATTAATTTTAATTATAAAAAAGAGCAGGGTTTCGCCGCAGTTGATGGTCAATTGCATTGGGGTGGCGGTGCTTTAATTTATAATATTGGTGATCGTCAAGACCGGATGAATATGCCTTCTTTAAATGGGCAACTAACGGATCAAAACGGTCAATTACAAGTTGATATACGTGATCAACGCAGTCAGAAAATGGCGAATCTTTTATTAGATGCCAACATGATGCTTGATGTGCAGCTTACGCAAAGATTATTACTGAATATTCCATCTTATGATGGAAAAGCTGGTTTAGATACATTTGTCATTAGTTCTCGTCAGCCCTTAATACAAGGGGGTAACTAATGAAAGTGTGGATTGAGAAATTACAGCACCTACAATGGCAAAAATTAGATCGGTTAAGTGTGGTTGTATTTGCCGTTTTAATTCTATGGCTGTGCTGGAAATTGGCTTCATTATTTTGGTGGGTGATTGCACCTCCTCAAATGATGCAGTTTGATCGGGTAGAGTTAGGATCACAGCAATCACAAATTCCTAACATTAGTACTTTTTCGCTTTTTAATGAACCTTCAGCCAATGCAGCTCAGGAAAATGTCAACCTAGAATTACAAGGCGTGATGTTGGGTTATCCGAACCGTTTTTCTTCGGCTGTTATTAAGCTTGATAATACTGCTGACCGGTATCGGGTGGGAGAAACAATAGGTTCTACCTCTTATCAGTTGGCAGAAGTTTATTGGGATCACGTGATATTGCGTCAAGGTAATGGAAGTACGCGTGAGCTTCAGTTTAAAGGTTTGCCAAACGGTTTATATCAACCTATGACGCCAGATGCCTCACAAGCAACTGCGACTGCGCCTCAGTCATCGGCACCTGTTAATACGACTCAAGAGGCGTTAGGGCAGGCTATTCAGCAAATGCAGGGGAACCGTGAACAATATCTACGTGATATGGGTGTAAGCGGGAACTCAAGCGAAGGTTTTGAAGTTACAGAACGTACACCCACTGCGCTTAGAAATAAGTTAGGTTTAAGGCCGGGTGACCGGATTGTTTCCTTAAACGGTCAAACGGTTGGGCAAGGGCAAACGGATGTGCAGTTACTTGAACAGGCTCGTCGAGCTGGGCAAGTGAAATTAGAAATAAAACGTGGTGATCAAGTGATGACCATACAACAAAATTTTTAGTGATAACACGTCACCATAAGAGTTAGGAATTATCGCAAGTTATGGCTTTATTGAATCATCAACGTCCACTTTGGGCATTACTTGCAGCAGCCCCATTGATTGCGACAGTGAGCAGCAGCGTCTATGCCCAGACATGGAAGATCAATTTACGTGATGCTGACTTAACTGCATTTATTAATGAAGTTGCAGACATTACGGGGAAAAACTTTGCAGTAGATCCGCGAGTGCGTGGCAATGTCACAGTAATATCGAATAAACCCCTTAATAAAGATGAAGTTTATGACCTATTTCTTGGGGTCTTGAATGTAAATGGGGTGGTGGCAATTCCTTCAGGGAACACCATCAAACTTGTGCCAGATAGTAATGTTAAGAACTCGGGAATCCCTTACGATTCTAGAAATAGACTGCGTGGTGATCAAATCGTCACTCGAGTCATTTGGCTTGAAAACACAAATCCAAATGATTTAATTCCAGCACTTCGCCCTTTAATGCCGCAATTTGCACATATGGCTGCGATAGCAGGCACTAATGCGCTAATTGTTTCGGACCGAGCTGCAAATATCTATCAACTTGAAAATATCATTCGTAACCTCGACGGTACAGGGCAAAATGATATTGAAGCTATTAACTTGCAATCAAGTCAGGCAGAAGAAATCATTACTCAACTTGAGGCAATGAGCGCTACGGGAGCATCTAAGGATTTTAACGGGGCCCGTATCCGTATTATTGCAGACAACCGAACAAATCGTATTTTAGTAAAGGGCGATCCTGAAACGCGTAAACGTATTCGCCACATGATCGAAATGCTGGATGTGCCTTCAGCAGACCGCTTGGGCGGCTTAAAAGTTTTTCGATTAAAATATGCAAGTGCAAAAAACTTATCTGAGATTCTACAAGGCCTCGTAACAGGACAAGCTGTTTCTTCGTCAAATAGCAATAATTCTTCTAATTCATCGAATCCAATCAATAATTTGATGGGTAATAACCAAAATTCCAGTTCAAACACCTCTGGTTCAAATGGTAGCTCAATTTCTACGCCATCTATTAACCTAAATGGTAATTCAAACAGTAGTAATCAAAACAATATCTCTAGCTTTAGCCAAAATGGTGTGAGTATTATTGCGGATAATGCCCAAAACTCGTTAGTGGTTAAGGCTGACCCACAATTAATGCGTGAAATTGAATCTGCGATTCAGCAGCTAGATGTTCGCCGTCAGCAAGTTCTTATTGAAGCTGCCATTATTGAGGTTTCGGGTAAAGATGCCGATCAATTAGGGGTGCAATGGGCACTTGGTGATATCAATAGTGGTATTGGTTTAATTAATTTTACGAACGCTGGTTCAAGTCTAGCTTCACTGGCAGCTGGTTATTTAACGGGCGGTGCTTCTGGTTTGGGAAGTGCAATTGGAGCAGGTAGTTCAATTGCATTAGGAAAGTATAAAGAGGGTGCAGATGGTTCTCGCCAACTTTATGGAGCTTTAATTCAAGCTCTAAAAGAGAATACAGCTTCTAATTTGTTGTCTACGCCTTCTATTGTGACGATGGATAATGAAGAAGCTTATATTGTTGTCGGTCAGAATGTTCCATTTGTAACAGGATCGGTCACTACAAACAGTACAGGCATCAATCCATACACAACTGTTGAGCGTAAAGACGTAGGCGTGACATTAAAGGTTATACCTCACATAGGTGAAAATGGCACAGTTCGACTTGAAATTGAACAAGAAGTTTCGAATGTTCAGGCGAGTAAAGGTCAAGCGGCCGATTTAATTACCAATAAACGTGCGATTAAAACAGCTGTATTGGCTGAGCATGGGCAGACAGTAGTTTTGGGTGGTTTAGTTTCTGACGATGTTGAATTTAACCGTCAAGGTATTCCTGGGTTAAGCAGTATTCCATATGTAGGTCGATTATTCCGCTCGGATACTCGAAGCAATGTAAAACGTAATCTTCTCGTCTTTATTCATCCAACAATTGTGGGTGATGCAAATGATGTGCGCCGTTTGTCTCAGCAGCGCTACAATCAGCTTTACAGCTTACAATTGGCGATGGATAAAAATGGCAACTTTGCCAAATTGCCTGAACAGGTTGATGATGTCTATAATCAAAAGATGACACCGCCAAGTATTGCCTCTCAGCCAAAAAATTATCAGCAGGTTCCTTCAGGTGGCAAAAGCTCGACAGTAACAACACCTGTAGCTGTACAGCCATCGGTTCAAAGACAAACATTACAGTTGCCTGAACCTGAAGTTAATCGTACTAAAAATACCGTAACAACAACGACACTGCGTCCAAGCACAGCACCGTAGTAGCATGTTATGATTGATAAAAAATGAATAGGACATACGCATGACTTGGAAATTACAAGCAATTACTGGCGAAATTACTGGCCAAGAAATTAGTGTTGATCGTGATATGTTAGTCGGGCGCCATCAAGATGCTGATGTATTGTTGCAAGCCGCTGAAATTTCACGTCGCCACGCTGCATTGCTTTTAAAAGATCAATTGCTATGGGTGCAAGACCTTAATTCATCAAATGGTACATTCGTAAACGATATTCGTATTGAACAAGAAAAACAGCTGCATGATGGTGATATTGTTCAATTTGCTAGCTTTAAATTTTCTGTATTAGCGCCTGCGAAAGAAATATTAGATTTACCTGAAATCGAAGCAGAACCCGTGCAAACTGCTGCACTAACACAAGACCTAAGTGATCAAGGAATGCCAAGTCTTGCAGAGCGTGCTGCAGAAACAGAAGTTCGTCGTGATGGTATGCCACAGAATATCTCTATACCAAAGCCTGCACCTATTCCAGAGGGTGTGGATGTCAATGTAAAACAACCATCACCTGTTGCCTTTGAGGAGCCTGTTTCTCGTGTTGCTGAAGAAAAAGAGCAACAGAAGAATGCCTCAGTTGGTTTAATCACTATTATTATTTTAGTAATTTTAGCTTTATTGGCATGGTTATTCTTTAAATAATCCATTGCTGCTTTTACAATCAAGGCATGCTAAACGCATGCCTTTTAAATTTTGAGAAGAAGAAGATGTCTGTTGCACAATTAAGTAAGCGCGATTTAATTTTATTTGATCTAGATGGAACACTAGTTGATTCTGCTGCTGATTTATATAGATCAATGAATTTAAGTTTACAAGAATTAAAATGGCCTTTAATAACAGAAGCCCAGATCCGAGCATGGGTAGGTAAGGGAGTGTCTAAACTCTGTGAAAGTGTTCTGCTTCATATTTTTGAAAAATTAGATGCTGAACAGCATAAAGTCCTCTTGCAGAAGTTTGTTGACATATACGGTGCTGAACTTTGTGTGAATACTCAAATTTATCCTGGTGTAACTGAGTTTTTAAAGCATTGTAAAACTTTGAATATACATATGGCATGTGTTACCAATAAGCCTGTGCAACTTGCTCAAGGGTTACTTGATGCATTAGAACTTTCTTCTTATTTTCAAGTTGTACTTGGAGGCGATAGCTTGCCAGAGAGAAAGCCACATCCATTACCTTTGTTGCATTGCATGCAAAGTCTACAAATATCTGCGTCACAATCATTAATGATTGGCGATTCAAGTAATGATATTGAGGCTGCGCGTCGTGCGGGAATTGATTGTATTGTGGTTAGCTATGGCTATAATCATGGAGAAAATATCTATGATTGCAAACCTCAGCAAGTGGTTGATAGTTTGGCTGAGTTAATTATCTAATGAGTGAAATGGAGATCAGCATGAATAAGCGTATGGTTTTTCGATGGCGTGTCTAAATCGAAACTAGAAAAACACACTTTTAAATCGAAACCATATTAGAGAAAAATTCATGACTACTTTAGCGCAATTCGAACAACTTAAAGCATCAGGTTACAACACTATTCCAGTTTATCGTCAGCATTTGGCAGATACGGAAACACCTTTATCTGTTTTTGCTCGTTTTAAGGAGCAAAAACAAGCTTATTTATTTGAATCGGTTGAGGGTGGTGAAAACTGGGCGCGTTACTCCATGATTGGTTTGGGTGAGTCGACAGTTTTTTCATGTAATGCTGGCGTTTTATCTATACAGGATGCTGATGGTTCGATCACACAAGAAGATTGTCTAGATCCATTTGAATATATTCGTGAATTCCAGAAGCAATTTACAGTTCCACCAGCTGAGCTTTTACCAGACTTACCAAGTTTTACTGGCGGGCTAGTTGGTTATTTAGGCTATGATGCAGTTCGCTACATAGAGCCACGTTTAAAAAATGTTCCTGCGGCTGATCCAATTACATTGCCGGATTTATGGTTAATGCTCTCAAAAACGGTCATTGTCTTTGATAACCTTAAAGATACTCTGTTTTTAATTGTTCATGCCGATACAGCACAGCCAAATGCTTATGAAGATGCGCAGCAAAAGTTAGATCAATTGGAACAGTTGTTGGCTACACCAGTTAGTTTGCAAGCTAAGCCGCATACACCCCCACATTTTGAATCGATTACAGGTAAAGCGAAATTTCTTGAGACCATAGAAAAGGTTAAAGAATACATCCGCGCGGGCGATGTTATGCAGGTTGTTCCTGGTCAACGTATGGTTTCCGACTTTGATGGAGAGGCTTTACAGGTTTACCGTGCTTTACGTCATTTAAACCCTTCGCCTTATTTGTTCTTAGTACAAGGTCAAACAATTACGGATAAAAAACCATTCCATATTGTAGGGTCATCACCTGAAATTCTCTCTCGTCTTGAAAATGGTATTGCGACAGTTCGCCCGTTGGCTGGTACTAGACCACGCGGAAAAACTAAAGAAGAAGATATTGCTTTAGAAAAAGACTTACTTTCTGATGAGAAAGAAATCGCAGAGCATTTGATGTTGATTGACCTTGGTCGAAATGATGTTGGGCGAGTTTCTAAAATTGGTAAGGTCAAAGTGACTGATCAGATGGTCATTGAGCGCTACTCGCATGTCATGCACATCGTTTCAAATGTACAAGGTGAAGTGCGTGATGATATCGATGCACTAGACGTATTTAAGGCAACTTTTCCAGCAGGTACTTTATCTGGCGCACCGAAAATTCGTGCAATGGAAATTATTGATGAAGTAGAGCCTGTAAAAAGAGGTGTTTTTGGTGGGGCAGTGGGATATTTAGGATGGCATGGTGAAATGGATATGTCGATTGCAATCCGTACGTGTGTAATCCGTGATAAAAAAGTGTATGTACAGGCTGGAGCGGGCTTAGTTGCTGACTCAAATCCTGAATCAGAATGGAATGAAACCCAAATAAAAGCTCGCGCAGTGATCAAAGCGGTTGAATTATCATCAAACGGATTGATTTTATGAGTTTTTAGCAGTTTTTTTAAAAAAACTGCTTGCATCGTTTGGAAGTTTTGCTAAACTGCACACCGTTCCGATACGAAACGTACGAAACACTAAGAAGCGCCGGCATAGCTCAGTTGGTAGAGCAACTGACTTGTAATCAGTAGGTCCACAGTTCGAATCCGTGTGCCGGCACCATTTAAAGTGTGAAGTTGTTAAGTGTAGGATAACACTGAAATAAGTGTGATATGGTGAGATTCCCGAGCGGTCAAAGGGGGCGGACTGTAACTCCGCTACGAAAGTTTCGAAGGTTCGAATCCTTCTCTCACCACCATTAACTTCGATTGAAGTGCTAAGTATACCAGCATCGTGCGGGAGTAGCTCAGTTGGTAGAGCGGCAGCCTTCCAAGCTGCATGTCGCGAGTTCGACCCTCGTCTCCCGCTCCATCGAAGGATAATCGCTCTTATAGCTCAGTGGTAGAGCACTCCCTTGGTAAGGGAGAGGTCTCGAGTTCAAATCTCGATAAGAGCTCCAGATACAGTTTAGTAGATTTTCTACAAAGATTTAAAAAGCAGGCTTATTAGTCTGCTTTTCAAGTATTGGGTGTTTGATTTTTTAGGCGATATGTCGATGCTGAGTCTTGCTCAGAATTGTGTTCGACGTAAACGAGGACTATAAACATGGCTAAGGCTAAGTTTGAACGTAATAAGCCACACGTAAACGTGGGCACAATTGGTCACGTTGACC
>NZ_JASCAI010000024.1:0-73777 GCF_029967875.1 Acinetobacter sp. V89_4
GAGCAGCGGACTTTTAATCCGTTGGTCCCGCGTTCGAGTCGCGGACGACCCACCAAATTCTAAAAAGCCTCTCACTACGAGAGGCTTTTTTATTGTTATCTTATTTTAGTTTCATGACTAAAAGATGACGATGCATTTCTTATATAAAATGTCTTTAACCCAATTCATAAAGATTTCTAAACGTTTAGGAATATAACTTCGGTTCGGATACAAAATATTGAGTGGCAAAGATTGAGCAGTATGTGCACTTAAAACTTCAATCAAGGTTCCTTTCTCTATTTTATCCTGAACATCGTAGTATGGAAGTTGAATAATCCCTAAGCCAGCACAAGCAGCAGCGACATAGGCTTCTGTATTATTTACACTTAAAGCACTATCGATCATCACTGTTCCATCTTGATATAAAAATATACCCTGTTTTTCTCCTACGGCTCCTGCGTAGTTAACGAGTTTGTGCTGAGATAGATCTTCTAATTGTTCAGGAATACCGTATTGTTCTAAATAGTGGGGACTTGCACAGTTCACCATAATCAAGTTACCAACGAACTTCGCGATCAAACTACTATTCTCTAGCTGCCCCACCCGAACCACACAATCGATCCCTTTCTCGATCAAGTCAGTAATGTCATCTGAGCTATTTAGTTGTAAATGAATGTCTGGATAGCGGCTATAAAAATCAGGAAGTTCAGGAATAATCACTTGATGCACGATTCGGCTGGGCATTGAAATTTTTAGCGTGCCACGGTAATGCTGCTTTTGCGTTTGTATGAGTTGTTCAAGCTGTTCATAGTCAAACAAAAGGTTTTGACATTCAGGCAAGATTCTTTGTCCATCTTGAGTGAGACTTACTTTGCGTGTAGTTCGATGGAATAACCGAACACCATAGTGAGTTTCTAATTGTTGAATTGCACTCGTCACTGTAGAGCGAGGTAAATCAAGTTGATTTGCTACCTCACTAAAGCTTTGTCGTTTAGCGACTTCTGAAAAAATAAAAAATTGCTGCAACCGATCCATTTAATTGTTCGTATTTTCTGAATAGTTAAACCAAACTAGCATAATTGATCAAAAATTACCGCCAATCTAGACTAAAAACACATTAAAACAAGTCATCATAGGAACAATCATCATGACAACTCATACTCTGAAAGATAAAGTTGTACTGATTACGGGCGGTGCAAAAAACTTAGGCGGACTTATTAGCCGTAAATTTGCAGAACAAGGTGCAAAAATTGCAATTCACTACAATAGCACTGAAACTCAAGCAGATGCAGAAAAGACACTCGCGGATGTAACAGCATTCGGTATAGACGCTGTTTTAATTCAAGCAGACCTAACGGATATTAATAATATTGAAAAGCTCTTCTTAGACACTAAGCAGCATTTTGGCGGAATTGATATTGCCATTAATACAGTTGGAAAGGTTTTAAAGAAATCCTTTTTAGACACCACAGAACAAGAGTTTGATAGCATGAGCGATATCAACTCAAAAATTGCCTATTTCTTTATTCAATCGGCGGGTCGTCATTTAAATGACGGCGGAAAGATCTGCTCAATCGTGACATCTCTTCTTGCAGCCTACACTGGACTCTATTCAACCTATGAAGGCTTAAAAGCACCTGTTGAGCATTACACCCGTGCTGCATCAAAAGAGTTTGGTGATCGCCAGATTTCTGTAACTGCCGTTGCACCCGGACCAATGGATACACCATTCTTTTATGGACAGGAATCTGCCGAGGCAGTGGCTTACCATAAATCAGCTTCCGCTTTAGGTGGGCTCACCAAAATTGAAGATATCGAGCCTCTAGTTCGCTTTTTGGTGACCGATGGTTGGTGGATTACCGGCCAAACAATTTTTGCAAATGGTGGCTACACCACTCGCTAAAATCAAAAAGCCGCATTTGATAATGCGGCTTTGACTTTGCTTTATTATAAAAACTCTTCTAGTACCGAGTTCAAGAAAATATGCCCCTGCTCTGTACAAGCCAAACGAGAACTATCCTCTACCAGTAGCTTTCTAGCTCGCAGTGAAGTGAGTACCTCATTTAAATGATCTAAGCTTAAGCCTGTACGCTGTTTATATAACTCAGCTTTTACACCATCATTTAGACGTAAAGCATTCATCATAAATTCAAAAGGTAGCTCTTCTGCCTCAATCTTTTTCATTTGCAAATGTTCAGCAGGAACCTTAGCTAAATAGTCTTTTGGCAACCGAGTTTTTTGGAAACGATACACACCATCTGGCCGTGTCACTTTGCCATGTGCACCTGCACCAATCGCAAGATAATCACCAAATTCCCAATAATTTAAGTTATGTGCTGAAGGCAGCTCTTTACGCCATGCCGAAACTTCATAATTTATAAAACCATTTGCCTTAAGATATGCCTCACCCTGCTCTTGAATATCTTCAAGCATTTCATCTTGCGGTAAAACGGGCTGGGTACGGAAGAAAACGGTATTCGGTTCAATGGTAAGTTGATACCAACTAATATGAGTGGCACCACTTTCTACAGCAAGCTTGAGATCATAGAGTGCCTGCTCTAGCGTTTGCTCAGGCAAACCATGCATTAAGTCTACATTTACTCGTTTAAAACCAGCCTGCTTTGCTTGTTGAATCGCTTCAATTGCATTGTTTGCAGAATGAATACGACCAAGTTTTTGCAAATGATCAGTATCAAAGCTCTGGACACCAATAGACAAACGATTAATGCCAGCCTCTAAATACCCTGCAAATGGGTCATGCTCTACCGTTCCCGGATTTGCCTCTAAGGTAATTTCGCAGCCATCTTCAAACTTAAGCAATGACTTAAGTTCTGCAAATAACCATACATACCCCTGTGCCGAAATCAGTGAAGGGGTTCCACCACCAATAAACACACTATGGATCGAACGTCCCTGCGCCATCTCTAGTTGAGTTTCAAAGTCGGCGACCAATGCTTTTAAATAGGTTTGCTCAAGTTCTGACGAAAGTGCTCCGTCTGGTACTGCATGCGAGTTAAAGTCACAATATGGACATTTACGCACGCACCACGGCATATGGATATATAAAGATAGAGGAATAGAAGCAGGGTTTAATACGGCCAAGGAGCAGGTCCAATTTACACAATATTTCTATTTTAACATGACTGCATCAATGGGCTTATGAAAACATACCTTAATTGCTTTAGACTAAATTTAAACATTCTTAAATACTGATAAAAATGATGAAATTCTCTAGTCAACTTTTCCTGATCTTACCCTTAGCTATGGGAATCGGTGTTGCCATGGCTTTTCAGACCGCAATTAATGCTCAACTGCGCGAGCAACTACACTCACCCTTACAAGCAGCTTTATTATCATTTTTCATAGGTACTATTGTTTTAGCAATTATGGTTTTCTTTCAAAGTGCCGAGAAGCCCTCTTTAAGTGAAATATCAAATATTCCATGGCTTCTTTGGACTGGAGGATTTCTTGGGGTTTATGCAATCAGCATGAGCATTTATACTGCACCTAAGCTTGGTTTTTTAACCTTTACAGGGCTAGTCGTTTTTGGGCAAATCGTTATTTCAATGTTACTTGATCATTTTGGTTGGTTGGGCACAGAAAAGACACCTGTTACATGGCAACGGTTTCTTGGTGGAGTCATCATCTTTGTTGGTGTGGTACTCACTTTGCAGCGTTAGCTTCATTTTTTATATTTAAAAAGAGTACCTTTTGTGTCGAATGTCACATCTTTTCGGGCTGAATTAAAACAACTCTTCCACTTAATGCTACCAATTTTAATTACCCAGTTTGCTCAAGCAGGATTCGGGTTAATTGACACTATTATGGCTGGGCATTTATCTGCAACCGATTTAGCAGCAATTGCTGTAGGGGTCGGTTTATGGGTTCCAATCATGCTCCTGTTCAGCGGCATTATGATTGCAACAACACCTTTGGTCGCTGAAGCAAAAGGCGCAAGAAATACAGAGCAGATCCCTGTCGTTGTTCGTCAGTCATTATGGGTTGCTGTCATTTTAGGTGTACTGGCAATGCTCATTTTGCAGCTTATGCCGTTTTTCTTGCATGTGTTCGGCGTACCAGAGAGCTTACGACCTAAAGCAAGCTTGTTCTTGCATGCAATTGGTTTAGGGATGCCAGCTGTGACTATGTACGCAGCGCTACGTGGCTATTCAGAAGCATTAGGCCATCCACGCCCTGTCACAGCTATTAGCCTATTAGCTTTAGTTGTATTGGTCCCTCTTAACATGATTTTTATGCATGGATTAGGACCAATACCTGCATTAGGTAGCGCGGGCTGTGGTTTTGCAACATCCATTTTACAGTGGCTCATGCTAATTACTTTAGCTGGCTATATTTATAAAGCTTCGGCTTATCAAAACACGCCTATTTTTGGCCGATTTGATAAAATTAATATGGCTTTAGTTAAAAGAATTTTACAGCTTGGTCTACCAATCGGTTTAGCTGTGTTCTTTGAGATTAGTATTTTTAGTACAGGTGCATTGGTCCTTAGCCCTCTTGGTGAAGTGTTTATTGCCGCACACCAAGTCGCAATTTCCGTTACCTCTGTGCTGTTTATGATTCCGCTTTCACTAGCCATTGCCTTAACCATCCGTGTCGGTACTTATTATGGTGAAAAGAACTGGGCTTCAATGTACCAAGTACAAAAAATTGGTCTCAGCACAGCAATATTTTTTGCCATATTAACCATGACTTTTATTGCTCTAGGCCGTGAACAAATTATCTCGATTTATACTCAAGACTTAAACGTAGCTCCTGTTGCGATGTATTTACTCTGGTTTGCAATGGCATATCAGTTGATGGATGCATTACAAGTGAGTGCCGCAGGCTGTTTAAGAGGTATGCAAGATACTCAAGCACCAATGTGGATTACGCTCATGGCATATTGGGTGATTGCTTTCCCTATTGGGCTTTATTTAGCGCGTTATACCCATTGGGGCGTGGCAGGTGTGTGGCTAGGTTTGATTATTGGTTTGAGCATTGCTTGTGTTTTATTACTTTCAAGGCTTTATTTAAATACCAAACGTTTAAGCCAAACCTAATAAAAAAGCCGATGAAACATCGGCTTTTTTATTTTATGCAGACTTTGCCCGCGGACTTGCTCCAATTTGCCAGACAAAGGGTAAATCGGTACGGTTCACTTCCCAATCGCCAATGACCTTTTCTTTATAGATGAGTGGATTATGAGAAGAGACTGTTCGTGCATTACGCCAGAAACGGTCGAGTTGTTTAACCTGACTACTTGCCGATGCACCTAAAGCGTTAAATAACTGGCTAGTTAAATCCAATACCAAATTAGAAATCACCACCTGCCCTTGCGCTGACTCAAGCTCGGCATCTACATTAAACTGATGTTCTTTCACCTCTAACTCACTAAAGTGACTTTCATAAGCCTTCTGTAAGGCTTCTGCTGTTTTAATCGTAATTGCTAGACTTCCATAGGCTTGAGCAGAGGCTTTACCCACCACCTGTAAAACTTGTGGGTCGTGACGAACAAGGTCACCATTGCCATGACTAAAAATACGCTTTCGCTCACGTATTTCTTGGCTAAAAGTTTCGACCGCGGCATGTGCAATCCCTGTTAGGGTTGCAAGGTGGACAACCTGATAAAAAGCGGTCTGATATTTAAAACGCTGGTCAAATGGAATAAGGTGCGAGGCCGGCAAATGCACCTGATGCACTTTTAAAGTACCACTGCCCGTTGTCTTTTGACCAAAGCCATCCCAGTCATCAATTACGCTTACCCCTGTTTCATGACGGTAAATAGCAGCAATCACATGACGGTCATTCACTTCATCGTAAGCAAATAAATCGATCCAGTCAGCAAAAATACTTCCTGTTGAATAGTACTTTTCACCATTCACCACCAAGTTACCCGAAGCATCTTTAGTGACTCGCGTAACGACGTCACCAATCTGTACATTTCCAACTTCGGTCCATGCGTTTCCAACTAAATCACCTTGTACAAAACGCTGAAACCAGACTTCCTGCGAATGCTCTTTATGCGCAACCAAACGGTCTTCGACAAAAGCAAAGTGTCCACGCAATGCTTGCACAATATTCGAATCTGCTTGCGCCAATTCTACTAGAAGCTGGAAAAGTTGTGGTAACGACACCCCATCTCCACCATATTTAACGGGTACCCGTACTGCACCTAATTTGAGTTCTTTTAACCACTGAATCGGTTCAAAAGGCAAGATTCGTTCTTTTTCTCGTTGAATTGCACCTTGGGCAATTTTTTCAAAAACTGGACGAAATCTACTTGCTACCTTTTCATAATCGGCGCCTACCGATAGCTCTTCTAATTCAATTTGCGTAATTGTCATCTTTATTCTCCTAATCTTATTTTTTATTCACTTTAGCTCCATGCATGACGAGGTGGATGGATACCATTGAGGTAATAATTACCAACAATGTGATATTTCCAACGCACTGGATCATGCAAGGTGTGAGTGCGAGCATTACGCCAATGGCGGTCCAGATTAAGCTCTGACAAAGTAGAACGTGTTCCAGACAACTCAAAAAGCTTATTCGCTGCTAAAATCGCAACTTCTGTAGTGAGTACTTTTGCTTCAGCAACCAGTAATGTCGCTTGATTTACATATTCTTCTGTCGTGTCAGCAATCGCTTGATCGATCGCATCTCCTGCTAAATCTAATACCGCCTCTGCTGCACGCAGTTTTATTTTTAAATCACCAATATTTGCAATCGTATAGGGATCATCACTCGCTTTTTCTAAACCTGAATCGACCCATGCACGACTATGATTTTTGACATAGTGAATTGTTTCTTCAATTGCGCCACGTGCAATACCAGCGTCGACAGCAGCTTGAATAAATTGTGAAATTGCACCTGCTGGTGTAGGACGTTCGAAAGCCTGATAAATCGGAATTAGATATTCTTCACGTACTGGAACTTGATTAAGTTCAACAGTCCCACTGGCTGTGGTTCTTTGCCCGAAACCAGACCAGTCATTAATAATATTCACCCCTGAAGTTTCCCGAGGAACTAGCGCCGCATAAGGCTGCCCTTGTTCATTTACAGCAACAATTGGAACCCAATGTGCAAGCAATGCGCCAGTTGCAAAAAACTTCTTCCCATTAATTTCATAACCGTGCTCAGTCTTTTTTAATGTGGTAGTGAGGTCAGCCACTGTTTTGCTATGTTTTTCCGAAAATGCATTGCCAAAACGAATACCTCTCAATACTAAGTTAAAGAAGAACTGTTGTTGTTCTGGGCCGGCATCAAGACGTAAATGTTCAATAAAAGCCAAGTGATTTTGGGGAAGCTGTGCAAGAGATGGATCAACACTCGCAATTGTTTTGATGACCTCAGCCAAAGTTCGATATTTGACTTGTGCACCACCAAATTGCTTAGGAACCGTAATGGCCCATAAGCCGCTTTGTGAGAACTGTTGAATTTCATTTAGAGGTAAACGGCGCTCCTTGTCTCGATCAGATGCTTCGTGTGCGAACTCTTGCGCAAGTTGTTTGGCAACCTCAATTGCTTCTTCATCAGAACGAATAATATGCGCATCTTTTGACTGCTCAAACACAGATAAAGGAACTGCCTGAGACCGCCCATGGGCTGAACTTAAACTTGTCATAACTTTTGTTATCTCTATTTTTATTTAACCTGCCATTCACATTAGCACCAAAAAAACAGACACTTTATAGATATTAAAGCTTTGTTTATGAAATGGATTTTCACAAGCTTTTCATATTTTTTACTATAAAAATAACATTTTGTTTTTCGAAAATTTTCTTACATGAGATAAACAATTTCATATAGGCTTTTTAAGCTTTGTCACCTATGATCAAAACTAGGCAATATTATGTTGTAGTCAATGAGGTATCGAAGATATGGCAAAGAATGCAAGTTCACCCGGCAAACGATTTATGAAACTTGCAGGAATGACCGCGAGCATTGCAACGAAAACCGTTTCTAACTCGATTCGAAACTTGACCGCAGACGAAGAACAAAAGCTGGCTTCAAAAACCAAGTTATTTCAAGATATTGGTTTGCAAATTGCCGACACCTTAGGCGAAATGAAAGGTGCCGTCATGAAAGTCGGCCAAATTGCATCTCAATATAAAGATATATTCCCACCCGAAGTTGCTAAAGCAATTTCAAAGTTACAACGCCAAGCCCCAGCCATGCCTTTTGCTGCTATTCAGCAACAAGTTGAACGTGAGCTTGGAAAACCGCTTAATGTTGCCTTTAAATCTTTTGATCAAGAACCTTTTGCAGCTGCTTCAATTGGTCAAGTTCACAAAGCTACACTACCTAGTGGCGAACAAGTCGTTGTTAAAGTGCAATATCCAGGTGTTGATGAGGCCTGTGAAAGTGACTTAAAACAAGTACGTTTAGCCCTTCGTTTAATGGGCGTACTTAAAATTGATAAAAAGCTACAAGATCAGCTTTTTACAGAAATTCAGGATAGTCTTTCAGCAGAACTTAACTATGAAATCGAAGCTCAAAACCTAGAAGTTTTCAAAACATTTCATAGCCAGTTAGATGACAAAATTATCATCCCTACTGTTTATAAAGATTACTCTTCAAGACGTATTTTAACCTTAAGCCTTGAACAAGGTGACAGCATTGAAACTGCCAGCGCTTGGCCTATTGAAATTCGAAATACGATTGGACGTCGTTTGATTCGTGCTTTAGGTCAGGAAATGTTCTTTTTAAAACGTTTTCACTGTGACCCCCACCCGGGTAACTTTGCCTTCCGCCAAGATGGTAGTGTCATTATTTATGACTACGGGAGTGTTAAAACGCTTTCCAATGAAATTGTGTATAGCTTTAAACGCTTAGTAAATGCAGCTCGTCATGAAAATATCGATTTGATTGAAACTGAGTTACTTGAGCTACATTCACTAGCCGAAAAAGGCAAATTCCCGAGCGACCTTTATAAACTCTGGATTGAAGTGTTATTGCGTCCGCTTACCACCACTTATGATTTTGCCGAGAATTCATCACATCATGATGGCATGTTGCTTGTGAAAAAATCTTTGAAGTACTGGGATGTATTTAAGCCTTCACCAGATACATTAATGGTCAACAGAACCATTTCAGGACACTACTGGAACCTCATTCACCTAAAAGTTCATGACAATTTGAATGGTCTATTTGAAGAGCTTGTCCCACCTTCTAACTAACTTAATTTACTGATCAATGTAGCCTTCTAGGGGTTACATTGACTTTTTAATTGTTATGTTATAACATTTCTTTAATCAAAAATAATTTAGGACAATCTCTCATGCGTAAAGATATTCATCCTGCTTATCAACAAGTGTTATTTCATGACACCAATGCAGACGTGTACTTTTTAATTGGTAGTACTCTTCAGTCTAAACAAACCAAAGAATATCAAGGAAAAGTCTATCCTTATGTAACCCTTGATATTTCAAGTGCATCTCACCCTTTCTACACAGGTGAAGTACGTCAAGCAAGTAACGAAGGCCGCGTTGCAACATTTAATAAACGCTTCGCTCGCTTTAATCGTAAGAGTTAATCTTACGTTAAGATTTGATCAATACACTTAAATCATTGGAAGCCTAAGACTATCTCCTCCACTTAGGCTTCTTTTTTTATGTGTATTTTTTCAATCTTTTTATGTTGTGTATAAAAGAGAACTTATCCACAACTTGTATAAAAACTCTTCTTATTTTTCCCACAACTCATCATTTTTTTTTGCATTCGCCGAGCTTTCAAAGTTGCTATTCGATGCTATGCTTGAACCCTCATTTAATAGGAAGTTTAAGATAATGGCACAAGAGTTACTTGCACAATTACAAGCAGGCACAGCAAAATTTTCAGACGTTTTAGCTCATATTGAAGCACGTTACCAACATACTCCAACAGCTTTTCAAAATGGCGCACAGCATAATGCTGCGACTGAAAATCAAGGCAGTGCAAAAGTTTTCTCTTTTGCCAAGTTACAAGGTTTAGACCAAGCTCAAACTTTAAGTTTATTTGCAGAGCACTACGCATCTGTATTGGCTACACCTGAGGGAACTGATCATCAGAATATTCGTCAGTTTATGCAAAATGGTTGGGATGGTGTGAAGTTTGAAGGTCAGGCTTTGGCTGAAAAAGCTTAATCATTTTTTAGCACAACCTCAAATTATGAGATTTTCTAAAGCCTGTTAATAGGCAATGCCTCACTTTTGAGGGCAAAAGTGACAAAACCCTTTGTTCCGCTGATGCTACATCCATGTAGCACAGCGAAACGACGGCATCCATGCATAAAACTTTATTGAAAAGACTCAGCAGTAAACATTTCAACCAAAACAAACACTCAATGTCCTGCTACCCAATAATAAGTCGCCAACCCCAAACACGTAAAAATTAACGATCCAATTAAATGAATGGAAATTCCCAACATCGCCATTCCCAACTTACCACTTTGTAATAAAGTGACGATCTCAATCGAGAACGTTGAAAACGTAGTTAAAGCACCACAAAAACCCGTAATCACAAAGAGCTTATAATTTGGGCTTAAATCACTTTGAGAAAAGTAGGCAATCGCAAAACCAATAATAAAACCACCGACCAAATTAACAGTGACAGTACCGAGTGGAATTTGCGGGTAAATCGGGTTAAGTTTTAAACCTAAAAACCAACGTAACCACGCCCCTAGAACTGAGCCTAGAGCAATTGAAAGTAGAGAATAATACATAAGACCACCCCTTTAGATAGACGCTAAAAGAGCAAAAAATAATGAAGGAAAATATGACATGGCGTACTCCAAAAATAAGCAGAGTACGCAATAACCTACGTACCCAGTGATATATAAATACATGAGGGTAACGTAGGCATCATTAGCCAATACGGCGGTTTGTCAGGGGAGGAATGCCATCTCCCCGTTTTAAGTATATTAGATCATCTTGAATTTGATTTAAATATACTTTGTAAAATCATGGACGTTCATCGTATTGCGGTAAATCGTCACGAATGCATTCCCACTCTGCCTTAGAGGCAGCAAAAATATGCATTGTCGGTTTTTGCTCTAATGGCGTATCTAGTGTCCCAATTCTTACACGATACAGTTCAGGCTGAGCATCACGCGAACTAATCAAAGGTGAACCACATTCGCTACAGAACCAGCGGTACACACCTTCCACAGCGAATTTTTTAACTAAGTTTTCACCTTGGATGATTTTAAAATCTGTACTTTTAACAGGAGCATTCGTGGCAAATGCTGTTCCATTGGATTTTCGGCAACGTTGACAATGGCATTGAATGATATCCCCGATATCGCCTTTAATTTCATAGCGAATACCTTGGCACAAACAACTTCCTTGATAAACTGGTGATGCTTGAGACATGTTCTCGTAAATCCTATTATTATTGATCGCTCAAAAATAACACTTTTCACATATCAAAAATAGCACCAAATTCGCTGTTATTTTTCTAAGAATAAATGCACGCCTTCACCAGCTGCTCGCCCTGTAGCAAAGCATGCTGTAAGTAAATATCCACCCGTAGGCGCATCCCAATCTAGCATTTCACCACAACAAAACACACCTGAGATTTGTTTAAGGCTCAAGTTCTCAGTTAATGCTTTTTGCTTAATACCACCAGCACAACTAATCGCCTCTTCAATAGGCCTAAAGCCATCTAACTTAATTTGAAGTGATTTAATTTGCTGAGCCATAGTCTCTGGTTGGCTCCATAACGCTTTATCAACGACTTCTCTAATTAAGTTAATTTTAGCTGTGTCTAAGCCTGCTTTACGCCAGATATTAGTGAGCGATTGTTTTTTACCAGCCTGCAATTTTTTAATTAACTGTGACAACTCTACATCAGGCAATAAATCCAAAAATAGATTTAAGCTTTTCCCTTGTTTTTGTTGTTCTCTTAAGGCACGTCCAAGTTTATAAATAACACCACTTTCTAAACCATAGTGAGTAATTACAATATCGCCATGAGTAACTTGGCTAGGCTCAACCCACGCATTGATACGCTTTAAAGGTTCACCAAAACAGCTTTCCATAAAAGCTGACCAAGTGTGCAATCCCCCTGCATTACTTGGCTGAAAAGGTTCAATACTGGATTGATCCACCCATTGCTGCCATGCACCATCACTACCTAATTGTGACCAAGACACCGCACCGCAAGCCAACACGACTGCATCGTATTGCTTGGTAAAAGTTTCAGTGTTTTGATTATTTTGGTTTTCTAAAGTCACCGTTGTACCTTGCAAATCAATACAACGATGACGATAAAAGAATTTAACTTGTTGCTCTGCCAAACGTTTTAGCCAAGCACGCAGTAAAGGAGCAGCTTTCATTTCGACCGGAAAAATGCGACCTGAGGTGCCCACATAAGATTCAATTCCCAGGCTTTTCATCCAGTTCTGAATCCAGACTGCATCCCATTTTTCAACCCACGGTTTGAGCCATTCTGCCTGGTCATAACGGTCAATGAACTGGGCTAATGGTTCGGCATGCGAAATATTTAAACCCGTTTTACCTGCCATCAAAAACTTACGTGCCGCTGAAGGTTTTTGTTCATAGACATCAATATCATAAGCGTATTGGCTCAATACCTCAGCAGCCATAAGACCTGCTGGGCCTGCTCCAATAATGGCAACCCGCTTATTCGCCATGTGTTTGCCCTTGCAATGGCGCAAACTCATCAAATCGAGTTTGATAACCTTCAGGCTTGGTCATAATGAGCTGCTGACAAAGCTCACCACGCTCTAAATACTTAATTTCAAAATGAGTACGTGCAGATGTTTGAGCAATTTTTTCTTTTTGGTAAGGCAGCTTCCATACATTTAATAACTGCTGCTCTGCCTCTTCAATATATTCAGGAATATTACTTGCCAGAGTAATGGTTCCACATGTTTGCAGACGTGATAACAGGAACTCAAAAAATGGCATGTTCAACCAGCGCTGTGCTGGATTATGTGGTTCTGGATTTGGGTAGAGAATAAAGAAATGTTCAACCTGAGCTGGATGCAAAGCATGCACTACCCAAGGTAAAGCATCTGCATGTACAGGTACCAAGTTATCTCTTGGTTCCAAACCATGCTGTTTTTGCATTGCCAAGAATTTTTCTCGGGTTCGTTCAATTGCATACAACGTGTGCTGTGGCTGTTGCCCACTAAAAAGCAAAGCATGTTTGCCCTTGCCCGCTCCAATTTCTACACAAATCGGGGTATTTTCAATTGGAGTAAAATCACGAGGCGCTTGCATACGTTGTGCTTGAAATTGACGAATCGGCATAATCACATCAAACTAAATAAAAATCGGCATAAGTCTAACAAGTCACCTGACTTTTGCCTAATCTATTTCTCTTCACTTTGAGGATATCGCTTTATGCCACGTACATTTCCCTGCCCACGTTGTGGTGAACCAAGTGTTTGGGAAGGCAATGAATTTCGTCCGTTTTGTTCTGAACGTTGTAAATTAATTGATTTAGGCGCTTGGGCAAATGATGAATATAGACTGCCTACCCAAGATGCTCCTCAGCAAAACAAGGGTAGTCAAAATGAAGATGATTATGAGGATTAACCTGCTTTACCCGCGACAAACGGGTTAAATTGCTTTTCATAGCCAATGGTACTCATTGGACCATGTCCAGAAATAAACTGAGTATCATCTGGCAAACTAAAACATTCACGTTTAATCGATTCAATCAACTGCTCATGGTTACCACGTGGGAAGTCTGTTCGCCCAATCGAACCTTTAAACAGAACATCGCCTGTCCAAAGTAAACCATGGTTTTTATTATAGAAAACTACGTGACCTGGCGTATGCCCTGGAGCAAAGCGTACTTCAAATTCATCTTCACCCAATTTGAGTACTTCACCACCTTCAAGCCATTGATCGACTTTGACAGGTTGTGGAATCGGGAAGCCATAACGTGCTGATACTTCCTGAATCATGTCTAGCCAGAACTGATCTTCTTTGTGTGGACCAATAACTGGAACGCTCCATTCTTTAGCAAGCTCGCCTACCGCTCCTGCATGATCTAAATGCCCATGAGTTAGCCACAGAGCCTTCACTTTTAAACCTAAGGCTTCTACTTCTTTTTTCAAAACAGCAGCATCACCACCTGCATCAATCAAAACTGCTTCTTTCGTTTCACTGTCCCAAACAAGGGAACAATTTTGAGCAAATGCAGTAACGGGAACAATTTTGACTTGCAGCATAAGAACCTCTGGCTAAAACGCAATTAACGGTGGGCTAAGGTATGGGTAAGGGCATCAAGATTAGCCTGAACTAAACCTGCAAGCAAATCAATATGAGCCTGATCGCTATTTAAAGCTGGAATATAAGCATAGCTACCACCACCTGCTTCTTGAAATAACTCAGCGTTTTGAATAGCTAATTCTTCAAGTGTTTCTAAACAATCGGCAGAAAAAGCTGGGCTTAATACCTGAACAGACTTAACACCTTGCTTCGCCCAATCTTGTAAAAGCTGGTCAGTATAAGGCTTCACCCATTCTTGTTTTCCAAAACGTGATTGGAAGCTAATAGCCCATTCATCCTCTTTTAAATGTAAGGCTTCAGCAACTAACTTTGCTGTAATGCGACAACGATCTGCATAAGGGTCACCTTTGTCTGCATATGGCTGTGGAATCCCGTGAAATGACATCAATAGTTTTTCAGGTTTACCATGCTGCTCTTGGTAGGCTAAAACGCTTTCTGCCAATGCTTGAATAAACATAGGATGCTGATAATAGTCTTTAATGATGGTCAGACCCGGCAAGTTCCGCTGAGCTGGAATCCACTTGGCAAATGCATCATATAACGGCGCTGTAGACGTTGCAGAATATTGAGGAAATAAAGGCAATAAAATGACATGCTCTTGCGGATTCGTCGCCAATTTTTCTAAAACTGCATCAATACCCGGATTACCGTAAGTCATTGCTGGTAAAACGGTTAAATCAAACTGTTTATTTTCTTGTTCTAAATAAGCCTGCACACGTTTGGTTTGTTCAAACACAATTTCGCGCATTGGCGAGTCTGCTGACCATACCGAAGCATAGGCATGCGCTACTCTTTTCGGGCGAAAAGGTAAAACGAACAGATTTAAAATAATCCACCAGATGAATTTTGGTATTTCAATCACGCGTGAATCAGATAAAAACTGTTTTAAAAAACGGCGCACCGCAGGGACAGTCGCCTCATCTGGTGTGCCTAAATTCGCTAAAATGACAGTAACTTTCGGTTTTTGTTCAAACGACATGTGTAAATGCCTTTCAGTTCATCTTATGACACTAATGTAACAGTTTTCAGTGTCATATATAAATTGAATCGCTCTAAGCTTTTAATCGAACGCCTCGATGGTTCCATTTATAACTAAGCAATATCTTTTGAGCTTTAGTGGTTAGTTTCCAGAGGTCATATGATTGCTCAGTTTGCGTTGGGACAATCCAACCTTGTGATTGCATTTGATTTTTAATTTGAAACAGTGCCTTATGATTAATCTGTGCGCAAGCCACCGCATGTGCACGAGGTAATTCCTGACGGGCATCTTCTAAGCCAGCCTGATTTAAATATTCATTCAGACAAATTCCAAAATTCTCTTCTGGCACAGCTGTTTCAAAGCGCTTTGCCAGCACGCTCAACAACTGAGACCATGTCATTTGTCTCTGTCGTTTAAGCTCTTTAAAGTTGCCATCCTGAAATGCTTGAATCTGATATTCAAATACAAAAATATCTTGTGGTGCGACTTCATTTAACTGAGTTGATGGCTCGGTTACTCGCTGTTCTAAACGCAAAATTTTACTTCTTAAGAGTCTAATTTCATCTTCTAACTGCTGAGCTTGATGAGCAGGAACCCAACCTTGTCCCATATGTTGCTCAACCATTAAAGGGATATTTAAACGGACAGCCAACTCCAATTCACGTGGAGTTTTAAAGTAAAAAATATGCTTTGCTTCGTGTAATAACTTTTTTCTAAATGCGAGAAATTTATCTTTAAGTTGTGGCTGTGTTTCTTGTAAAACTATTTCACGACTTTCAGGCTGTTCATGCATGAACACAATAATAGGTTTAGCCTGACTTAACGCGTATTCATATTCTAAAGACAGATAACTCACACCAGAAATCGATTGTTCTCCATACTGACTACCCAGAAGTAAGATTACATAATCACATTCATCAATCTGTCGACGTGCAAGTGTAGTTGTTAAAGGTGTTCGATGTTCTAGCCCCCAAGCAAAGAACCCCATCCCCACCAAGGTTTGAGACAAAACCGTTCGCTCTGGCTGCATATCGCGGCCAGACGTTGAAATAAAAATCTGATAGCGTGTATCGAGCATAACAATACCCTTTCGCCTCATGATCTGTATGTGACTTAAAATCAGCCAAGATCATGAACCGCCCCAAATAAAATAATAAATATAAAAAAACACTATTTTCTAAATGATGCTAAAAGATCAGTTCAGATTATAAAGTGTCCAAGTTAACTCTTGTGGAATCATATGTTGTAAAACAGGTTGCAGTGCGTCAGCATTATTTCCGCTGACGTAACATTCAATACGTGCAACATTCTGACCTATTTGGTCACATAATAACGCATTTTTTATTAAAATACGGGCTGTTTGTCGGGCAACTGCGAATCCCGAATCAACCAGTGTGAATTGGTTATCAAAAAGATGATGAATTGCTTCATTTAAGAAAGGATAATGCGTACAACCGAGCACTAAATAGTCTGCACCTTGCTCAGCGGCAGGCTGTAAAACTTCTTTTAATGCCGTTAAACACGCCTCCCCCATTTGCTGTCCCGCTTCCACACAAGGAACAAGTTCAAGGCTGGTTAAGGTCATCACTTTAACACCCGCCGGAACAGCAAACTTCTCAACAACATCTTTAATAAGTTGCCCACGAAAAGTAGCAGGCGTTGCCAACACGGCAACCACTTTAGAACGTGTCTGTAATACGGCAGGTTTTAATGCGGGAACTAAACCAACAATTGGAAAGTGTTCACCATAATGCTCACGTAAATGGTCAAGGCTAAATGCTGAAGCTGTATTACATGCAACTACCGCAATTTTACAACCTTGGCGGTATAACCAATCAACGGCTCGGGCTGTGAGTTCTCTAATTTCTTCATCAGAACGTGGGCCATAAGGAACGTAGGCTGTGTCGGCATAATACACAATGCGTTCATTCGGCAAATATCTAGCTATTTCTGCTGCAACTGACATTCCTCCAATTCCCGAATCAAAAATACCAATTGGGGCATCTGCTGATGCTTTAGGCATAGGTTCTAGATCGGTAAATAGAGGTTGTATGGCGGTCATAGCTGTACTGAAGTGTCAGAAAATTTCACTTCCTAAAGCTTAAACCTCAAGTGCCTAATTGCAAGAGCAAATTACCACTTTTTAACTCTAAAACGGTTTCACCATTCTCTTTTTCGATGAGTGTTCCATAGTTCACTAAGTGATAAAAAGACTGACGTTGAATAAGCGCATTAATTCCAAAACGCACATGCACATAAGGACGCAACTCCCCTGCATATTCACGCATAAAAATTGGATGTTCAGCATCAACCAAAATCACATCTTGATTGGTCGTGGTCAGTTGTAAAAATTGATCACCTGAAATTTCAACTTGATCGACCTGATTGACTAATAAAGGTTCATCTTCAACCTCAATTTCAATTTGTTCTACGGGGGTTTTCAGGTAGAATTTCCCTTCTTCTTTCCATAGGACTTTGGTAAATAGATCTAATAGGGCTTGGCGCTTAATTAATTGACCTTCGTGCCACCATTCTCCATTGGCTTTAACCGTCAAATCCATTTTGCCGCAATGCTTTGGATGCCACTGCTCTAAAGGTGGAATTGACCTTTTGTGACTTTGCTGTACACCTTTTAAGTATTGTGCAATGTTCATTAAGTTTTTATCATCAGATAACGGTATTTTTCCCATATCCGATGGGGAATTATTTTGATTTACCATAGTTTATGCCTTGCTGACGAAAAAATATGACGACTCAGCCAATTGGCTAGATCATGGTTTAAAACTATACTAGCCAAAACGATAAAAGGCACAATAGCATATTTGCGCCTATGGATTAAAACACTCACGGCAGCACCGAATTTCTGAATATGACGGTTGCCACCTTTAAGTATTGAGGAGTCCTACATGGAACACATCGAACGTGAATCGATGGAGTTTGACGTTGTCATCGTAGGTGCAGGACCTGCCGGTCTGTCTGCTGCGATTAAGATCCGTCAATTAGCGATTGAAAAAAACTTACCCGATCTTTCTGTTTGTGTAGTTGAAAAAGGCTCTGAAGTAGGTGCGCATATCTTGTCTGGTGCTGTGCTTGAGCCACGTGCCATCAATGAACTTTTCCCGAACTGGAAAGAAGAAGGCGCGCCTCTTAACGTACCTGTAACTGAAGACAAGACATTCTTCTTACTTTCTGAAACCACTTCTAAAGAAGCGCCACATTGGATGGTTCCTAAAACCATGCACAATGATGGTAACTACGTTATCTCGTTAGGTAACGTTGTTCGCTGGTTAGGACAAAAAGCTGAAGAACTAGAAGTTTCTATCTTCCCTGGCTTTGCTGCATCTGAAGTGCTTTACCATGAAGACGGTACGGTAAAAGGTATTCAAACTGGTGACATGGGTATTGGTAAAGATGGCGAACCAACGCATAACTTTACTCCAGGCTATGAGCTTCACGCTAAATACACCCTCTTTGCTGAAGGTTGCCGTGGTCACTTAGGCAAACGCCTCATTGCTAAATACAACCTTGATAAAGATGCTGATCCTCAGCACTACGGTATCGGGATTAAAGAGCTTTGGGAAATTGACCCAGCAAAACATAAGCCGGGCTTAGTGATGCACGGTGCTGGTTGGCCATTGGCTGAAACTGGTTCTTCTGGTGGTTGGTGGTTATACCACGCTGAAAACAACCAAGTGACTTTGGGTATGATCGTGGACTTGTCTTATGAAAATCCACACATGTATCCATTCATGGAAATGCAGCGCTGGAAAACTCACCCACTGATTAAACAGTATTTAGAAGGTGGTAAACGTATTTCTTACGGCGCACGTGCTGTAGTGAAAGGCGGTTTCAACTCATTGCCTAAATTGACTTTCCCGGGCGGTTGCTTGATTGGTGATGACGCAGGTTTCTTGAACTTTGCAAAAATCAAAGGCTCACACACTGCCATGAAATCAGGCATGTTATGTGGTGAAGCTGTATTTGAAGCGATTGCTGCTGGTGTAGAAAAAGGTGGTGACCTTGCGATTGCACGTGTTACCGAAGGCGAAGATTTATTCACTAAAGAATTAACTTCATACACTGACAAATTCAACAACAGCTGGTTAAAAGAAGAGCTTTATAACTCTCGTAACTTTGGCCCAGCAATGCATAAATTTGGTCAATGGATTGGTGGTGCATTTAACTTTATCGACCAAAATGTCTTTAAAGTGCCATTTACTTTACATGACTTGAAGCAAGACTTCGCTGTATTGAAAACTGTTGATACAACCAGCTTTAAGCCAAACTATCCAAAACCAGATGGCAAGCTTACATTTGACCGTTTATCTTCTGTATTTATCTCAAACACTGTACATGAAGAAAACCAGCCAGCTCACTTGAAGCTTACTGATCCTTCAATTCCAGTGAACGTAAACTTACCGAAATGGGATGAGCCTGCACAGCGCTACTGCCCTGCTGGTGTTTATGAAATCATGGAAGATAATGATGGCTCTAAACGCTTCCAGATTAACGCAGCAAACTGTGTTCACTGTAAGACCTGTGACATTAAAGACCCATCTCAAAACATCACATGGGTAACGCCAGAAGGCGGCGGTGGTCCGAATTATCCTAATATGTAATAAAAAAAGCCCCGATTATTCGGGGCTTTTTTTATTGGAGTTCGCTTATTGAAAAGGCGGTATTTTTGCTACATTTAAATTAAGGTTCTTTTTATAGAAAATAAATGAGCCTAATAAAAACAGACCAAGAAAACCAAAGTTTCGTGCTAAATCGAAATACCAAACTGATTTCCCAAACAATAAATCAAGAATTAACATGAAGCCCATGAATCTTGTATGTAAAATCAGACTCATCTTTATTTTTGGTTCGGGAGCAAAATATGTATTTCTATAACCCAACAGAATTGAGCCAACAATAATAAGAGTAACTAAAATAATGGTGGCAAGAGTTTCAGATAACCAAGGGGTTTCTAGATTTAATAAACCAGCAATAGAGAAAAACCAAAGACAAATAAATAAGCTTCGTTTCACAAAATAATCATTCATTTTTATACGTCATTTATATACTTAATTTTATAAATTATATAACGATTCTTATTTGTAAAAAATTATCATTTCAAATTAAATTTGAATTATTAATGGCTCCTAATTGTCGTTATTAGAAGCCTTATTATTCTATTACCCTTTCTTCACCAAATAATGAAATTCTTTATGACCATTTTCATCTAAGCGTTCTTCTTGCAAAAGCAACTCATGGCCTAAATGCATACAAAATTTAGGAATATCCCACGAGGTCGAATTATCTGTTGCGAAGACTTCAACCACATCGCCAGATTTAGATTTACGGATGGCTTGATGCAACATCATGACAGGTTCCGGACAACGTAAACCACGCGTATTGAGTTGTACAGTAGGTGAAATGGGTTGCTCTGACATAACAAACTCGAACAAATAGAATTTTCACATTTTAGCATAAACAAATTACTGAGCTGTTAACTGTAACTGGCTTTTACATAACAATATACGTTTTGTCTTTTAGCTTGTTTTATAGATGCATAAGCATCTTTTCTTCGGTATGATTCAAAGTATTCATTTGATAGATTGAGTCTTTAGGAAAGATCATGCAAGAGGAACCAAGTCCGTCGTGGGGAATGCGCGGCTTACGAAAATGGTTAGGCACAGCACC
The DNA here is from genome assembly GCF_029967875.1 of Acinetobacter sp. V89_4. Classification (NCBI taxonomy): domain Bacteria; kingdom Pseudomonadati; phylum Pseudomonadota; class Gammaproteobacteria; order Moraxellales; family Moraxellaceae; genus Acinetobacter; species Acinetobacter sp. V89_4. Next base: position 20,890 of record NZ_JASCAI010000024.1, read on the forward strand.
AGAAACCCGTGATGAATTATTAAAATTAGTCCAAAATTCACGTCGCTTTTTAGAACCAGATACTGTTGCCATGCTTGAAGGTGTTCTTGACCTTCCAGCTACAAAAATTCGTGAAGTCATGACACCACGAACAGCAATGATCAGTTTGCAAGAAGATGATCAGTTACTTGATATTCTTGATGTATTGGTCGAGTCTGCTCACTCACGCTTTCCAGTCTTCTCTTCTGATCAGCCTGATAATGTTGTCGGGATTTTGCTCGCAAAAGATTTACTGCCGTTTCTAACCGAACCGAATACCAAAGTCGATATTCGAGTTCTTATGCGTCAACCCTTATTTGTTCCAGAAAGTGCACGTTCCGATCAGGTACTACGCATGTTGAAACATACTCAGACCCACATTGCGATTGTAATTGATGAATATGGTTCAACGGCTGGTCTTGTTACGCTTGAAGATATTCTTGAAGAAATCGTTGGCGAAATCGAAGACGAACACGACACTGCTGATGAAGATGCTCAGTACATTGTTCCGGACAATGACCATACGGTAGCAAATGCATGGATGGTGCAAGCACTTACACCAATCGAACATTTCAATACTGTTTTAGATGCTGATTTTTCTGACGATGAAGTAGAAACTGTCGGCGGTTTATTGCTTCAAGAGATTGGTCTGGTAAGTGATTTACAAGGTCAAACTGTTGAGCTTGGAAATTGGTTATTTACAATCGTTGAAGCAGATGCCCGCACTATTCATCTGATTCGAGCTGTACGTCAATGAGAGCATACTTTGAAAAGCTGTTAGATTCTTCGCAACAACAAAAACAGCTTCCTTTAATTTTTCCTTTACTCATTGCTTTATTTTCAGGTGCCGTATTCAGTTTTTCACTGGCACCTTATTATTGGTGGTGGTTGGCAATATTATCTCCAGCCCTACTCTACGCATCACTACATAAACGTTCGGCCAAACAAGCATTTGCTATTGGCTGGAGCTATGGCTTCGGCTTATGGTTTGTAGGCGCTTTTTGGCTCTACACTTCAATCCATGTATATGGCGATACCAATGCCTTTCTAAGCGTGGGTATGATTGCTGTTATGGCCCTGCTTATGGGCTTATTTACCGCACTTCAGACTTGGGTTTACCGACGTTTCTTCCCTGAAACACCCCTGACTTTTGCACCGCTCTGGATTGTTTTCGAGTGGGCAAAAACTTGGGTATTTACAGGTTTCCCATGGCTGTTTGTGGGTTACGCTTTTACTGAACGTTTACTTGATGGTTACGCACCTCTATTCGGTATTTATGCAATTTCCTTCGTTGTCATTGTATTAGCATGTGCTTTAGTTGAAGTTCTGCGCAAGCGTATTTTCTGGGTTATCCCGTCTGCCCTATTGGTTTTAGGCGCATGGGGAGCATCATATATACAGTTTGTAAAACCTAAAGCTGCTAAACCACTTAGCGTTTCGCTCATTCAAGGTAACATTCCACAAGATTTAAAATGGCTGACTGAATATCAAGTCAGAACATTAGAAATTTATGCTGGTCTGACTCAATCTGAATGGGGCCGTGACCTGATTGTATGGCCTGAATCATCAATTCCACTCTTCCAAACTGACATTGAACCGTTTTTGGATGCAATGGATGCACAAGCTAAAAAGAACCACACTGCATGGGTAACCGGAATTCCTTACTGGGATGTTACCAAATCTCATGAAGTCGGTAGCCCGCTGTATTACAACAGTATTATGGCTTCTGGCAGTGATTCAAGCGGTCTCTATAAAAAGCAGCGTCTTGTGCCGTTTGGTGAATATATTCCACTATCAGGTTTACTCTCATGGGTATTACCAGCCATGCAAAATGATATTAGCATGAGCGGTTTTTCACGTGGTGAGAGTAACCAGAAACCACTCATGATTAAAGGACATGCGCTTGCTGCTGCGATTTGTTATGAAGTGGCTTATCCAAACCTTACCCGACGCAATGCAGAAGACAGCGACTTTTTAGTGACTGTATCTAATGACGCTTGGTTTACGGGTACTGCGGGGCCATGGCAACATTTACAGATGGTGCAGATGCGTGCTAAAGAAAATGGTCGCTGGTTTATTCGTGCAACCAACACTGGTGTAACAGCATTTATCGATCAAAATGGTCATATCACTGAACAAGCACCGCTCGATAAAGAGTTTGTCTTGAGAGGTGATTTACCTGCCATGCAAGGTCAAACTCTTTATAACCGTTTAGGTGATTATCCAGTGTTAGGATTTGCAGTATTACTGCTGATTTTAGGTTGGATTTATCGTCCACGTAAAGTTGACGTTTCTTTTAAATCACGTCGCTAAATTATAATAGCTTTGTACCCAGAGGAACTTCAAACTCTGGGATACAAAGTGCAACATCCCCATCCGCGTTATGAAACCCTGTCACCAAACATTCTGACTGAATAGGCCCTATTTGTTTTTTAGGGAAATTCACTACAGCAACAACTAATTTACCAATTAAATCTTGTGGTTGATAAAGTTTAGTAATCTGAGCACTCGATTTACGTATACCCAATTCTTCACCAAAATCTACATGTAAAATATAGGCAGGTTTACGCGCTTTTTCAAAAACCTCAGCTTGAATAATTTTACCAACACGAAGCTCTACTTTTAAAAAATCATTCCACTCGATTTGTTCCATTTGCATTTTCTCATGTTCTTAAATATCTGATTTGAAGCATATAATATGTACAAATAAAGAAACACCCTCTTTTTATTTCCAGTTTTCAAAATTCATGCTAAATTAAATCTGCTCATCAAAAAGCCGTAAACGTTTACGTCAATCAACGTGCCAACATACCTCCAACAATGCTTGGAGCTATTTGTTCAAAATATTTTTATATTTTTGAATGGCACTGGCGTTTGTTGGTTTACGGAGTCAAAAATGCAAAACTCAAAATCTTTGTCTAGTTTTAAAAAAATTCCAAATCGCTATACATCTATCGTTTTACCTTTTCTTCTATCCATCATTATGACTTTTGTAGTGTCTATGGTCAGTACTTTACGAAGTTTAGGGCTAGGAGAATTTTCCATTTATGTCTGGATGTCTGCATGGACAATTTCTTGGTTAATCGCTTTTCCAACGTTACTTTTGGTCTTACCTGTAGTTCGTAAAATCACGGCAATATTAGTACAACCTGCTTAACTAAAAAAATAAAACGTAGATGTTGAGTCTACGTTTTATTTAAAAATCTGCTTTTAAAATATCATTAAAAAGCGATAGATAGTTCCAAAGATAAATAAGCAACTAGGCTTGATAAAAAGACCATGGGTACATAGCGATAAGCTTTAAACAGTAATTGCTCATATTTAGTAGATATTTGTTTAGCTTGCCAGACACTCGCTTTTAATGCGGTAAAGAAGCTCACCATCAACCATGCACTCACAATACTTAATGCGAAGAAACCAATCATAATTTGGCTACTTCCCTCTGTACTCAGCCATAGCTTTAATGAAACTTCAGCAAGCGGCAATAAACCCAAAATCAATAGGACAGACTTGAGCATTACCCAATGAAACTGAGTCAGTTCATCTAATATGAGAAATGCTTTCATTTAATCTCTCCTTTTTAATTGAATAAAGTGCTTTTTATTTATTATGCAAAGCTTTCATTTAAATATATAGCTTATTTTTCTCTACATTTTAACTTTCTTGTAACTATTAAATATGGGAATAATTCTTATTATAAATCTCAAATATCATTATTAATTTTAATTTATATTTTTCAGTTGTTTATTATATTTTTCTGATTGAGAGAGATTATCAATTCGAATTTATCGGTTTATCTTTTTAACTGAATTGATAATCTCTATTATATTTTTAATTAAGGCTGATAATAAATATCCGCATCATTACCCTCACCACCATCTTTGCCATCTGCTCCAAATGAATACAAATCAAAAGCGCGACCATCTGCCCCAGGAATGACATATTGAATATCGTTTTTCCAACTGTCTTTAGGATAACCACCTTTTACATAGCCACCCGGCATCCAGTTTTTCGCTGTTGCAGGTTGATTAACTAAAGCATCTAGCCCGCCTTCTTGCATGGTTGGGAAATGTCCGTTATCAAGTTTGTACTGATCTAAAGCACCAGCCACACCTTTTAATGTAATTTGGGTGGTATCAATTTTAGCTTTTTCACTACGTCCCATGACATTTGGTACGATTAACGCTGCTAACACGCCTAAAATTACAATCACGACCATGACTTCAATGAGGGTAAATCCTGAGGCACGTTTCATTCGAGCACCGCTCGAACGTGCCGCAAGTCCGAAAGCTACGCTTGAGGTTTTTTGAGCATCCTTAACGTGCTCTTTTTGTTTCATGACCATCTTCATCATTATCTCTAATATCAAAGTTATTAAATCATATTGTTCATATTTACGATTGGCAGCATAACCGCGATTACAATAACCAGTACAATGCTTGCCATTAGAACCAGCATAAGTGGTTCAAGTAATGCCAGTAAGGTTGAAATAAATGTTGTAACCTCACGGTCTTGCATGGTCGATGCACGTTCTAACATGCGGTCCAGTTCACCTGATGCCTCACCACTTCGAATCATTTGTACCATCATTGGTGGGAAATAACCACTACGCTCAAGTTGTGTACCCAAGTTACCACCTTCGGTAACACGCTCAGCTGCATGGGCAATTGAATCACGTATGACCCAATTACTGGTCACTGCTGCACCAATCTTTAAGGCATCGACCAAAGGTACGCCTGAACGAGTCAAAATAGATAAAGTACTGGCAAATCGTGCAGAATTAATACCACGTGACAGTTTACCGAATAATGGCAATTTGAGTGTTAATCGATCAAAAGCATAATGCCCAGCAGTCGTTTTTAAGAATCGTACAAATGCAACAATTCCCACAACTGCAAAAATAATAATAAACACCCAAGCATGACGGATAAAATCACTGGCTTTCATTAAAGCAACTGTAATCCACGGCAAGGCATCTTTGCTTTGGTCAAACGTTTTTACAATCTCTGGTACAACATAAGTCATTAAGCCCATCACAATACCAAAAGACATCAGCATTAAAATGATTGGGTAAATCATGGCGCCCTGAACTTTCTTTTGCATAGCAAAACGGTTTTCGGTGTAATCAGAGAGCTGATCTAAAATCAGATCTAAATGCCCAGAACGCTCACCAGCGGCGACCGTTGCAATATAGAGGTCTGGAAACCGTCCAGATTGCTGCATCCCTTGTGCGAGTGAATGCCCTTCTAAAACGCGAGAACGGACAGATAATAAAAGGTTTTGCACATGTGGTTTTTCACTTTGCCTGCTCACTGCACGTAAAGCTTCTTCTAGAGGAATTGCGGCTGCAACCAAAACAGAAAGTTGTCTGGTCATGAGTGCCAAATCATAAGCACTGAACTTTTTTTGGAATAACCCCTGACTTTGATGTTTATCTTTTTGTTCAACAGGGTCAACACTAATTGGTGTCCATGCTTTATCGCGTAATTGTTGGCGAATCTGGCGTGCTGAATCTCCTTCAAGCACTCCTTTTTGCTGCTTCCCTGAAGCATCAATGGCAGTAAATTGATATGCAGGCATGGTAATGTTCTAATTTTCCAAAAATAATAGTCGCTGCTGTTGCATCTATGCTACGCAATCATTCATATTCGTTCTATAGCCTGTGTAGAATACCCAAGTCCTCTTCACGACGCTATGCCGTTTTTTAAAATTGACGAAATGAGCCTCTATGACCATAACGCCAAAGCCAGATTCAGTTGTTTATCGTGTGCGTGTAGCCGTACCTGTGCATCTGTACGACACTTTTGACTATACACTCACCCAAGCACAATATGAACGGGCTCACGTAGGCTCACGCGTCGCTATTTCATTTGGGCGCCAAAACCTGATTGGCATCATTACAGAAAAAGTAAATCCACATGAGCCATTTACAGGTAAATTTCAGCTTAAAGCCATTTCTGAACTTTTAGATGAAGAACCAATTTTAGATGAACAAGTTTTAAGTTTATTGACATGGTCCGCGCAATATTACCAATTTCCAATTGGTGAAGTTATGCAAACTGCCCTACCCGCGTTATTGCGTCAGGGCAAACCGATGGATGTTTTGTTCCATCTTTGGAAAATCACACCCTGTGACAATGTTGACGCCCTGCTAAAACGTTCTGTTAAGCAACAAGATGCGTATCAAATTTTAAAATTACACCCTGCTGGAACTACAGAAAATATTCTCAATTTAAGTGGTGTAGAAACAGCAACGCTTAAAGCACTTCAAAAGAAAGGACTGGTTGACTGCACGCTCGAACCACATGACTTTAGCCCCACACCTGTTCAATTGGCACAAATGCCGCTCACGCTCAATGAAGACCAAAAGAAAGCAACTCAGCACGTCGTAAATGCACAGCATCAATACCAAGCCTTTTTGCTAGATGGTTTAACAGGAAGTGGTAAAACCGAAGTTTATCTGCACATCATGCACGAGGTGCTAAAGCAAGGTAAACAAGTACTGGTGTTAGTACCTGAAATTGGTTTAACCCCTCAAACGATTTCCCGTTTTAAGTCTCGTTTTAACTGTGATATTGCTTTATTGCACTCTGGCTTAAATGATTCCAAACGCTTACAAGCATGGCAACAGGCACAGACTGGAAAAGCGTCTATTATTTTAGGAACGCGCTCTGCCATCTATACGCCACTGCCACGTTTGGGCCTCATCATTTTAGATGAAGAGCACGACCTGTCTTATAAACAGCAAGAAGGCTTCCGATATCATGCGCGTGATGTCGCACTGTACCGCGGTCACTTGCAAAGCTGCCCTGTTATTTTAGGGTCGGCAACTCCAAGTATTGATAGTTATTATTTAGTCGAAACTGGCAAATTAACTGCACTGCAACTCAACAAACGTGCTGGACATGCACTTTTGCCTAAAATGCATTTGATTGACCTTAAAATTGTCAAAAAACAGCATGGAATCAGCCAGCCTCTTATTGAACAAATCAAGCATACATTGGCTAGAAAAGAACAGGTTTTAATCTTTTTAAACCGTCGTGGCTATGCACCTGTACTGGTTTGTGAAAGCTGTGGATGGCAAGCAAATTGTCCACATTGCGACGCGCATTTTACTTTACACACTCAGCCTTATTCTTATTTACACTGCCATCACTGCGGAACCATTCATCGCTTACCCGATCATTGCCCTGAATGTCAGCAAAAAAGCTTAAAAACTTTAGGTGCAGGAACCGCTAAGGTTGAAGAGCACTTACAAGAACTATTTCCAGATCATGATGTCATTCGGGTCGATCGTGACAGTACCAGTCGTGTCGGAAGCTGGCAAAAAATCTATGACCGTATTCATCAAAACAAACCAACAATTTTACTCGGCACTCAAATGTTGGCAAAAGGCCATCATTTTCCACATGTCACATTAGTTGCCATTTTAGATATTGATGCAGGTTTACTCAGTGTAGACATCCGTGCACCAGAACGTACGGCGCAGCTGATTGTACAAGTCGCTGGTCGTGCAGGTCGTGGTGAACACAAAGGCCATGTTTATTTACAAACCTTAAGACCTGATCATCCACTACTCACCACACTCATCGAAAAAGATTATCGCGCGGTTGCCAAACAAACGCTGGCTGAACGTAAAGTAGCTTTGCTGCCACCTTATCGTTATGCAGTTTTAATTCGTGCAGAATCTAAAGATCGTGACTATACCTTACAATTTTTAAATGAAGCTGCCGAGCAACTTCGTCAAGTCGCTGGTGAGATTGTTGATATTTGGGGACCTATTCCAGCGCCGATGGAACGTAAAGCGGGGCGCTACCGTGCCCACATGGTGATTTTATCTGCTGACCGTGCTCGCCTACATTTTTACTTAAGACAATGGTGGTCTCAATTGGTTCATGCACCAAGACAGCATCAACTCAGGCTATCAATTGATGTCGATCCGCAAGAATTTAATTAGATGATTTGAATATCATGGTGTGAAGAAGCCTTTTTGGCTTTACACTTAAAAGAGACTAATACATTCGAGGCAATGAATGTCATTCCTACTGCAAGCAACAATCTTTCTTGGAGCTTCTCTGATTTTAGTCCCTCTTGGCAAACGCCTAGGGATAGCAACAGTTTTAGGTTATTTATTTACAGGAATACTTCTAGGTCCTAGTGTTTTAAACATTGCACATGATCCTGAAGCAATTATGGAACTTGCCGAATTCGGTGTCATTTTATTGATGTTCCTTATTGGTTTAGAACTAAGACCACAGCGGTTGTGGGAAATGCGTGACTCTATTTTTGTAATGGGAAGTCTGCAAGTCCTCATTAGCGGTGGCGTACTTATGCTGATCATACTATTACTCTTTAAGCAGCAGCTTTCTGTTAGCTTTGTCATTGGTTTTGCCCTTGCGCTATCTTCCACCGCTTTTGTATTACAGCTTCTGACTGAAAAGCAGCAACTCAACACCACTTATGGTCAGCAGTCTTTTTCGATTTTGCTCTTTCAAGATATAGCGGCGATTCCCTTACTTGCCATCATTCCATTATTGGCAGGAACAGAATCAACCCATCACGGGATCGCTTATTTTGCGGCGATTATTGCAACCTTTACGGGCTTGTTTTTGTTTAGTCGCTATGTGATGCGTCCATTCTTCCGCTTTGTTGCCAAAAGTGGAGCGACTGAACTTATTACAGCAGTAGGATTATTTATTATCCTTGCAGTTGTCTTGCTTATGGATACTTTAGGAATTAGCACGACGTTAGGCGCGTTCCTCACAGGTGTATTATTAGCAGATTCAGAATTTCGTCACGAAGTTGAAGCGAGTATTGCACCGTTTAAAGGTTTACTACTTGGCTTATTCTTTATGACCGTGGGTATGACCACCCAACTGTCACTACTCATTGAAATGCCTTTACTTATTATTGGTGGAGCAGTCGGCTTATTGCTCATCAAAACACTGATATTGACTGCCATTGCCCGCTATAAAAAATACAGTTGGAACAATAGTTTGCTTTTGGGCACTTGCTTGGCACAAGGCGGAGAATTTGCTTTTGTAATTCTGAGTCTTGCCAAAAGTGAGAAAATTTTAACTCAAGCTCTATTAGAGCCAGTGACCCTTATTGTGACGTTGTCGATGGTACTTACCCCAGTGATTTACTGGATTATGGCAACCCAGGTCATTCCTCTGTTTAATAAAGAACTCCCACCTGAGTACGATGAAATTCCTCAGCAGGATAACCCTATTATTATTGCTGGTTTTGGTCGATTTGGACAAATTATTGCGCGTATTGCCCGCTTGCAGCACTTAGGCTTTACTGCAATCGACAATAATCTTCATCAAGTGGACTTTGTTCGTAGATACGGCGGTAAGCTCTATTATGGCGATGTGACCCAGCCAGATTTATTGCGTTCTGCGGGTATTGAAAAAGCCAAAGTATTTATTTTAGCGATTGATGATGTTGAGGATTCAATGAATGTCGCTCGCCATCTCAGATTAAATTATCCAAACTTAAAGCTGTTGGCTCGTGCTCGTGACCGTCACCATGTCCATCTTTTAAGAGATTTAGGCGTTGAATACATTTGGCGTGAGACGTATTTATCCTCATTAGGTATGGCTTATCGCGCCTTACGAGAACTTGGTATCTCAGATGAACAAGCCTATAACAATATCGAAATCTTTCGGGATTATGATGAGAAATTGCTCATACAGCAGCAAAGTATTTATACTGATGAACAGAAGATCTTTGAAACACATCGTAATGCCTTAGCCGAACTTGAACATTTGTTTGAAAGTGATGCGCAACAACAGGCTACATCAAAACATGATGTGAATTTAAAGCGCCATTTACAGCCAAATCGCATCGACATTACAAGAGATCATCTAGAATAACTTGAGATTTCAAAAAATGGCTATATTAAGGACTTATTCACATTGCCTAAATAATTGGACAATGGGCACAAAGCTGCCCCTGTCCGGCTTGCGGCTTCGCTGCATTTCCTAAGCTTGATTAAAACGAAATAGTTATACTCTGCTTAGGGCCCTGGAGAATATTATGTCTGATTTACGCCAACGCTTTTATATTGAGAACTTTCCGGTTCGTGGGGAAGTAGTTCATCTAGAAGAGGCATTACAAACTATCTTAGCTCAACGTGACTATATGCCTGCGGTTAAAATTCTGTTAGGTGAAATGTTGAGTGCGACTGCATTACTTGCAAGTACACTAAAAATCAAAGGCCGTATCAGCTTGCAAATCCAGGCTAGCGGTACCTTTAAGTGGGCAATGGCTGAATGTAATCATTTGGGTGAAGTACGTGCTCTAGCTGATTACGAAACGGACCCACGCTTCATCGAAGCAACAGACAGTAGTACAGTTCTTGGCGCTTTAGTTAATCCAGTTTTATTTATTAATATTGAACCTGAATTTGGCGAGCGTTATCAAGGGATTGTCCCTCTTGATCAAAAAACTTTAGCTGGCTGTTTAATGCAGTATTACGATTTGTCTGCACAAATTCCAACTCGTATTGTGTTAGCAAGTACGACCAAACGCTCTGGTGGTTTACTGATTCAGCTTTTACCACGTCATGATGAGGAAGAGCAAAACTTGGTCGATGAAGATTTATGGCCACGTTTGACGATGTTGACCGAAACATTAAAAGCCGAAGAGCTGACCAATTTAGATGCAAACGAAATTTTATATCGTTTATATAACGAAGAAGAAGTTCGTTTACCAGAAATTGAAGCTCTAAAATTTGGCTGTACATGTTCAAAAGAACGCTGTGCAAATGCACTGATTCAAATTGGTGTAGACGCTGTTCATGAAACCTTAGAAGAACAGAACCCTATTCGTATGGATTGTCAGTTCTGTAATACTCAATACACTTTTACTGCTGAAGAAGCTTTAGCATTATTTGGTGAACATTTGAGTTAATTATTAAAATTTATAAAAAGGCGGATATACCGCCTTTTTATTTGTCTGTACTTTTGATGATAGTTTTCAATATTTTATTTTAAATAGGATAATATAAGGCTACTTTATAGCCTATAAATAGATGCTTAAAACGCCATGAATTATTTTGATTATTTTCTCTTTATTTTTAGCGTAATTATTATGATTGCGACCCCTGGCCCCGTAATGATTTTAGTTGCAAGCGCTGGACTTAAAGGAGGCTATAAAAAAGCGCTTGAAACCATTTTTGGTACAAATCTAGCGTCTCTTGTCTTAATTTTTATTTCAGTACTCGTTTTAAAGGGAGTACTGAGTGTTAACGATAGTTATCTCAATATCATTCGTATTTTAGGCTGCCTATATATTGGTTATTTGGGTTTTAGTATTCTTAAAGAAGTAATTCAAGCACCTCATCCAGAAGCGATACAAACAGTTTCAGCACAAAATGGTGGCTTTAAAAAAGGCTTTCTCGTCGGTATTTCAAACCCTAAAGATATTATCTTTTTCTCGGCCTTCTTTCCGCAATTCGTCTCTATTACCCCTCAATTAAATTTAAGTCTAACCATACTCACCCTGACATGGATTGTTTTAGACTTCCTCACCTTATCTTTGGTTTATATATTCTTCCGTCGCCTCTCTAACAGTCATTTATATCCAAAAATATTAGGGCTATGCGGTTTATTACTTTTACTTATTGCCCTGTATGGCTTATATCAAAGTTTCATCTAAATCATGAAAGGTATAGGCCTCATTTGCCTATACCTTTTTCTATCAATTTCATTTTAGAATAGAACAACTCTTATACAATCTAGCTTATTGAAAACTCTAAAAATCGTTTCATAATGAAATAAACAACTCCATCGTGATAAAACATTATGGCAAAAAATTATTATGAAGAATTAGGGGTTACACGCAAAGCCTCTGCTGATGAAATTAAAAAAGCTTATCGAAAATTAGCCCGTAAATATCATCCAGACATCAGCAAAGAAAAAGATGCAGAAGAAAAGATGCAGGCAATTAATGTTGCCTACGACACGTTAAGCAATGCAGAAAAAAAAGCTGAATATGACCAGTTGTTAGATCATCCTCAAGGTTTTAATAACTTTGGTCAGGGTGCTGCACAAGGTGGTTTTGATGGAGCACAGTTTTATCGCCAAGGCTTTACAGGTGGTGAACAAGCAGACTTTAGCGGTTTTGAAGACTTATTTGGACGCTTTGGTGCAGGATTTGGTGGTGGTCAGCAGCAGTACCAAAGACAACAGCGTAGTTATCGCGGTGAAGACCAACATGCCAGCATAGAGGTTGATCTTGATATTGCCTATCATGGATCAACGCAACAGATTACCCTGCAAATCCCGACCATGAATGCTTATGGCGAGCCTGAAGTTCAACGCAAAACCTTACAGGTGAAAATACCAAAAGGTATGAAAGAAGGTCAGCAAATTCGCTTAAGTGGACAAGGACAAAGTGGTATCAATGGCGGTGCCAATGGCGATCTTTATATTGAAATTCAGTATAAAGATACAGACCGCGTTCATGTTGAAGGTAGCGATGTATATTTGACTGTAGATGTAGCGCCGTGGGAAGCTGCATTAGGTCAAGGTATTGAGGTAAAAACACCAGCTGGACCTTTAAACGTCAATTTACCTCACAACGCAAAACAAGGACAACAGCTACGTTTAAAAGACAAAGGGATACCAAATAAAACGCCAGGCCATCTCTATTTAATTTTAAATATTGTATTCCCACCCGCACATTCTGAAAAAGAAAAACAAGCTTATCAGCAACTGGCTGAAGCCTTCGCTTCATTCGAACCTCGTTCATCTCATTAGGGAGCAAGATCATGACAACCATTCATTATCGCGAAATTGTATATGACGGCCATACCTTTAGTGCGGAGGTCGTTGATGAACAATCTACATTTGACCTACAACAATTTGCTCAAGCTTGTGGTCAAAGCCCTGACTGGATTATTCAGTTAATTGAATATGACATTTTATCTGTCGATAATACGCCTGAAGCACACCAATTTATCGGTGAAGATGTGGCACGTGCACGTAAAGCTTATCGTCTGCAACGTGACTTTGACGCAAGTTTGGCAGCAGTTGCGGTGATGTTAGATTTGATTGATGAAGTACAACAACTTAGAAAACAGTTGAAGCATTTTCATTAAGATTTTTTCTTCTAAATAATCTTTCACACAGGTATGAGCTAACGTGATGGGCGGCATGGATGCCGCCTTTTGGACTGCGGTAACAAGGATGTACCGTCAGTCCAAGCAAGGGGTTTTGTTACTTTTGCCCAGTCAAAAGTAAGGATATGCCTAGACAATAAGTATCAAATTAATCCCTAAATTTGAGGCAGTACTAACAAATCAACTTTACTGATCTTTGAAAATTCCTATTACTTCAACCGAGTAATCTTCTCCAATTCCTTCACAGTCTGTTTAATCGGCTCATATTCCAAAAACCAAAACAAATTCATCCGATCTTGACGATGCTGTTGAGCCAGTAAATCAATCACACTTTTTTCACCACGCCCAACCAAGTGCTGTCTATAAAAATAGTACAACAGAAAAATCGTACTAATCAGCATGGCACCCAACATAATCCAGAAACCAACAGGTGATTTAAGACCAGGTATAAACTCAAAGTTCATTCCATAAATGCCTGTTAAAAGGGTAAGCGGCGCAAAGACTGCCGTGATAATCGCAAGAATCCGCATGTTTTCATTGGTTTGGTTTGCAATAGCAGAAAAATGTAAATCAATGGCCGACTGAATTGCACTACGTAACCGCAAAGTATGTTTCTGAATACGTTCAACATGACTCATTAAATCATTTAAACGAACCAGTAAAATATCTTGAGAATTATGGATGTGACTGCCAACAACATGATGGTAATTTTCTACAATTTCATCCCGAAACTCTTGAAGGGTTTCAATTTGTTCTTCACATAAATTTTCGACCTGTTGAAAGGCCATATTCTCATGGAACAACTGGTGCCATTGTTTAAAACGACGATTACCCTGCAATAGTTGTTGTTGCCAATGCTCTACTCTTCTCGTCAATGGTGAGCGGATATCAAGATAACCATCAACCATACTATTTAACAAGCGTAATGATAAATCGACGGGTGAATTCGGTAATTTACGGGTTTTGTTTTGTTCTTCTAAAGTTTTACATAAAATATTTTCGAGACGTTGAATATAGTTTTCAATCGACTTATTCCCCTGCTCGCGCACACTAATCAGCACATCAGGTGTCAAAATAAAACTAATCGGCGTCGTTGCTAAACCAAAAACACTATCTTGTGATTCTGCATGCTTAATTTCATCGTCAGGCGTAACCAATTTCTTAAAAATTAACAGGTCATATTCTTCAAGCGTATCAAATGCACAGGGATGTTCAATGTTGGCAATATCCCGCATATGAAACTCATTAATAACCACACCTGAAAGCTTATGAATCTCTTGTTGCCATTCTTCGTTATGGTTAACCACATCCGTTCTGACACTATCAATCCAGAAAAACTCCAGAACATGTTCACTATGCTGTTCGCGGCTTAAAAAGACATAGCCGTCGCTTTGATGGCGATAAAAATAATAAACCTGCATACCACAACGATCTGTTTTTGTATTACTTGCATCATGCCATAAAAAAAGTCCGCATCAAGCGGACTTTTTCGTGTCATTCAAACAATTATGCTTGTTCAATGTCTTTCATAGTCAATTTAATACGACCACGGTTATCAACATCAGCAACTTGTACTTTCACTTCTTGACCTTCTTTAAGAACGTCAGTCACGTTCGCAATACGTTCGTTTGAAATTTGCGAAATGTGAAGAAGACCATCAGTACCCGGCATGATGTTTACAAACGCACCGAATTCTACAATACGGATTACTTTACCGTCATAGATCTTACCTGGTTCAACTTCAGCAGTAAGTGCTTGAATTTTTGCAATCGCAGCACGAGCAGCAGCTTTAGTTTCACCAAATACACGAACTGTACCGTTATCTTCAATATCAATTGCAGCTTTAGTTTCTTCAGTAATGGCACGAATCGTTGCGCCACCTTTACCAATAACATCACGGATCTTGTCTGGATTGATGTTAATCACTTCAAATGTCGGTGCATGTGCGCTGATTTCAGCACGAGCACGTGAAATGACTTTATTCATTTCATTCAGGATGTGCATACGACCAGCAAATGCTTGGTTTAATGCAACTTCCATAATTTCTTCAGTGATACCTTCAATCTTGATGTCCATTTGAAGCGCAGTAATACCGTTTGCAGAACCTGCTACTTTAAAGTCCATATCACCTAAGTGATCTTCATCACCCAAGATGTCAGAAAGTACTGCAAAACGCTCGCCTTCTTTCACTAAGCCCATTGCGATACCAGCAACTGGTGCTTTAAGTGGAACACCCGCATCCATAAGTGATAATGAAGCACCACATACAGAAGCCATTGAAGATGAACCGTTAGATTCAGTAATGTCAGATACGATACGGATTACGTACGGGAAGCGGTCAGCAGCAGGAAGAACAGCTTGAACACCACGACGTGCTAAACGACCATGACCGATTTCACGACGCTTAGGGCCAGACTCACGACCAGTTTCACCTACAGAGTATGCAGGGAAGTTGTAGTGCAACATGAAGTTGTCAGTTTTAGTACCTGACAATGTATCAACCATTAATGCATCACGAGTATTACCCAAAGTTGTTGTTACCAACGCTTGAGTTTCACCACGTGTAAATAATGCAGAACCGTGAGCGCGGTCTAATACACCAACTTGAACGTCGATACCACGAACAGTTTTAGTATCACGGCCATCAATACGTGGTTTACCTGACAAGATGTTGTCACGTACTGTACGGTATTTAAGGTCTTCAAATAATTCATTTACTTCGTCAGCAATACCAGTTTCGTCATTTTCAGGAACGAACTGAGCTACAGCTTCTGCATAAAGTGCATCAAGTGCTGCATAACGGTCTTGTTTAACCGCAATTGTATATGCTTCAGAAATTTTAGCTTCGAAAGCTGCTTTTAATTGCTCAAGAAGTGCTTCGTTTTTGCTTGGGGCAACCCAAGTTGATTCAACTGCACCAGCAGCAGCAGCAAATTCTTTAATTGCTTGAATCGCGATTTGCATTTCGTCATGACCGAAAAGCACAGCACCAAGCATTTGGTCTTCTGAAAGCTCTTTAGCTTCAGATTCAACCATTAATACAGCAGATTCTGTACCAGCAACAACAAGGTCAAGATCACTTTCTTTCAACTGTTCAAAGTTCGGGTTAAGAACATATTCACCGTTGATTAAACCAACACGTGCGCCACCGATTGGACCACGGAAAGGAGTACCAGCAATAGATAATGCTGCTGATGTACCAAGCATTGCTGCAATATCAGCATCCATAGTTTTGTCAGAAGAAACAACTGTTGCTGTTACTTGGATTTCGTTGAAGTAACCTTCTGGGAACAATGGACGAATTGGACGGTCAATAAGACGTGAAATTAAAGTTTCAGCTTCAGAAGCACGGCCTTCACGCTTACCGTAACCACCAGGGATACGACCAGCTGCATATTGTTTTTCTTGATAGTTAACTGTTAACGGGAAGAAGTCTTGACCCGCTTTTGCTTTAGGTTGAGCAACAACTGCAACTAAAACAGTTACGCCACCCATTGTAATTAAAACTGTGTTTGCTTGACGTGCAACGCGACCCGTTTCTAAAACGACTTGATGTTGACCGAATTGGAATTCTTTACGAACGATATTAAACATTGACATGTATTGTATTTTCCTAATTTTATTCTAGTGAGACCCCTAAGGTTTGGCATTCAGACTACAACTGTTGGTAGATAAATGACAAAGCTTAGAAGCCATCACACTAGGCCAAAAATTTTAAATAATATTAAACGCAAAGAAGGAGCGCACAAGCGCCCCTTCTAAACATCACTTAACCTAAAATTAAGTGAAACTCTCTTTTCAGCGATAAAGCATTGCGACATGCGAAATAGCGAAAACAAAGTGAAAATCGAATTAACGACGTAAACCTAAAGCACCGATCAAAGCAGTGTAACGACCGTGGTCTTTACCATTTAAGTAGTCGAGCAATTTACGACGTTGGTTAACCATACGGATCAAACCACGACGGCTGTGATGGTCGTGTTTGTGAGCTTTAAAGTGACCTTGTAAATCATTGATTTGAGCAGTCAATAAAGCTACTTGTACTTCTGGTGAACCAGTGTCATTTTCAGCGCGAGCAAATTTAGCAATGATCTCTGCGCGGTCTGCATTAGTTAAAGCCATTCGATTTCTCCGAGATGCTTAAAAAAGTAAACGATATGAATCAGTTGAGGCAACTGACTGCCGTGCATCACTACAGCAAGTTGCCTATTTTAAGGTATCTATAGGTGGATTGCAAAATAGTTTTCAGTAACTTGTCATTTTAGACACTGACACGAGCATGCTAACCCTGCACACTAGCTTTGAATAAAAAGAAAGAAGCGCGAGGGACGTGTGAAAATTTTTTCAACCAACACTTGTCCAGTACCGGACAATATTGAGCAAGTTATTCGTCATCAAGATGAAGTTGCTGCTGAACAGGGTGGAATGACTGAACGCCAGATTCAAAAAATCTGGAACAGTATAGAAGCACTATATAAAACCGGAAATTATCCACTCATTACCTTCTGCTTACGTAGACAAGGTAAAGTTTTGCTGAACAGAAGCATTGGATATGCTCAAGGGAACTCGCCGGCAGGACTACAAGAGAATGCCCTGATTGCGACTCCAGATACGCCCGTTTGTCTGTTTTCAGCATCTAAGATGATCACGGCCATGCTGATTCATTTATTAGATGAAAAGGGCGAAATCAATTTGCTTGATCCTGTTAGCTACTATATTCCGGAATACGGCGTAAATGGTAAGCGCCGTGCAACTCTCTTTCATTTATTAGCACATCGTGGGGGTATCCCCTATATTGATGGCGATGTCACACCCGAACTCCTATTTGATAAAGATGAAATTTTAAAACGTTTATATGCTGCCAAGCCTGTGTCTCCTGCTGGTAACCATCTTGCCTATCATGCGGTTACGGCGGGTTATATTTTAGGTGAAGTCATTGAACGGGTAACTGGGCAGGATTTACGTGAGTTTGTGCATCAAACTATCGAAAAGCCAATGGGAATGCCTTATTTCAATTATGGCTTAAAACCAGAAAACCGCTCAGAGGTAGCCTTAAACTGTGCAACGGGTCTACACCCTCGGCTTGGTACCGATCACTATCTAAATCATGTATTAGGTGGAGGGTTGCAACTTGCAGTTGATGTGACTAACGATAGTCGTTTCATGGACACAATTTGCCCAGCCGGCAACATTTATACGAGTGCAGAGCAAGCTGGACGTTTCTTTGAAATGCTTTTAAGTGGCGGAAGCTACGGCGGTCAGCAAATATTCAGTGAGAAAACAATTTTCAGGGCAACACTGCCGACCACAGGCGTTAACATTGACCGTACTTTATTAATTCCAATGCGCTATGCCTTAGGTCCAATGTTAGGTAGTAATCCTGTAGGTCTTTTTGGTCCAATGACGGGGCAAGCTTTTGGTCATTTAGGATTCTCCAACATTTTATGTTGGGCCGACCCTGAAAGAGATATTAGTGTTTCTCTATTAACAACGGGCAAATCGGTCGTGGGGACTCACCTACCTGCTTTAGCCAACGTGCTTTATCAGATTTCAACACAATGCCCACGCATTCCTAGAGATCAGCGCCGATCTTTGTTTGGCAGCGATGCTCATGAAACGAACTTAGTATAAATCAAATAAAAAACCCAAGCATTTCTGCTTGGGTTTTTTGCGCTGTAGTTTTTGTTTATCGTGTTATTTCTATTTTTATTATCGTTGGTGAGATGCTAGTCACATCCTTCTTGTTGTTTTAACTGACTTCCGTTGTTTTGTTTCTATTTCCTTATGTGATGTATTGTGACATATCCAATTATGAAGAAAAGTAGTATTTTTCTTATCATCATGTAAGCAAAAACGTACAGGTCTGTCTAATATTTAATAAATAACGGTTTTTGCCCCATTATCGTACAGTTCTGTATAACATTTAACTTAACAATTCACAGGAAAAATGGGTGTTTAAAAATCATATTACAGATAAATATATTGATATTATTGATATAAATTTTTAAAAGAAATTACACTCAATATTGGCTTAAATCCGAACTTTTCTGATAATTTTTAGAAGTAAATAAAATTGAGAATATAAAAAAGCCCTGTAGTCTCTCCCAAAACTACAAGGCTTAGCGGCTGTAAGTTTCCTCTTTATACACCTACGTCATTGTAAGTTCGCAGTCTCTCGACTTAAGCTATTATTATTGTGCGATTTTGCCCGACATTCCTTGCCAAGCTCGTTGTGCGTTTATAATCTCAAAAACATGGGGTGTACTCTAGCAGCAAATATCTCGAATCTATGTAAGCTTTTTCTTACAAGGGTGAAAATATTAAGTTTGGCTTAACGAACTAACCGATTAACTTTCTGAACTAAACCACTTTTTCGTGTCGTACGAACTGTAAAGGACTGTAGTAAAGCTTCGGGATGAACCAAAAGACTCACTACTTTTTTAGCACGTGTAATCGCAGTGTAAATAAGCTCTTGGCTTAATAAATTCTTTGCGGCTTGATCTAAAACGACAGCAGTGTGTGTAAATTCAGACCCTTGCGATTTATGAATTGTTAAAGCGAATGCACTTTGAATACTTTTAGGTAATCGGTTTGCAGCGACCCATTTATTTAAACTTGGAAAATATACTTCAAACTGCTGAGGTTGAGTTCTGTGTTCAAAACACAGACCAATGTCACCATTTGAAATACCGAGCTGATAGTCGTTATAAGTCATCATGACCGGACGACCAACATACCATCCCCCTGCTGTCACTATTGAAAGTTGTTGCTGTATCCAACGCTGCGCATATTGATTTAACTGCTGTAACCCAAATGGGCCATGACGAACAGCCGTTAAAATACGGTAGTCATCAAATGCTTTTACTACGTTTTGGACCTGTTCAATCGAGCGTTCTTCTTTTAAATAATTTTTTAGGCTTTTTACATATCCTTGGAAACCGAGCATGAGCTTCTGATAATAAATTTCGACTTCTGCGTGATTCCCTTCTGGTAAATACTCAAGCTGAACCACATCTGGCATTTCACTTTGTAAAACTATAGGCTTTAATTCAGAAACCTCAACAATATCAATTTCAAACTGTTGCAAAACCTGCTCATGATTAATCTGACTGGTTTGCATTTGAATAAAACGTGCCACCTGCCCAATCAACGCCCCTTCAGCAAAACGGCGACTGGTTTGTAATTGTACCCTGTTGTCGGCGAGTGCCTGTATTTGTTGCAAGTCAGCAAGAACCGCTCCGACGTCGACGGAAGCCAGCTGATTTGCATCTCCTAATAAAATAATTCGACAAGACTCTGGCACTGCTTCAAGTAGAAGAGTAGCTAGATTTAAATCCAGCATGGAAGCCTCATCCACAACAATCACGTCATAAGGAAGCGGTTGTTTTTGATTAAACCGTGGTGTTTGACTATGTCCCATCCCCAATAATCGGTGAATTGTTTGCGTTCCCTGATTCCTTAGTTCTTCACTCACTAATCCAGACTCAAGCAATTTAGGGTCATTAAATGAGTTCTGTAAGGCCTCTTGCATGCGCTGTGCGGCTTTACCTGTTGGAGCAGCCATCGCCACACGAATATTCGGAATTGTTTGGCTAAGCACTGCAATAATACGTGCAAGCGTATAGGTCTTACCCGTACCTGGCCCACCCGTAATAATACTCAGGCTCTGCCGAGCAACCATTTGTAAAGCTGCCTGTTGATGCGGGTCTGTGAGTAGGTCTAAGTAGTCATCACAAGATACAGGTTGAATTAATTGTTGCTTTAATCGACAAATTTGTTCTGCAAGTCGTTGCTCTAGGTGCCAATATCGGTATAATGCCAACCCCTGCTCATCATAGACGCATGGGGCAACATTTGAAGTTGCTTGATCGGCAGATATAGCAAGCTGACCAAGTGCTGCAATTTGCTCAGAACTGACATCGATACAGCTATCGCCTTGTAAGCTCGCTTCAATAAGCTGCTGCAAGTAAGAAGTGGCTTCTGACCCTTGCGATCGCTCAGTAAATGGAGCCTGATTTAAGAAGTTACTCCACGTTGTTAACCAGCTTAAATCGGCCTGTTCAGAGCTATTTAGATTGTCCACACACTTATCCACCTAGTTTTCCACACGCTTGTCCACATGGTTATAGACAGGCTTATCCACATGCCAAATATTTGTTAATATTAAAATTACATACTTTATCAGCATTTTTCATGCAATTTTATCCTCAGCAAAATACCCTAAAATGGCATCAAGACGCAGAATAAACTCAATGCTAGGCTGCCAGTAATAATAGCCCTGCTCAGCTTCACCATTCATACCACGTAAATAAAGATAAGTTGCCCCACCTAAGTGTTGCTCAATTTGGTAATCCTGCATTTTGACTTGCAAATAGCGATGTAATGCAACGAGATATAAACCTGCCTGTAGCCAATAACTTGCTAAAGACATGCTTTGGGCAATGCTATCGCTACGATAATCTGCAAGATCATCACCTAAGTAATTACTTTTATAATCGGCAATGTGGTAACGCTGCCCATCAAAATAGACCAAATCGATAGAACCATTGAGGTAACGTGCTGAGCGAGCCTCAAGTAATTCCGGCATATTCAACCCATACTCAGCGAAAAGCTGCTGAATACGTGTCATCGCTAGAACCCGATCTGACAACGCCAAATAAAAAGGAAACTCTGACAAATACTGCTCTTGTTGAAGCTGATTTAGTCGGAAACTTTGATCAAGCGGCGTTCGCAAAATATCTTTCAGCCACTCTGCAACTGACTGGTAAAGCAGATTCTCGGCATCTTCTTGCTCTGGGAAGCTCTCGTTATATTTATTAAGTAAATCTTGCCAAAGACTACTATAGTCATTTTTAAAACGACGACGTATTTCACTTACCCAGTCATCTGAACATTGAAAATTGATGTGCTCAAAGATTTCATGTAAGAAATTACCGGCAAGCGTTCCTCGCGGGAAGTTACTCTTTATCCAATCAATCGGCTGAGCACTGATTGCCTCAGCAGTGTTAATTAAATCCAGCTCATCTTCTGCTAATACAGCATCATTGCTCTGATTCGCCAATAAATCTGTGCCAGCCTTATGTTTTAAATGCTGTGCCAAATAACTGAAACTGGTTTTACCTCTCGAATAAAAACGTTGTTCAGGAAACCGTTGCGCTTGTATTTCAATAATACTTGTTTGTTTGGCTAAATGAATTTCCTGTGGAATCTGCTCCAAAACCATTTCATCCGTACAGCAACGGTGTTGAAAAGGCTCAGTCCTATTTTTCCAAAACGCGAGACCTGATACTGATTTACCATCCACATCTTGTAAAAGTGCATAGACGCGGTGGCTTGCTCGCGTTAAAGCGACATACCAAAGGCGATTCTGTTCAGCAAGCGCTCGTTCTTCGTGTTGCTTAAGTTCAACTTCATTTAAATAAGTTTTATCAGCAATCGCAACGACACGTTGAGTTAAGGTCTGACTTGAGTCTGGTTGGACTACATCTTGGGTCGAAAAATTCAGAGTTTTGTTATTTTCTCGAAAGGGCTTGTCTGCACCTAATAAAAATACAATCTTAAATTCCAGTCCTTTTGACTGGTGAATTGTCATGAGCTGAACCCCAGCCTCACTCGACAATTTACGTTCTAACTCCCAATCACGATCGAGAGGAGAACCCAACTGTTTGAGATACCAATGATAGAGGTTTTGCGCGCCTGAGTATTTCTCACTGTGCTGACTCAAAATTTCAGTCAAATGACGCAAGTTCACCACAACCCGTTCATTATCTTTACTTTGGGCAGCGACCAAATTTTGCCATATATCAAACTGGATGAGACATTGCTGCCATGCCACTAAAAAGCCTTGAGCGGACCACAACTCACGAATGACGTCGAAACCAGTCATAAACTGGCTTAACCCTTCGGCTGTCTGCTCAAGCTGCAATAGTTGTTTTAAATCCATGGCAAATAGACGGCTAATTAAAGCTCGCTTCACTTTTGCCTCATCGTAAGGATGAAGTATGGCAGTCAACAAAGCACCAACGTCTTGAGCAACTGCGCAATCGAAAACACTTCGTTTTGATGGCCTGTTAACCCGAATTCCTAAACGCTCTAGCTCAAATTGAACTTTATCAAGCCCATCATGATTACGGGACAATACCGCAATATCATCTTCGTTTAGAGTTTGAGTCTGAGCATCTTTTTGAAAATATAGCTCTCCAGCATGTGACTGGTTGAGTAGATCTCGAATCTTCCAAGCAACTTGCTGTGCCTCAGTTTCTTTATCTTTGAGCATGAGCCAACGTAAAGGATGAGGATTATGATTGTTCTGCTCAATCAGTACAGGATGAGGCCGAGTTCCCGCTCGAATTGGGTCATATTGAACCTCTTCACCGAAATCAATTTGTCGTTGAAATAAGGCATCGACCACTTCAACCAGATCTGCAACGGAGCGATGGTTATGAATTAACTTATATTCGCGGCCATGTTTAGTTTGAATATCCTTATAGGCATTTAAGAAGGTGAGCATATCCCCACCGCGGAAACCGTAAATCGCCTGTTTCCGGTCACCCACCATAATCATGCAACCTTTTTGGTAACGCTCTGGATGACGCCAAATGCTCGCCAGCATATCGTCTTGATCTTGGTTAGTGTCCTGAAATTCATCGACCAAAATTAAGGGATAACGCGCCTGAACAAATACAGCAAAACGCTGCCCCTGCTCACCTTTTAAAGCTTCAGAAAGTGTACGAATTTGCTGAGAAAAAGTAGTTTCACCTTTATTTTGTAAAACCTGTGGTAAACGTTTTTTCACCTCTACACACAAATAGGCTTTTAAAAAAATATGAAGCTGGTCGAACTGCTCAGCGTAATTTTTCAGTACGCCAAATAGCTGTTGAATATGTTGAATACAAGGATGTTGATAGAAACCATCTGAAATTTCAGCAGGACATTTCTTGAAAACTTTCTGATCGGCAAGTTGACCTAAAAACTTAAAAACAAGCTCACGTTGTGCAGTCAAAGACCCATCAAAAACCAAAATACTGTCGCTTTGCGTTAGAACTTGTAAAAGCTGCGGTAAACACTCGCTAAATAATTTGTTAAACGCCCCATTACGAAATATTGTGCCGCTTACATGTTTATAGTGTTCGCCATCAAGCAAGTAATACGGCTCTAAAAGGCTTAAGTCAATTTCTGTCGCTAACTGTTTGAGCTGAGCAAGTTGTTCAAATTGAATGATTGGTTTTTCAGGAAGTTTAAAATGAGCAGAACTAAAGTTAAGTGAGTCTTCAACAAGTTTGACAAAACTATCGACACTCTTTAACTCACCTGCCAGATACAACGCATCAATCACGGTTTGAGGTTGAGACTGTATCCATTCACGCAAAACATCATGAATCAGTTGTCGGCTATAGGTTTTGGCATCATCAGTAATTTGAGCGCGTTCAATTTTGCCACTCTCAAAGGCAAACTCACGTAATAGTTTTTGGCTAAAGCTATCAAGTGTTCCGACGAATAACTCGTCTAACTGATCTATTACTAACTTTAAGCGTTCACACGCATAGGCAATACGCGTCGCAAAGCCTTTTAAAATATGTTGGAGTAATAAGTCAGGCTCTTGCTCAGCCTGCATAATTAATTCGTGTTCTGTAAAACTGCGCTTGGTCTCTAAGTAACGATACGTTTCGACCAAACGGGCACGAATACGGCTTTTTAACTCAGCAGCGGCAGCACGGGTAAACGTGGTTGCAATCACTTGTCGAGGCAAGTACTTTTCAAGAAAGATACGCACCATCAAACTTGATAAGGTATAGGTTTTTCCTGTACCTGCCGAAGCTTCAATTAAGTGTAAGCCACTAAATTCAATATCAATAATAGGTTGATAAGACACCTGTACTCTTGAGTTCATGTCTTACTCCGAATGTTGAAATTGAAAAACCGGATGATACAGATCATACGCAAACTCATCACAAGCATGTTGAAGCAAAGCTTGCGCATCTTGTTCTTGTAAAATAAAGCTCCAGTCTCGATGCAACTTGCAAGCTTCATTTTGAGTCATATCCATTGTGGTAAATGACCCTGTTTCATTCCAGTATTTTAACAGCTCAGTGTAGCTCTTCTCATCCAGTTTTGCTTTTTCTGCCTGATTTGTTGTTTCCCACTGATATGCTTTGGCTTTTTCTAATGGTTTTAATAATAAGGCTGCTGGTAGAACCAATGGTTGTTGCTGTGCATGACGCCAGATTTTAAACCATGGCTGTAAATATTGCCGAGCTTGCTCAGAACTAACCCCACTACAAATCACAGTTTGATCGCTAAAAACCACAATACGGCGCTTTTCAGCTCCTGCACTTCCCTCATTCAAATAAGCTAACCAAAGTAAGTGTTCCAACCAGACTTTCGCTCGTCTTTTTGCTCGGGCGCTTGAAGGCTCCATACTGACCCAATCCTGAGTTTCAGACTTTGGAACCGTAATATTCATATGAAGCTGTTTAGCAATTCGCCAAATACGCTGAGTTGTTTGTGTCACTGCAGGTGCATAATGGTGAAGGCGTTCAAGTAAACATTCTTGCTCAAACACTCCTTGTTGCCATGCGCTATATTTGACTTTACCTACAGGCAACTGATCAATTAATACTTCAGGTTGTGCATGCTGTTCAGATTGCTGTAAAAAATGTCGAATCGCATAGCGCCCTAAACCATCTAATAATAACGGTTCATTTTGGTCGAGCACTCCGACACTTCCTAAGTTTTCTACCCCTAAAGTTTTCAAATATAAACGTGCAGGGAACGTCACATCCTGTATCCACTGATGGCTCTCTAAAACCAGCATATCAGGAGCTTGTAGCGGATAGGTCGTATTTGCCCAAGGTTGGCGGTTTCCTGAGACTTGCTGAATTTGTGAAGCGACCTTAAACCAGTGATCTTGATAACGGATCACACTTTTTTCTACAGTAAAACCTTTCGGGTCGAATGGCTGTAAGTCATGTAAGTGATAGAGTTGTTTTAACTGTGATGGAATCTCAATCCCTTCAACAACTACGTTCTCAGGTACATCGTCTTCAGCTTTCACAATCAGGGCAAGGTGTTCACGGAACTCTTGAAGAATACTGGAAGGTTCTCGTACCTCACCATCATTCACATCAAAACCGTTATAAAACAGCCATAAATTGTCTTGGGCTAATAATAAAGCATCTAAAAAAGCACCTTGATCATCTTCAAGTCGAGAGCGGTCACCTAACTGTTGACGCAGTGCATCCATTAAATCAAATGGCACATGGGTATCACGGTTTGGAAATTGCCCTGCATCCAGATTTAGCATGACCATTAAGCGATAAGGTAACGGCCGAATATGTCCAATTTGAGCAAAGGTAATCTGCCCTGTTGGTTCAGCTTGTGCACTTTGGCTTTCTAAAGTTCGCTGAATTTCTTCAATAATATAAGGCAGGGGTAAGGTAATTTTGCGCAAAGTTCCTGTTTCTGTCTCGGCGTAATAGTTTGCGAGCGTCAACATTCGCTCTTGTTTCTTAACAATTTCCCGAACAGCTTTTAAAGCAGCAACACCGACCTGTTCAAACTCAACAATATCTTTGCCCAATACCTGAAGCCAATATTCAACCGTGTAGACTTTTCCCTGCTCATGCAGCGTCAGCCAATCACGGCGCTCATTCAAATCTTGATAAATTTGAATGAGTGTACCAATCAGCTCAAAATCACCCGGTTGAACTTTGGCATAACTCAACACCTGATTAAATGTCGCATGCACAGGCACGGCAATACCAAGAGCCAATCGTTCTAAGGCAAATTTAAAGCTATATCGGTAATCATCATCACCGTCACACAAACTTCGCTTGAGATGTTCTGCATCAAGCCCTCGTTTAAAGCCTGCATCGGCGAGTAAATTTAAAATTCGCTCAACCTGAACATATTCAAGTTCGTAACGTTGCTGGGTCGCATGCAAACTTAACCAGTCAGCAAAATCATCAAAGCTAAAACGTCCCTGCATCAGCTGAATACGCCCAATCACAGCGCGCCATGCATTCAGTGCATCGAGTGATGCAACACCTGCAATTTTCACTGGCAAATGTACACCTTGCTCAGTAGCAGTAGCGGGAAATACACTTCGAATTAGAGGCTCTATGTCGGCCAAATTAGGAACTAAAACTAAAATGTCGTTTGGACGGCGCGGTTGCTCATGCGGTTTAGCCAACCAACAGATTAATTGCTCTTTTAATACTTCAAGTTGACGTAGAGTCGAATGACAAACATGAATCTGAATAGAGTCATCATCGGAAGCAAGCTCATATTGCTTAGCTTGCGGTTCTACCAAATGCAAAATATCTGACTGAACTTTACCGAGTAAACTTTCTGGAAAATCATCCACAAAAGCATCAACCCACTTACCTTCTTCGCCCGTAGACAAATTCGATAATAGTGAAAAGTGGTCGCGTGCTTGTTTACCCAATCTGGTTAAAAGCGGATGTCTGGACTCACGCGCTTCAGCATTAAAGTTGAGTGTAAATTTATTAAAGAAATCACTAATTTCAGCATCTGTTGCCTTTGGATTTTTCGCAATAAAACGCTCTTTTACCCCTAAGTCATAACGCTGCTTCCACAGTGGATCGACACTATCGGCCCAATATTCTTGTGAAGGGTTATAGTGCAAAATCAATACATCAATATATTGACCTAAACGGCGCAAGAACTGTAACTGACTTGGTGGTAAATCTAACAAAGTAAAGATCACCACTTGATTAGGTAATCTTGAAATAGCACGCTTACTACGGTCCGGATGATCTAACTCTTGCCAGAACAACGCATCAATTTGCTGCATCTGCACAAAATCATCATGAAAATGTTGCTGCCACAACCAGCGCTGCCAGCGTTCTAACTCCTCAGTTTGGTGCAATGCAAAAGCAGTCACTTCTTCATCTTTTTGTACAATATATTTTTCAATATCGAGTGCTCGACCCTGCCCCCAAGCAGACAACCAGTTTTCAGGACAAGTGCAACCATTTTCACAACCACGCTGGCACTGTCCACGATAAATCATATAGTTGCTAAATAAATCCGCAACCTGCTCAGCGACCCAATACAGCATTTTTTGTTTTTTTAATTGTTTATCTATGCCTTGTTCGAGTCGATCTGCACTGTCATAAATACGCTGAACAATAGAATGTAAAGGATGCGATGTGTCTATGCTCATCGTGTCAGGTTGAATAAATTCGTGTAGAGCCTGATGCACCCGCCATTTAAAAATCAAACGTGGGATGTTCGCTTTACGAACCTGTTCTTTATGCGCAGTTAAAACTTGCTGGTAGGCATACCATTGGAAGCCACGTACTCGTTGGTGAAACTGGTAATTGGCACTCATGCCTTGCTGTTCTGCAAGTTTTTGTATCAACCACTGCTCGACCGCAGGACTTGGAACAATAAAATGTTGGGTTTTCAAAACCTGTAATGGATGCGTTGAAGCTTGAGATGTAGACGCTAATACACCTTGCAACAACACATCAATACGTTGACTTTGAATAACATGGATCCCCATTTATTTCATTTCCTGCTTGCATAATTTATGCACAAAATCATAAACATTCATTACTATACAACTGAATCTGACTATGTCACGTTGGTTTAAACACAGCATAATTTAACTTCAGGTGTCACTTACACTTGGTTTGAATGACGCCATCAAGAAATTTATACAGGTAGACATTATGAAAATTGACAAGATTCCTGACTATATTGATCCTAGCCTAAATCTGGAACAAATTCGCGATGAGTGCCATGATCTCATCAAAAAAAGAGCTTACGTCTCAGCAGGGGCGGCAATTGTACCGATTCCTTTTTTTGACGTGGTGATAGATTTGGGAATTTTGTCGTACCTTATTCCAGATATCAATTCCCGTTTCGGTTTGGCCCCTGAACACGTAAGTGTCTATGACCCAAAAACTAAAACAATTCACTGGGATGAGCTACGTAAACGTGGTTTTGAATTTTCAGGCTTTGTAGTGGCACGCACGACCGTTAAAAAAACATTTAATGGCTTTTTTGGCAAAATCGTAACGAAACAGGTGACTAAATTTATACCGCTAGGCGGACAAATTGTAGCAGCTAGTTTAGGCTATTTCATGATGAAAAAAATAGCAGAAACGCATCTTACTGACAGTTACAATCTTGCAAAACGTATTCAGCAAAAAAGCCGCACCACCATTGTAAATTAATCTATGCCTTATGGCTGAGAGCTTAATCTGCTCTCAGCTGTTTTAAAACCGCCCTTAATACTTCTAGACGTGCCGTATATTTATCATCAGTTGCAACAATATACCAAGGCGCGTAGTCAGTACTGGTTCGCTCAAACATATCGGCTGCGGCTTTTAAATAATCATCCCACTTATCACGATTACGCCAATCTTCTGCGGTAATTTTAAAACGTTTATGCGGTGTCTCTTCTCTGGCCTTAAAGCGCTGTTCTTGCTCATCTTTGCTAATCGCAAGCCAAATTTTTACTACAATCGTTTGGCTATCAAATAAATCTCTTTCAAAACGATTAATTTCGTCATAGGCACGCTGCCACTCTAAAGGTGAAGCAAAACCTTCAACACGTTCAACAAGTACGCGCCCATACCATGTCCGATCAAAGATTGTGATTTTCTCGGCTTCATTAATGCGGTTCCAAAAGCGCCATAAGTAAGGATGTCGTGCTTCAAAGCGTTCAGGTGCTCCAATACAATGAATATCATATTCACGCGGGTCTAGGTTTTTAACAATTCGCTTAATTGCACCCCCTTTACCAGCAGCATCCATTCCCTCAAAAGCAATGACGACATTACGTTTATCGAAACGCATGGCATCAGCAATTTTTTTGCTTAATTTATCGAGCTCTTTTTTATATTCGGCTTTATCAAGTGGTTCATCAGCAGGTTTTAATAAACTCTCTGGAATTTTAGCCTGCTGCCATTTCCCTTTGACTTCGGTTTCATGGTCTGGAAGTTGGCGCATGTGTTGTAAAAGGTACTGAGCAAAAAACTGATCACGTTGCTTTTCATCTTCGCCATCAATAATGTACCAATCATCGGTAAAACGACGGCGTAACTTTTGCAAAGTGTCGTATTGTTTTTTATTACGCCAGTCTAGGCCATGGAGCTTATGCCAGTGTTGCTCAGACGGGTCAATTTTGTCTAAACGTTTTTGTAGTGACTTCCATGAAAGATCGAACCAGACTTTAACCACATCGACATAGTTATTTTTTAAATCTTGCTCAAATGCCCGCATATTTTCAACATAAGCATCAAAGCGTGCTTCATCTAAAGGCTCAGACACATGTGTCGCTGTTACGAGCAAATCGCTATACCAATTACCAAACATCACCACAATTTGGCCTTCGGTAGGAATAAACTCCGAATAAGATTGCCAAAATGCTTCTGTATCTGTCAGTACACGTGGCGCATCTGCTTTGACTCGCAAATATCTAGGGTCTAACCACTCACGGAGCTGCTTAACTGCCTCCCCTTTACCTGCCAGCTCAATACCACTCATTAAAATGAGTGTGCTTTTAGCGTTGGGTTTTCCCCGACTTTCTTTTAACGCATATTGTGCTTCAATCAAGTCAACTGAAAGCAGTTCTTCATCTCGAATTTCAAATTTTGGTTGTTGTTCACTCATAGTCCACGGCTCTAATATTTTATTGTTTAATTTCGATGATCTTTAACTTATGCGGTTAAATGATGAATTGCTATACAAATTATGTCATTGCGACAAAAATCTGTCTAAGAATTGACGCATGAATCATTTTTTTTACATCTACTCGCCATAGTACAAGGTTACAATGCCTCTTATGATTTTTTGCAAATAGCCCAATATTAGAGCCTTAAATGTCTAAACTCGCTGCTTTTGATGATCTTTTACAACAATATAAAACATTTAATTATCACGACAATCCAGTGCTTGCCCAGCGTTTGCAAGATGTACAAACATGGCTAAAAGAGCGGATGAAAGATACGCATCACGACTTTTTTAATCTGCCTGAACACAAGCTCATGTCAGAATATTTTTTAAATCGTTTATATGGTGGTCCAGAGTTTGATGCTCTGGCGGCTCAAATTGAACGTTTATTGAAATATGCTCATAAAGCCGAAAAAGTGTTGCCTGAAAATGCAATTAAAACTGGCACTAAATCGGTAAGTTTAGCTGTGCTTGCAACTCAACTTGATGAGCAAGTAGCGATACAACTTCTTGAAGACTACCCAGCAGATACAGTACTCACTGATGAGATTATGCGTTTAACCTTAATCAAGCTTGATCAGGCAGAAGCTCGTTATCAGCAGCTTGCTCTTCTTGATGATTTAGGAGCAGCACTCGATAAATACATGCGCTCATTTATGATGTTTACGGCTTTTAAAATGTGTAAAGGCATTGCCCAAAAATATCACTTCGAATTGATGTATGATTTTATCCAAGATGGTTTTAGTGCGATGAAACCGTTAAAATCAGCCGAGAACTTTATCAAGACTTTTACTGAAAAAGAACGCCAAATTATTGAAAATGTACATTCAGGGCATCCGAATCCGTTTAGAGTGTGATAAGGTCGGCACAGAGAAAAAATCAACCTTACGAAGTTGAGATTTTATTCATTATATTTGCATGATGATGCCTGTAAAAATAGACAAAATCTGTCATCATGCAGAACTTATTCCGTTTCACTTGAGTTTGAGTCTAGGAGAGACAATATGTCTAACGAAAACCAAAAGCCAACATCTCCAACTGAGCAGGCACAAAGTTCAGACAAAGTTAGCCCATTCCTAAGCTCACCTTTACCGTCAGGTACCCCTCAAGGGCAACAACAATCTTTACAACAAACCTTAACCGACACACCTGTTAATGGTTCTGTACCGAAATACAATTTACCACGTGGTGCTGGCAATACTGGTAACGTTGGTGAAACTACACACTTTGGTTATTCAACTGTTAGAACTGAAGATAAAGCACAAAAAGTTGCAGAAGTATTCCACTCGGTTGCAAGTAAATATGACTTGATGAATGACTTAATGTCATTTGGTATTCACCGCCTATGGAAACGCTTCGCAATTAATATGTCTGGCGTACGCCGTGGTCAACACGTATTAGATATTGCTGGTGGTACAGGCGACTTAGCAAAAGTATTTAGCCGTGAAGTTGGTCCTCAAGGTCATGTCGTTCTTTCAGACATTAACGAATCTATGCTTAATGTTGGTCGCGACCGCCTAATTGATGCAGGCTGTACCAATGTTGACTTCGTACTTGCTAATGCAGAAACTTTAGAGCCTTTTGCAGATAACAGCTTTGACTTACTCACCATTAGCTTTGGTTTACGCAACGTGACAGATAAAGATGCCGCACTTGCATCTATGTTCCGTGTGTTAAAGCCAGGTGGTCGTTTACTTATTCTTGAATTTTCTAAACCTGTATTTGAGCCATTCTCAAAACTTTATGACCTCTATTCATTCACTGCTTTACCGATTATGGGTAAATTGGTTGCGAATGACTCAGAAAGTTATAAATATTTGGCTGAATCAATTCGTATGCATCCAGACCAACGCACCTTAAAAGGTATGATGGAAAATGCTGGCTTCCAGAACTGTGACTATCACAACCTTACTGCAGGTATCGTTGCCGTTCACCGTGGCTTCAAACTGTAAGGGATAACGATATGTGGTCGATTCTGGCACTCGGTGCAGTCGAACGTATCATTCATCATCTGATCGATCTGGATGCGCTTACACGCATTCAGCTTAATCAGTTACAGGGCAAAATGTTGCGTGTTGTGATTGATAGTCCGCAGCTTTCTGTCGATGTATTCTTTGACCAAGAAAAAGTACGTCTTGAACCTACTGCAACAGGGCACAGTGAAAAGCCTTCTATTTTTGAACAACGCCCTTTTGATGCGCAATTCAAAATTTCTGAAGCAACAGCAACTTTGCATGTTAAAGATGTCGTCGAACTGATTAAATTATTGGTCAGCGATCCAGATCAGATTGGCAATATCCCATTGCAAGGTGATTACCATCTGCTACAGGATATTCAAAAGATTATGCAGCAAGCTGAACCAGATTTAGCTTCGCACTTATCCAGATGGGTCGGTCCTCAACTCGCCCACGAAATTGGCAAGATTCAACTTGCACCAAAACATTTAAAACGCTCTCTTCAAAGTCATCTATTTTTTGCAGAAGACGCATTAAAAGAAGACAGCGGTCTATTTGCCCCTCGTTGGGAAATGGATGATTTAACTCAAGCAACTCGCAAGCTTAATCAAGACATTGACCGTTTAGAAGCAAGATTGCAGCAACTCAACACACAACTACAACCCTCTCAAGACTAGGTAAGACCGTATATGATTCCGCACGTTTCACGTTTACTCGAACTTTGGCGTATTGCAGCGCACTATAGACTCGATACGTTGTTCCCTGCGGATGAATTACCAGTTAAAGCTCAACGTGCATTAAGTGTTATTAAAATGCACCCAGCTGCATGGTCTAGTCGCGAACGTAAAAATCCTTTAAAGCTCAAAGAAGCTTTGGAAGAGATGGGACCGCTTGCAATTAAGCTTGGACAATTACTGTCAACTCGACGTGATTTGATTCCACCTGAAATACTCGCTCAATTGGTCTTACTTCAAGATCAGGTAAAACCTTTTGATAGCAATGTTGCCAAACAACGTATTCAAGAATCATTAAAAGCTGACGTAAATACCTTGTTTGCACGATTTGATGATCAGCCATTAGCAGCTGCTTCAATTGCACAAGTTCATACTGCTGCTTTGCACGATGGTCGAGAAGTTGTTGTTAAAGTGACTCGTCCTGACATTCGCAACCAAATTTTGCAAGACTTTGAGATTTTGGCATGGTTAGGCAACACATTAGAAAGTCGCCTTGAAGCTGCGCGTGCCTTACATCTCTCTGAAATTATTCAAGACTACCGCCAGATTATCTTAAATGAGCTGGACTTAAGTATTGAAGCAGACAACACCCGTCGTATGCGCCATTATTTTACTGGCTCAACCATGATGTATGTGCCTGAAGTCTACATGGACACCAAAGATGTCATGGTAGCAGAGCGCATTACAGGTGTTCCTATTTCAGATACGGCAACCTTTGACCGTCTAGGCATGGACCGTGCACAACTTGCAGAAAAAGGATTAACCATTTTCTTTACGCAAGTATTCCGCGATAACTTTTTCCATGCCGATATGCACCCCGGCAATGTCTTTGTAGAAACAATTAACCCAAGCAATCCACGCTTTATTGCACTCGACTGTGCAATTATGGGTGAGCTATCTAAGCATGACCAGATGACCATTGCCCGCATGTTGCTTGCTGTAATGAACAGCAACTTTATGCAGCTCATTCAAATCGTGCATCAAGCTGGTTGGATTCCACCGGGTACAGACCAAGATGCGCTATCGCGTGAAATGCGTCGCACCGTTGGTCCAATGGTATCTAAACCAATGGATCAACTTGATTTTGCTGGCATCTTGATTCAAGTGATGGATATTGCCCGTCGCTTCCATTTAGAGATTCCACCACAACTCATGTTGTTGTTAAAGACTTTAGTGCATGTCGAAGGCCTAGGGACCGATCTTTACCCGCAGCTTGACATCTGGAAATTGGCAAAACCAATTTTGACTGAATGGGTCAAGGCCAATATGAACCCAGTCAAAAATATTAAAGAGTTAGGACAGCAATTACCTGACCTGCTTTTAGGTGCTCAAGATTTCCCAAGCTTAATTGTTGACAGTTTAAATGGTTTAAAAAATCAGTCTGCTTGGCAAGACCGTCAGTTACGCGAAATGCAGCAACTTCGTTTACAAATGGAACATCAACAACGCCGCAGTTGGATGTTCGGTAGTAGCATGCTGATTTTACTGACCATCGCAATTATTAGCCCTTGGTTTGTTTCTATTATTTTAATTGTGCTAAGCAGTTTATTAGCGCTTTGGCGTATATTGAAATAAGTTTTAAATCCCTTGCCAATGCAAGGGATTTTTTTTATGGATAACTTTAATTTTTAAAAATATAGATCGCTTGTTCGTTGATTGCTAAATTAGCGTTCATAAATGCTTTAAAAGAACAAACAATGAAAACACCTCATTTTGCCATTATCGGTGCAGGTACCGCAGGTTTAGCCACTGCGATTTTGCTCGCCCGTGAAGGTAATAACGTTACTATTTTTGAACAAGTTGATGAGTTATCTCCAGTCGGCGCTGGTTTATTACTACAACCTGCGGGCTTAGCAGTATTTGAACATTTAGGTGTACTCGACAAAGCCTTAACCTTAGGTGCGAGAGTCACAGGCCTAGAAGGACAACTTCCGGATAAGCGCCTTTTAGTTAACAGTCATTATCACGAAGCATCCGCAAATCTCTATGGCTTAGGTATACACCGGGCCACTTTATGTCATGTACTCACCCAAAAACTTAGTGAATATTCGAGCCAAATTACTTGGTGTATGAACCACTCTGTTGAGAGTTTTGAAGAACATAATGATGAAGTTCGGCTATTCGGAACTTATCAAAGTCAAAAGTTTGATGCTCGCTTTGATGCCGTACTTATTGCCAATGGTGCTCGTAGCCAATTACGCCCCAAAGCATGGGTAAAGGTTGACCAAGCCTACCCTTGGGGTGCGGCGTGGAGTATCGTACCTGAGTGCCAAGTACTCGATTCTGAAATTCTGCATCAATTTTATGATCGCTCGAAGATTATGATGGGAATTCTTCCTACAGGAGCGATTCCAACAGAACCTCAACAGCGCCTTTCAAGTATCTTCTGGAGCTTACCGACGCAGCAATTACAAAGCTTTTTAAAAGATGAGCAAGCTAAACAAACTTGGTTAAAGCAAGTCTCAGAGCGATGGCCCAAAGTTGCAGAATGGCTCAAAGAGATTTTATATGACAGTCAAACTCAACCTAAATGGCTATCTGCAAACTACCGCGATGTCGTCATGACTCAATTTGGTCAAGGTAGAATTGGGGTAATTGGAGATGCCGCTCACGCGATGAGTCCCCAGTTGGGGCAAGGCGCAAATATGGCATTATTAGATGCTTGGGCTTTCTCTCAATCATTGCAACATGCCCAAAAGAATCAAAATATTGATTGGCCCCTGCTCTGGCAGCACTATCACCAGCTTCGCCGCTCATCTACTCAGTTTTATCAGTTCCTCAGTCGCTTATTAACACCCCTTTATCAATCTGACCACTGGTGGGCTGGAGGCCTAAGAGATCTGGTTTTTCCTTGGATGTATCAAATTCCCTATTTTCGAAAAGAAATGGCAATCACGATTTCAGGCTTAAAGACAGGTCCATTTCAGCAACTTGATTATGATCAAGTCGCTCAAGCATCTAAAGAAAGCCGTGCGTCTCATTTAAAAAATGAATCTTTGTCTGACTATTAACCCAACTAAATGATAGTGAGTAACACATGAAAATCAGCCATCTTGATCATCTTGTTTTAACTGTCTCGAATATTGAAAC
The DNA here is from genome assembly GCF_029967875.1 of Acinetobacter sp. V89_4. NCBI lineage: Bacteria > Pseudomonadati > Pseudomonadota > Gammaproteobacteria > Moraxellales > Moraxellaceae > Acinetobacter > Acinetobacter sp. V89_4. The sequence continues at coordinate 57,522 of NZ_JASCAI010000024.1, forward strand.
TACATGTAATTTCTATCAAACCGTATTAAGGTTTGAAATCATCACTTTTAAAGGTGATAGAAAGGCTCTACAGTTCGGAAATCAAAAAATAAATTTACACCAGCAAGGTAATGAGTTTGAACCTAAGGCATTACAGCCAACTCCTGGATCTGCCGACCTGTGTTTTATTTCAGAAACTCCCATTTCCGAAGTGATTGCGCACCTTAATCAGTTAAATATTCAAATTGAAGAAGGCCCAGTTGAACGTACCGGTACAATGCATCCTATTCTTTCAGTTTATATTCGTGATCCAGATCAAAATTTAATTGAGATTTCAAATATCCTCACGTCTTAGCCACTTGAATAAGATACTGACTGGTAAGCGTTACAAGATGTTCGTTCCGCTGACAAAGACAAAAAGCGCAAAGAATTTTTCCGCAAAGCGACGTTGATGCCGTACACTATACAAGCTATTTTTTAGCATCTGATTGAAATCAATTTATAGTTCATATTTCTTTGGTGATTCCTCATGAATAACACGCAATGGCTCGATGAAGTAAAATTTAACGAACAAGGTCTTATCCCTGCCATTGCTCAACATCATCAAACCGGACGTATTTTGATGGTGGCGTGGATGAACCGTGAAGCACTCGCGCTCACAGCAGAAAAAAATCAGGCTGTTTATTTCTCTCGCTCTCGCCAAAAACTTTGGCACAAGGGTGAAGAATCAGGCCATTTTCAAACAGTTTATGAAATTCGTCTGGACTGTGACGGCGACGTAATTATTCTACAAATTGAACAACATGGTGGTATTGCATGCCATACGGGTCGTGAGTCTTGTTTCTATCGTAAACTCACACCACAGGGTTGGGAAATTGTAGACGCACAATTAAAAGACCCTACTGCAATTTATGGTGACAAAGCTAAAACTGAAGCACACGATCATGCTCACACCACAGAACAAGTCGATGTACTTGCTCACTTAGGGCAATTGATGCAAGAGCGTAAGCAAGCTGAAGCTGATACTTCATATGTTGCAAGCCTCTACAAAAAAGGCATCAATAAAATCTTAGAAAAGGTGGGTGAAGAAAGTGTAGAAGCAATTATTGCTGCTAAAGATTTTGCCGCACAGGATTCAGAAGCTCACTTAAATGATCTCGTTTATGAAACAGCAGATTTGTGGTTCCATACTATTGTGATGTTGGGTTATTTCGATCTTAATCCACAACTTATTATTGACGAATTAGCTCGTCGTCAGGGTTTATCTGGTTTAGTTGAAAAAGCTAACCGCAACAAGGTTTAAAATCACTCAGTGTCGAATATTGAAAAACCTAAAGCCACCTATGAGCAAGCCATTGCCATAGATAATGCACGTCTTGGGCAGTCATTTAAAGTGATTGCCTATGCTGGCACAGGTAAAACCACCACTTTACAAATGATTAGCGATGCCATGCCTGAACGGCGTGGTATGTATCTAGCATTTAACAAAGCTATTGCTGGTGAAGCACAAAACAAATTCCATCGTAATGTAGACTGCCGCACTTTTCACTCGCTTGCTTTTCGTAGTGTACCGCGCGGTGTGACTGATAAATTACGTCTACCACGACTAAGTCCGAGTTTTATTGCTAAAGAATATCGACTAGAACCCATTACGCTGCGACGCATGATGGGCGGGCGTTACGAGAAATATGTCTTAATGCCAAGCCGTCTAGCGAGCCTTGTCGCAAATGCAGTAAGCTATTTCTGTTCAACAAGCTCTCAATATCCGGCACCTCGACATATTCAGGCACCCAACTGGTTGCATCCCGACGATATTATCGAATTACAAAATCATCTTTACCCTGCTGTGGAACGACGTTGGTTAGAATCGATTGACCAAAACCATCAAGCTGGTATTGGACATGATATTTACCTCAAACTTTGGGCATTGTCTGAGCCAAACATTCCTACTGACTACGTATTATTTGATGAAGCACAAGATGCTGACCCACTAATGCTAGGCATTTTGCTTCGCCAAAAAAATACTCAAGTTATTTATGTCGGTGATGCACATCAACAAATCTACGCTTGGCGTGGTGCAATTAATGCCATGCAACAATTGCCCTTGCCAGAATCTCGGTTAACCACTTCTTTTCGTTTTGGCGAAACGATTGCCGATGTGGCCAATGCACTGCTTGGCGGTTTAAATGAAACTGTTCCCTTACTTGGTAATCCAAACCAGAAATCAAGCGTAGTGAATAAACCGCATACCAAAATGCGTGACGCGATTTTATGCCGCACCAATGCTCGTGCAATGGAACTTTTACTGGCAGGCTTAGTTCACGGCGATAAAGTAAGTTTGCAGGCGGATCATCAAAAGCTAAACCGTTTTGTAGATGCCGCAAGCCTTTTAAAACAAGGCAAACGAGTTACTGACGTTCCTGAATTGGCATGGTTTAACTCATGGCACGATGTACATGAATACTGTGAAACCAATGAAGGAAGTGATATTAAACCATTGGTTAAACTGGTTGATGATCACGGCACTGACCCGCTAAAAAAAGCACTTGCAAAGATTACTCCACTTGAGCAAGCTGATTATGTCATCTCTACAGCTCATAAAGCGAAAGGGCTAGAATGGAATCGCGTTCATATTGAAGATGACTATCAATTTAAAATTAATGGCTTAGAACACAAGATTAGTGATGAAGAGTTAAGATTACTTTACGTTGCCTGTACTCGTGCTAAAGTAAGTCTAAATATCCATCATCTTTATGATCTGATACAACAATTAAAACTAAGGGCGCCTTTAAGTCTTCGTCAATCGGTTGGTTGAAGCGCTCATAATTAGGTGAGCCTATGCAACTTGAATCTATCCAATTTAAACATATTGCTCTGTTTCACGATCTTAAAATACAGTTTCAATATGAAAAACAGCCGATTACCTTAATTTTAGGTGAACAAGCAACGGGTAAAAGTATGTTGCTCAAACATACTTACCATGCTCTAACTTGGTTCCCTGCCCGTTTTAAAGATTTACGTAGCCCTGGTATTGTTATGCCTGACCAAGACATTACTCAATCGCGTCTACAATCAAAAATCGAAGTGACCCTTCAAGTTCCACCAGAAATTGGCTCTTTACCAGAAAGTACTTCTGCACAAGAGGTAGATTCTTCGCTGTGTAGCTGGAAGCTTTTTAAAACTCTAAATTCAAGTGGCATTGGAATCAGCCAAGTTGAAACTCAACAACTTGACCAGACTATGGCCCTTTATCAACAAGTCATCAAAAAAGATCCATTACAAGGGTTACCCTTAATCGCTTACTACCCAGCCGAGCGATTTGTAAATGATATTAATCTGCTCAATAAAAATTTACCCGGCATCACTCAAGCCATTTCAGCCTATGATATTAGTCCAGTTCCGTTCACAACCTTCACTCGTTTTTTTGAATGGTTACGCGAAATTAGTGATATCGAAAATGCTCAAGCTGCACATCTCGTACAACGCATTAAATCTAAGCAATCAGATCCACAAGATCAGACAGAACTATTAAATGAGCTTCAAAAAGAGTTATCTGGGCAGCCTAAACAGCTCACCGCACCTAACCTCTACGCTCTTAAAAATGCATTAAATATTGTTTTGCCTGAGCTCAAAGACTTATATTTGCAATATCAGCCTAGGCTTCAACTTATGGCTGATTACGATGGCCAAACCCTACCTTTTCAGCAACTTTCCAACACCACAAAAACATGGATTGCTTTAGTGGGCGATATTGCCCGCAGGCTCTGTTTACTCAATCCGTTAAGCCTAAATCCTTGTCTTGAAGGTGAAGGAATTTTATTGATTGATCAAATTGATGCACAACTCGATGCACAGCATTGTTCAGAAATTTTAAACAAACTCCATCAAGCATTCCCACGCTTACAAATTATTGCAACTGGAAGTCGTGAAGAGTTACTAGAACATGCCTCGGCCTATCAATGTTTAAAATTAGAGTATGGTAAAATTAGTCATCTCGATTTAAATACCACCAAACAACAGCTTGAACACATCTATACATTACTCCAAAGAAGTGAGTCATTAGTTCCACATATAGAAGCACAGCTTCCAAGCTTAATAGACCCTACTCCCTCTCCAGCACAGGTTGATGTTTTATTTCAGCAAATTCAGGGTTTAAATGAACAACAAAAAAACGAATTGCTACGCATGATTCATGCAGGAGACACACCAGAAGAAAGCCCTTCTGTTTAAATTTTATAATCAATCGGCTCTCTTTTTATAATTAAAAAGTAGAGTCACAAAATATATGGTTAAGTCAGGTTTTTTAGCTTTAAAAATAACTAGATGTTGTTACTACATGTAATAACATCAGATTTTTACTGCTTTTTTAGTGTACAATAAATTTCATTTTGCGTTTTTATTCTTCAAGTTGCGCAATACAACTTGTTTCTCGCTTTATTTTCTAATTTGGTTGGGTTTTCAGAATAACAAAGTCTTGGAACTCTCTTTGAATTCCTATCTATTCTGAAATTAAAAATTCACCTTTAGGTTTCGGCCTAAATCACATATGGATACGAGTGTGCTACCGATAATTATCTTATTACCGTTAATATTAGGCACCACCCTTGTTTCATTGCTTCAACGGTTATCGCGTGGAGTAACGGCTTTAGGGGCAATTGGAGTCAGTTTAACCAGTTTTGGTTTATTACTGACTCAAGCTAAAACTGTGCTTGGTGGTGCAAGCATTCAACAAAGCTGGGATTGGTTACCTCAATTAGGAATTAATCTAAGCTTCAGACTCGATGCTCTTGGTTTACTATTCTCTTTACTTATTACCGGTATCGGTACCCTCATTTACATATACGCCTATTACTATCTTGGCCCTAAAAACTCTTTAAGCAAACTCTATGCTTTACTCATGCTGTTTATGGCAGCAATGCTGGGTATTTCGCTCTCTAATAATCTTATTATTTTATTAGTCTTTTGGGAGCTCACCAGTATTTCATCTTTCTTGTTAGTAGGTTACTGGAGTCATTATGAAGCTGCGCAACGCGGCTCTCGAATGGCGCTCACTATTACAGGAATGGGGGGTTTGGCGTTATTGGGTGGATTTGTTCTATTAGGACAAATCACTGGAACCTATGAAATTAGTGACATCATGAGCATGAAAGACGCCATTCAAGCCCATGCTCTATTTGTTCCAATGCTATTACTTATTTTGCTTGGTGCATTTACGAAGAGTGCTCAGTTTCCATTTCATTTTTGGTTACCTAACGCAATGGCAGCACCAACACCGGTGTCTGCCTACCTACACTCTGCAACCATGGTAAAAGCAGGTATTTTTCTACTTGCCCGCTTACTGCCAATTTTTGTAGGCGCTGCGATCTATCACAATATCGTGACATTTATTGGTCTGTTTACACTTTGCATGGCCGCATGTTTTGCCATTTTTAAAGAAGATTTAAAAGGGCTGTTAGCCTATTCAACGATTAGTCATTTAGGGCTCATTGTTTGTTTACTTGGTATCGGTTCGCCTTTAGCAGTTGCTGCTGCTATTTTTCATATTATTAACCATGCAACATTTAAAGCTGCACTCTTTATGATTGCAGGGATCATTGACCATGAAACGGGTACACGTGATCTTCGAAAACTCAGTGGTATTTGGCAATTACTTCCTTTCACCGCCACATTAACCATGATCACCGCTGCCTCTATGGCAGGTGTACCGCTCACCAATGGCTTTATTTCTAAAGAGATGTTCTTTACCGAGCTATTGGCGAATCTTTCAGGTTCAGCAGTTATCTTTGCCAGCATCATTGCAACGCTTGCTGGTATTTTTGCAGTGAGTTATTCAATTCGTTTAGTGCACGGCGTGTTTTTTGACGGTCCAATTGGTAAGCAAGTGCCAAATAAAGATGCACATGAACCACCTATGGGCATGCGCGCACCAGCCCTTCTTCTTGCTGTGCTATGTATCTTGGTTGGTGTTTTACCTTCTTTGTTGGTAGAACCACTGGTAAATAGCGTAACCAGAGCAAGCTTGATGCAACCAGAATTTGCAGGAACTCATCTTGCGATCTGGCACGGATTCAATGCTCCTCTGGTGATGAGTATTATTGCTTTAGTGGGCGGCTCACTGTTCTATTTTGCTTTAGCAAAAGATGGCATGATTCGTAAAATTGACCTTGACCCACGTCTTGGTAGATTGCAAGGCCGCATTTTATTTGATTTATTTTTAAAACATCTGTTGCTCTCTAGCCGAAAAATTAAACAAAAAACTGAAAATGGCTCATTGCAAAGTTACTTGTTCTTGATCATTGCTTTTAGCATCATCATGGTCACTATGCCTCTACTTAATCAAGGGCTCACTACAGGCACACGTGAACTTACTCATGCCCCATGGATTGCCATCGTTCTCTGGCTAACCCTGTTCTCAGGTTGCTGGATGATGCTATGGTTCCATCATGAGCGTATTAAAGCAGTCCTTATTAGTGGCGCAATTGGTCTAGTGGTAACTATGGTGTTTGTCACCATGTCAGCGCCAGATTTGGCACTGACTCAAATTACCGTGGATGTTGTAACCACTGTTCTTCTATTAATGAGTTTATCTTTACTTCCACAGCTAACCCCGTATGAATCTCTTCGCTCTAGACGTTTAAGAGATGCTGCTTTAGCGATTATTGGAGGCTTAGGAATAGGCTGGATCGCGTGGCTAATTTTAACCCGTGATCATAATTCGATTTCATGGTTCTTTGCGCAGCAGTCTTTACCACTGGGTGGTGGCTCAAATATTGTAAATGTCATTTTAGTTGACTTCCGTGGTTTCGATACCTTTGGTGAAATTACGGTACTAGGCATTGCTGCTATTGGTTCACTTTGCCTCATGGATGGTATGCGTGTACATGGTACAACCATAACCCAAGGTCTCACCTACCGTTTTAATCCATCTCCACTCATGTTCCGTATTACAGCTTCTTGGGTATTGCCATTGGCGCTTGTCGTGAGTGTTTATATCTTTATGCGAGGCCATAACTATCCAGGTGGTGGCTTTATTGCAGGTCTAATCACCTCAATGGCGTTAATCATTCAGTATATTGCGCTAGGCCAAGACCAGACAGAACAATTACTTAAAGCAAAATCAGGTCGTCTTTACGAAGTGTGGATTGGTTCAGGTTTAACCATTGCTGGGCTTACTGGTGTAGCTGCATGGTTCTGGTTACGCCCCTTCCTAACTAGCGCGCACGTCTATGTTGAATTACCAATTTTAGGAAAACTACATTTGGCTTCGGCTGCGAGTTTTGACTTAGGGGTTTATATCACCGTGGTTGGTGCAACGATGTTGCTCATCTCGGTATTGGGAGACTCTCGCCACTCAAGTATGTCTGGTCCTGTAGTACCACATCGGGAGGAATCATCATGATCAGTTTAGAATTCTTATTGGCTTCTGCAATTGGTTTACTTGTTGCCACAGGTATTTATCTGATTTTACGTGCTCGTACTTTCCCTGTCGTGCTTGGATTAGCGGTAATTGGCTATGCTGTAAACCTATTTTTATTTGCGATGGGCCGATTACAAATTAGCTCACCCGCAATTTTAACTGAGACAACAAAAATAACCGATCCGCTTCCTCAAGCACTGGTGTTAACAGCCATTGTGATCGGTTTTGCAACCACCGCTTTTATTGTACAACTGGCACTGCGTAGCCGTTATGAATCAGGTAGTGATCATGTTGATGCTAAAGAAGACATCTCTCCAACATACGACCCACGTGAGGATGAGCCGTAATGTTTGATTTTTTATCTTTCTGGCAAGAACATGCGCCGATTTTTAGCATTCTCATTCCGGCATTTACTGCTTTTATATTATTACTGCTCGGCAACCCAGGAGCAGGTGCTTTAAAAGATGACTGGCGACAACCATGGCGTCGTGGCATTAGTCTTGTTTCTGCAATTGCTGGATTAATTACTGCAATTGTATATTTAAGCTTTGCAAGCACAGGTCAAATTACCACTTACCAGCTGAGTGAATGGTCAGCACCGTTTGGTATTGTGCTTGTATTAGATCGTCTTTCTGCTTTTATGCTGGTACTGACCTATGCATTAGTCGTTCCAGTTTTATGGTATGCAAGCGACAATTGGGATACCCGTGGTCGCTATTTCCATGCCATGGTGCATTTCTTATTAATGGGTATCTGCGGAGCATTTTTAACAGGCGATTTATTTAACCTTTTCGTCTTTTTTGAAATCTTGTTGATGGCTTCGTATGTTTTGCTTTTACATGGGCAAGGCAAACCACGTTTTCAGCTTGGCGTTCACTATGTCATTATCAATCTTTTAGCCTCTGCCCTATTCTTAATCGGCCTTGGTATGATTTATGGCAGTGTAGGTAGTCTCAACATGGCGGATGTTTCACGCCTTATTCCGACACTTGAAGCAGATCAACACAAATTAGCCGTAGCTGGTGCCCTACTTTTATTTGTAGTGTTTGGCATTAAAGCTGCGATGCTTCCCGTAGGTTTTTGGCTACCAAAAACTTACGCTGTTGCAAGTACACCTGTGGCTGCAATTTTCACCATTATGACCAAGGTCGGGATCTATTCGATTTTACGTGTAAATGGAACAGTATTTGACGATGCGCTTAGTCAAGAAATTTTAAAAAGCTGGTTACTTCCAATTGGTTTGATTACCTCACTATACGGTGTGATTGCAGCAATTGGAGCAGATCGTTTACGTCGCTTTGTCGGCTTTATGGTACTTTCTTCAATTGGTACATTGCTCACAGCAATTGCCATGTCAAATACACAAGCATGGTCTGGCGCTTTGTATTACTTAGTGCACAGTACGCTGATTGGCGCGGCTTTTTATCTATTTTGTGGATGGATAACTTCACAACGTGGAGATTTTAAAGATCATTTAAAAGTTGCCCCAAGAATCAAACAAGAAAAAGCGGCTATGCTGACTTATTTCTTGATTGCCATGATGCTCGCGGGTTTACCACCTTTTAGTGGTTTTCTTGGAAAGGTATTTATTTTACAAGCGACAGTCGAAGCCAGCTATCAAGGTTGGATCATTGGTGTTGTGCTTGTTGTGAGCCTATTAAGTATTATTGCTCTAACGCGAGTTGGCTTTATCTTGTTCTGGCGAGCAACACCACCAGAGGAAGATCCAATTCATCCGGCTTATATTCTTTATCGAGCATTACCAGAACGAGCACCACCACGTAATGATCAAGTGATTTATGTGTTACTTGCCGGCTTAATCGCTTATGTCGTCTTTGCTGCACCTATTCAGCATTACACATTAAGTACTGCCCAGCAGATTCAAGACCATACACTTTACCAACGCACTATTCTTAAAGTAGATAAAAATGGTGAAACTATCAGCGTTCAACCATTTGACCCTGCTTACCTACCAGAAACTAAATATGGTGGTGAGGTTGAAGATCATAATGCTTACCTCGTTCCAGATATTATTTCGAAAGATACCTTCAATGGTGAACATATTTCGGAATATAAACGTCGACAAATTCAGCAACAGGACAAACTACAAACGCCTACCATTGTTGATGAAAGTCAATTGAAACCTATGGAGCCATAAAAATGCAGTTATCTCATTTGCTTGAACGCTGGTTTCCACATCCATTTGTTTCCGTTCTTATCATTTTATTTTGGCTGATGCTGTCACATAGCCTTGATGCTAGTGACATTCTGACGGCAGTACTGTTGGGTTTAATTATTCCTCGTTTAGTTAAACCGTTTATCACCCGTACACCGCATATTCACTGGAAACCAGCTATTAAATTATGCTTTGTGGTTCTTTGGGATATTGTTATTTCTAACTTTCGAGTGGCAAAACTCGTTTTAGGACCTACCAAAAATTTACATCCTAAATGGTATCGTGTGCCATTAGAAACGGAACATGAGCAGGTTAATACCTTACTGGCAATGATCATCACGACAACACCAGGTACGGTTTCTGCGGGTATTGATCAGGAACGCGGAGATATTCTGGTTCATGCTTTGAGCACAGATAATACGGAATCTGATATTGAAGACATCAAACAACGTTATGAAATTCCACTTATGGAAATTTTTGATGTAAAAAGCAAAACGGAGGCAAGTGCATGACCATCCTACCCTATGCTCTAGGTATTAGCTCAATTGCCATTACCATCTCTATGCTACTTTGCCTCTTCAGATTGGTCATAGGCCCATCAATTGTAGATCGGCTTTTAGCACTCGATACTCTCTTCTTAAATGCAACTTGCCTCATTGTTGTTTTAGGCATTTATTGGATGACGACCTCTTTATTTGAAGGAGCCCTACTGGTTGCGATGCTAGGTTTCGTATCTACAGCAGCCTTAGCACGTTACTTCACAACCGGTCATGTAATCGATTAAGGAGAGATCAAAATGCAGTTCGTAATGGAAATTATTGTTTCGGTCTTTCTGGTTTTTGGCGCTTTCTTTATGTTGGTCGGCTCGATTGGTATGGTGCGCTTGCCTGACTTATTCATGCGCTTACATGCACCCACAAAATCGAGTACGTTAGGATTAGGCAGTTTTTTGATTGCGTCTATGAGCTTTTTTGCTTTTCAAGGCCGCTTTGGTTTTGCCGAGCTACTGATCACACTTTTAGCTTTTATCACCGCACCAGTTTCAGCAAATTTAATTGCTCAAGCTGCGCTACATTTACGTTTGCGCTCATTGAGTGGAGAAGTTCCTGAGTCAATTGAACGTCCCTTGCCGTGGGACCGTTATAAAATTGGACAGCGTTTCTCGCAAAATAAACCACCTATGGACCCTCCTAAAGACTAGGAAAAAGTCCACCAATAAAAAAGCCACCCGAAGGTGGCTTTTTTATTTTTTATATTACTGTTCTTCGTCTGAATCGCGTTTCGGTAAATCATTTACCGCTTTTTCGATCAAACCAAACATATAGTTACCATAAGCATTCGTCTTGTCATAATGGAAACGCAATCTTGGCGTAATACGTGTCTTGATACGACGGCTCAATTCATGACGCAAGAAACCAGAAGCTTTATTTAATACATCTAAAGTTTCTTTATTTGCTGCTTCACTTTGCTCATCGCCAAGCTCACGTCCCATTACGGTGACATAAACTTCAGCATAACCCATGTCTGCACTGACTTTCACCGCAGAGATGGTCACTAGACCACCTAAGCGAGGATCTTTAAGCTCTTGACGAATCAGCTCAGACAACTCTCGTTGAACTGAATCCGCCATGCGCTTTAAGCGTTGGCTACCCGCCATTAAAGACTCCGTTTAATCAATTGAACATCATAGACTTCAATTTTATCTTTCACTTTGATGTCTTTATAACCTTTCACCGCAAGACCACATTCCATACCGGCACGAACTTCTTCAACCACTTCTTTATAACGACGAAGAGATTCAAGCTCACCTTGGAACACAACCACGTCATCACGTAATACGCGAATCGGTTTATTACGATGCAATACACCTTCAAGTACCATACAGCCTGCTGCTGCACCAAACTTACTTGAGTGGAATACTTCACGTACTTCAGCAACACCCAAGATAGTTTCACGATGTTCAGGAGCAAGTTTACCGCTCATGGCATCTTTCACATCATCAATTAATTCATAGATGATGCTGTAGTAACGAATATCGATACCGTCTTGGTCACTTCTCTGACGAGCAGTCGTATCAGCACGAACGTTAAAGCCTAACAATACAGCTTCTGAAGATTCAGCAAGAATCACATCAGACTCAGTAATCGCACCAACACCCGAACTAATTACACGAACTTTTACTTCATCAGTAGATAATTCATGTAAAGCTGCATTCAATGCTTCTAAAGTACCACGTACGTCCGTTCTTAAAACAACGTTCACTGTAGGAACATCTTTTTTGCCCATTGACGACATGATATTTTCAAGACGCATTGCGCTTTGACGATCAATACGTTTTTGACGTTCACGGTCAGCACGAGCATCAGCAACTTCACGCGCTTTCTTCTCGTCATTTACAACAAGAACTTCATCACCTGCCATTGGAGCATCTGGAAGACCCAGAATTTCTACTGGAATAGATGGTCCTGCTGATTTAATCGGCTTACCATTTTCATCAGACATTGCACGGACACGACCATATGACGAACCTGCAAGAACAAGGTCACCAATGTTTAATGTACCGTTTTGAACAAGAATAGAAGTTACTGCACCACGGCCTTTATCAACACGCGCTTCAATAACAACACCTTGTGCAGCACCTTCAGCAGATGCTTTTAATTCCATCAATTCTGATTGAATAAGAATTAAATCAAGGAGTTCATCAATACCTTGTCCACTGTGTGCAGAAACCTTAGCAATCGGAACATCACCACCCCATTCTTCTGGAACGATTTGTTTCGTTGTTAATTCATTTAACACACGGTCTGGATCAGCAGATTCTTTATCCATTTTGTTGATTGCAACAATAATTGGAGTTCCTGCTGCACGCGCATGGTCAATTGCTTCTGCAGTTTGTGGCATTACACCGTCATCTGCCGCAACAACCAATACAACGATATCCGTTGCTTTAGCACCACGTGCACGCATTGAAGTAAATGCAGCATGTCCCGGTGTATCAAGGAATGTAATGATTCCTTTGTCTGTTTCAACGTGATATGCACCAATATGCTGGGTAATACCACCTGCTTCACCTGCCGCCACTTTCGAACGACGGATACGGTCAAGCAATGATGTTTTACCATGGTCAACGTGACCCATAATGGTAACAACTGGCGGACGAGTTGTTTGCTCACCACGAGCTTCTTCAGCCGCTTCAAGCAAGTTATCTTCCGCTTGAGTATCAGAAACTAAAACAGGGTTATGGCCCATTTCTTCAACAACAAGTGCTGCTGTATCTTGGTCAATAGCTTGTTCCTGATTAACCAACTCACCCATTTTCATAAGTGTTTTGATAACTTCACGTACTTTAATCGCCATTTTTTGAGCAAGATCAGCAACAACAATGCTTGAACCGATTTCTACATCATAAACTTGCTTTTTAACTGGTTTTTCAAATCCATGCTTATTAGCTTGGCTTGATTTTAAACCACGTTTGTTATGGTTAACAAAGCTTTGCTCTTCTTGACCACGACGACCACCTTTTTTACCCGCACGAGGGTTAGTAGTTGCGCCACCGCGTTTAATTTCACGGTCTTCTTGCTTGAATGAATCTTCATAAGCTTGGCCTACTAGACCTGAAGCAAGTGGAGAATCATCAATCACACGAATTGTGGTAGTAGCTTCGTCACTTGAATACTTAGACGCCATTTTGCGCATTTGTTCAAGTGTACGTTGCTGAGCTTCTTCAGCCGCTTTACGACGCGCAGCTTCTTCAGTTGCTTTCAACTGAGCTGTTTGTGCTTCACGTGCTTTCTTTTGCTCTAATGTTTCTGCTGGTTTTGGTGCAGGTTTTACTGTACCACCACCACGTTTTTTCACTACTACAGCAGCTTTAGGAGCTGTCTGAGCAGCGCTATCTTGTTGATGAGCAGCACGCATCGCATCTAAAGTTGCTTTTGCTTTTTGCTCTGTTTGAAGACGCGCGTTTTGCTGTGCAGTGTCACGCGTTTGCTGTTCTACACGTGCTTTAGCTTCAGCTTCTGCACGTGCTTTAGCTTCAGCTGCAATTTGTTCAGGGTTTGGTTTAGCAAAAACCTGTTTTTTACGTACTTCTACGTTAATTGTTTTTGCTTTACCTGAAGTACTTGCAACTTTAGCGGTACTGGTTGTTTTACGTTTCAACGCAATTTTTCCTGTGTTACCACTTTCCTGACCATGCACTTTTTTCAAATGATTGACTAAAGTATCCTGTTGTTCAGTGGTAATAATGTCGTCTGCTGTACGTTGAGGCAAACCTGCTTCACGAGCCTGTTCTAGGAGCTTCTCAACAGGACGTTCTACACTGAGAGCTAACTCTTTAATCGACTTGTCCGTCATATTTCATCTCCTAGTTAAACCATGATTCGCGAGCTTTCATGATCAATTGACCTGCTTTTTCATGATCAAGTCCTTCAATATCAGAGATATCGTCAGTAGCTTGATCTGCCAAATCATCGACAGTAATAATACCGCGAGCGGCAAGCGAGTAAGCGATCTCAGAAGTCATGCCTTCCATAGTGAGAAGGTCTGCGCTCGGTTCTTGAATATTTTCTTGCTGTTTCAAAGCATCAGTAAGTGCTGCTTCTTTTGCACGACTTTGCAATAACTCAACCAATTCAGCATCAAGCTCAATTTCGTCAAAAGTTTCAGCTGGAACATAAGCAATCTCTTCTAAAGAGGTAAAGCCCATTTCCACCAATGCCATTGCTAAATCTTCTTCAATATCGAGACGTGATACAAACATATCAAGATATTGCTGAGCTTCATTTTGCTGACGAGCACGATACTCTTCTTCAAGCATCATGTCGAGTTTGTAGCCAGTTAAATCAGAAGCCAAGCGAACATTTTGGCCTTGTGAGCCAATCGCGCGAGCCAATTGATCGCTGGTTGCAAAAATAATATCGGCACTTCTTGCATCTTCATCAAGCACGATGCCTGAAACATCAGCTGGTTCTAATGCACTTGCAATGTACTGAGCTGGATCATCAGACCAGACCACTACATCAATACGTTCACCGTTTAACTCTTGTTGTACCGCTTGAATACGCGTACCACGCATACCAATACATGCACCTACAGGGTCAATACGATGGTCATTTGTTTTCACTGCAATTTTAGCACGAACGCCTGGTTGACGTGCCGCTGCTTTAATTTCAATAATTTCTTCAGAAATCTCAGGAATTTCTTTTTTCATTAAAGCAATTAACATTTCAGGCTTAGCACGTGATAACAACAGCTGAGCGCCACGACCTTCACGGTTCACATTGTATAAAATAGCGTTCATACGTTGTTTCGGGCGAAGAATTTCTTTAGGAATCATTTCTTCGCGCGCAAGATAAGCTTCAGCATTGTCGCCTAAATCGATAATAAAGCCGTCTTTGGTTTGTTTTTTCACTTCACCGTAAATTAACTCACCAACTTTAGACTCGTATGCATCAGCAACTAAAGCACGCTCAGCTTCACGAATTTTTTGTACGATAACTTGTTTTGCAATTTGTGCAGCGATACGACCAAACTCAATAGATTCTACTTCGAGTTCACGAACATCACCAATTGACCATTTAGATGGGTCAAGGTCAGAAATCGCATCTTGGCAAGCTGGCATTTCATGATCTTCATCTGCCACAACAGTCCATTGACGGAATGTGCTGTAATCACCAGTTTTACGATCAATTTCTACACGAAGCTGAGCTTCTTCAGCATGCGTACCTTCGTAAAATCTTTTCTTCGTTGCAGCAACTAGAGCTTGTTCTAAAGCCTCGAAGATCGCTTCACGACTAACACCTTTTTCATTACTAACCGTTTCAACAACGGTAAGAATTTCGCGGCCCATAAGTCACCTACCGATTTCTTATAAAATTTAATAAATTTAATCTTGATAGATCAAGTTTGCTTTATCGATATTGTTGCTGTCGATCTCAAGCACGTGCTTCCCATCAACTTCAACCTGAATTTCTTCATTTTCAAGGTCTACTGCAATAAGCTTTGCTTGAAATTTACGACGGTTTTCTACTGCTGCAATCAAACGCAAAGCAATTTGTTGTCCGATGTAGCCTTGTAACTGTTCTAGTTGAAAAAATGGACGATCCCAACCTGGTGAAGAAACTTCTAATGAATACTCACCTGAAATTGGATCATGAACATCCAGCATTGCGCCAACTTGTTGTGTTACACGCACACAATCTTGTACACCAATACCACGGCCTAGTTCTACTTCACCATCTTCATTAAGTACTGGCTCAGCATCTTCTTCACTTACCGCTTTGTCGATATAAATACGCAATAATGAACGTTTACCTTGTGGGAGAAACTCGATTCCCCAAAGGTCGACACCACATGCTTGTACTGCAGGAACAATTAAGTCATGCAATGCTTGGGATTTATTTGATAATTTCATTTACTCTCGTCATTCTCGTGCGATTCAATCGGTTGTTTTAACCGACACAGACCTACTATAGTGAAGCATGACTATTTGACCAATTGATGTCGAAACTACACGATAGCGATACGATAACCAATAAAAAAGGGCGTTAATCGCCCCTATGTAGCACAGAAAACAATAGTCCACTGTGCAAAAAGGCCCACTTGTCTGTGAGCCTCTTTTAAGAAACTTGGTAGCGGGAGCTGGATTTGAACCAACGACCTTCGGGTTATGAGCCCGACGAG